>CBIHLH010000012.1:0-38105 GCA_966210405.1 uncultured Marinobacter sp.
GGATCTCGGCGTGGCCGTGGGGCGCATGGTCATAGCCAAATACGGTCAGCGGGCGGATCATCTTCACACCCGGCGTGTCCAGCGGCACCAGAATCATCGACTGCTGCTTGTGCTTCTCGGCGTCCGGATCGGTCTTGCCCATGACAATGGCAATTTTGGCGGTGGTGGTCATGGCCCCGGACGACCACCACTTGCGACCGTTGATCACATACTCATCGCCGTCACGACGAATCTCGCAGGCAATGTTGGTGGCATCGGAGGACGCCACGTCCGGCTCGGTCATGGAGAAGCAGGAGCGGATCTCGCCAGCCAGCAACGGCTTCAGCCAGGTCTCCTGCTGCTCTTTATTACCGTAGCGGGCAATGGTTTCCATGTTGCCGGTGTCCGGCGCGGAACAGTTGAAGACTTCCGGCGCCATGGCAGAGCGGCCCATGACCTCACACAGGTGGGCGTATTCGTAGTTGGTCAGGCCGGCGCCGAATTCACTTTCCGGCAGGAACAGGTTCCACAGGCCGGCGGTTTTCGCCTTCACCTTCAGTTCCTCCACGATGGGCACCGGCGCCCAGCGGTTCTCTGCCTGCTCAACCTGCTCATGGTGCTTGTGTTCATTCGGATAAATGTAGGCATCCATGAATTCGTGTAACTGCGCCTGCAGTGTTTTCGCCTTGTCAGACAGCTCAAACATGTCTGCTTCCTCTTGATGATGTTGGTATTGAGTCGGGGGCCGTTCCGTCAGACCGGGACGCCCTCCGGTTTGTCACTGCCGGACCGGATCCGGAAGGTACCCTCGGCGATGGCCAGCAGGTTGCCCTGGTCGTCGTGAACCTCGCCGGTACTGTTGAATATGCGGGTGCCGCCGGCACGTTTACGACCGGTGACCCGGATAGTGCCGCCGGAACACTGACCGGTGAAGGTGGTGGTCAGGGACAGGGTAATGGCCTTGCGCATCCGCCCGGGGTAGGGGCAATAGGTGCCGGCCTGGGCCAGCACGATGTCCAGCAGGGAGGTGAGGACACCGCCGTGGATCACCCCGCCCAGATTCAGGTGCCGGGGCTGCAGTTCCAGCTCAATCACGGCTTCGTTCTCTTCCCACGAGGCCTGGCGATACCCCAGCAGGCTGTGAAAGCCCGGCAGGTCTTTGCCATCGGTAAACAGGGATTCATGCTCACTCATTACACTTTCATTCCTGGCAGGTTCAGGGAGGCGGTGTTGCCGCCGTCCACGGGCAATGCCTGGCCGGTGATGTAACTGGCATCATCACTGGCAAGAAACAGGATAGCGGCAGCGATCTCTTCCGGGTCGCCATACCGGCGCAGTTCACAACGGGCGCCGAGCTTATGGGCCTTCTCATTGGCCCGGGCGTAGTCGAACACCGCGCGGGTCATGCCGGTTTCCACCAGGCCCGGGCACACGGCGTTCACCCGCACGTTGTCGCCGCCCAGGTCACAGGCAGCCGTCATGGTCAGGTTGATCACCCCCGCCTTGGAAGCACTGTAGGCATTGCCGCCGGCACCGGACCGAATGCCCGCCACCGAGGCGGTGTTGACGATGGCACCCAGCTTGCGCGCCTGCATGTGCGGGGCCACGTGCTTGATCAGCAGCATGGTGCCTACCAGGTTCACCGCCAGTACCTGGTCCCATTCAGCACGTTCGTTGCCGGTCACCGGCGGGTGGCCGGTGCCGGTGCTGGCGATTCCCGCGATGTTGCACAGGATGTCGATCCGGCCGAAGGCGCCCAGGGTGTCACTCACCAGGGCCGCCACCTGGGCCTCGTCCGCCACGTCCACCAGCCGCCGGAGGCACTCAGCCCCCTCCGGCAAGCCGTTTTCGGTTTCCAGCAAGCCGGCTTCCGAGGTATCGGCCATCACCACCGACGCCCCTTCCCGGGCCAGCCTTAACGCTGTCGCCCGGCCTATGCCGCTGCCCGCGCCGGTCACAATGGCCACCCGTTGATCAAACCGTCCCATACCGATACTCCCCGGACTGTCTCATTGTTGTTGATGGTGTTGGGGTCTATACATTCAGTTAATTTGTCACGCCTTCCGGTTTTGAGTCAATATATTCGGAAGTTAATTTCACTAGATAAAACACGGTAACACCGGAGAGGCCAAAAATGAAAAGCGAGAAACCAGATATGCCCGTTTACGCACCGGTCGATCCCCACGAGGCCATGGACGCCATCGGCCATCGTATCCAGCACTACGCCAATACCCGGGGTAACCACCCGGCGCTGATGGATGACCAGGGCACTCTGGATTGGCGCGGCCTGTTGGAACAAGTCAATCGTATTGCCAACCGGTTGCGGGAAGCGGGGCTGCAACCGGGAGAGTCCGTAGCGGCTCTGTCCGGAACCCGCCGCGACGATGTGGCCCTGTTTCTGGGCACGCTGGTGGCCGGAGGCTGCATGGTGCCACTGTCCGGCATGGCCAGCGCCGAGGCACTGGCGATGATGGTGGCGGATTGCCAGGCGCGATTCCTGTTCGTCTCCGGTCAGCACCAGGCGCTGCTCGCGGCCTTGCGGGAGCACCTTACCGACATGCCGGCGGAGCGTATTATCAGCCTGGGCAGCCCGATGGACGGTGCCGGGTGCGAACTCGCGGACTGGTTGGCGCAAGCCACCACCACCGCCCGCCCGGAGCCGGTTACCCTGGACCACCCCTTCAACATTATTTACAGCTCCGGCACCACGGGCACCCCCAAGGGCATTCTGCACGACTACCGCTTCCGCCAGCGGCAAATGGTGCGAATGAGCCGCTACGGGCTGGACGGCGATGCCATCAACCTGGTATCCACGCCGCTCTACTCCAACACCACCCTGGTCTCGGTGCTCCCCACGCTCTATCACGGCGGCACCCTGGTACTGATGGCGAAATTCAATGCCCGGGAATTCCTGGCGCTCGCCGAAAAGCACCGGGTGACCCACGCCATGCTGGTACCCGTGCAGGTCCAGCGGATTCTGGCGGTGCCGGATTTCGACCGCTTTGACCTCACCAGCTTCAGGCTGAAACTCTGCACCAGTGCGCCGTTGCGATCCCCGGTGATTGCCGATGCCATGGCCCGATGGCCCGGCAACCTCCGGGAAGTGTACGGCCTGACCGAGGGTGGCATCTCCACCAGCCTCGACTGCGCCGCGCACCCCCATAAATGGGACTCGGTGGGCATTCCCACCGAGGGTGCCGAGGTCCGGGTGATTGGCGAGGATGACCAGGAACTGCCCCAGGGTGAAACGGGCGAACTCGTCGGCCGCGCCATTTCCATGATGCGCGGCTACGTAAATCGCCCCCAACAGACCCGGGACATGCTCTGGACCAGCCCGCAGGGCGAGATGTTCTACCGCAGCGGTGACATGGGGCGAGTCGACGAAGACGGCTTTATCTACATCCTTGACCGCCGCAAGGACATGATCATTTCCGGCGGTTTCAACGTCTACCCGGTGGACCTGGAAAAGGTGTTGCTGGCACACCCGGCAGTGGCAGACGCCACGGTGATTGGCATCCCCAGCGATCCGTGGGGGGAAACGCCGCTGGGCCTGGTGGTGCTGCGCCCCGGCCAGAACGCATCCGAAACCACGATACTGGAATGGGCCAACCGGCAACTGGGCAAAACCCAGCGCCTCGCGGCCATCGAGTTCCGCACCACGCTGCCCCGGTCCGCCATCGGCAAGGTGCTGAAACGGGAACTTCGGGCGCCCTATTGGCCCGAAGCCTGAGTACACAGCCCATAGCCAGCCGGCCATTCTGCCGGATATCAATCCGTGGACTATCCTTCAAAACAAACGGTAATAAATGAGTGCTTAACGTCCTATTGCAAAAAACAAGACATGTGTTAGATTCAGAGAACCACGATTCACCATGCAGTCATCAGTTCTGCACAGTGAAACTCGAAAAGATCCATTGGTCATAAACAAAAAGCCACTAATGCACCAATGCACAAACACAACAACGAATGAGGCCCAGCCATGACTCTGCTTACCAACGCCCGAAGAAAACTGACCGTCTTTGCCTCGGCACTGACCCTCGGCCTGTCGGCCACTCTGGCTGCCACGCCCGCCGCTGCCCAGGACACCGTTACCTGGAAGGTCCAGTCCCACTGGCCCGGCTCCAGCAGCTCCTACACCGACAGTCTGATACGGCTCAAGCGGGTACTCGAAGAACGTACCGATGGCCGCCTGAAGCTGGAACTGTTTGAAGCCGGGGCGCTGTTCAAGGCGAAAGACACCTTTGACGCCGTCAGCCGGGGCATCCTGGAAATGGGCACCATTTCCCCGTCCTACGCCCAGGACAAGATGTCCCTGGCCGGCATTGCTTCCGGTCTGCCATTTGCCTTCCGCAACGTCTGGGAAGCGGCCTATTTTCATCAGAACATGGGCTTTGAGGCCATGCTCCGGGAAGAAGCGGCGCAATACGGTGTTTACTGGGCAACCGACAAGGTCTATCCCACCGAAATGGTGGTCAAGAAGCCAATCAACAGTTGGGAAGACTTCACCAGCCTGAAGATCCGTTCCTCCGGTGCCCTGCAAACCTTCCTGACCGAAGCCGGTGCCGCCGCCTCCTACATCCCGGGCAGCGAGCTGTATTCCGCCCTGGACTCGGGCATTGTCGACGGCGCTCACTGGGGTGCTTCCCAGGGTGCACTCAGCATGGGCCTGTATGAAGTGGCCAAGTATCATGTCAAGCCCCCGCTCAACATCGCCGGCACCGACGTGATCATTGTCAGCCAGAAAGCCCTGGACAAACTGCCGGAAGACATGCAGAAAATCGTCAAGGACGCCCTCGCCGAACAGTTCTGGGTGCGCACCAACGAGTACCAGTACAAGGAACAGCTGGCGCTGGCGAAAGCCCAGGCGGAATATGGTGTTGAAGTGATTACCCTGCCCCAGAACGTTCAGGACAAACTGGCGCAAACCGCCCAGCAACTGTGGGACGAAGAAGGCAAGCGCAGCGAACAGGCCAAGAAGGCCCTGGAGATGCTGAAAGGCTTCCTGAGCGATCTGGGTTACCTGTAAGGCTTGCCCGTTACCGAATCCAGGCCGGGGCTCGCCCCGGCTTTCTTTCTCCTGACAACCAATGATTTGCCGGAGCGTGTCATGAGTGTGCTGACAACATTCATGAGAGGGGTTACCCGTCTCAATGAGTATATCGGGCGCGGGATTGCGCTACTGGTGTTTGCGATGTTCGGCTTCCTGCTGCTGGAAGTCGGCTTTCGCTACCTGTTCAACTCCCCCACCGTCTGGACCAACGAACTCTCCCAGATGCTGTTCGGGGTCTACGCCGTGATGTCTGGCGGCTACATTCTGGCCCACCGGGGCCACGTCAACGTGGATCTGCTTCATGCCCATCTGGCACCTCGAAAGCGGGCTGCCCTGGATATTTTCACTTCGTCGATCTTTTTCATTTTTACCCTGGCACTGCTCTGGTTCGGCGTTGATGTCGCCAGCCAATCCATCGCCAGCTGGGAAACCTCCTATTCCGCCTGGAACCCGCCGATCTGGCCCGTCAAACTGGCCATTCCCGTGGGCACCGGCCTGCTGGTACTGCAGGGCCTCGTCAAATTACTGGAAGACATCGCCATCGCCTTCAACCTGGACTATTACCAGCCGCCCCGGGAAGAGTCTGAAGACTCCGAAGGAGAGTTCCTGTGAGTATTGAAATACTGACCCTGCTGTTCTTCGGCTCGTTGCTGTTCTTCCTGCTGCTGGGCCTGCCCCTGGCCTTCGTGCTGGGTGGCGTATCCGTGGTGTTCCTGTACTTCACCTGGGGCTTCGGTTCCTTCTTCATGGTGACCTCCCAGATCTCGGGCACCATGGGCAGCTTTACTCTGGTGGCCATTCCCCTGTTCGTGTTCATGGCCATGGTACTGGAACGCACCGGTGTCGCCAGGGATCTCTACCGCATGATGCACCTGTGGTTTGGTGGCCTGCGAGGCGGCCTGGCCCTGGGTACCCTGGCCATCTGCGCGGTGTTTGCCGCCATGGTGGGCATCAGCGGCGCGGCGGTGGTGGCCATGGGCACCATTGCCCTGCCTTCCATGCTGGAGCGAGGCTACGACCGCAAGATGGCCCTGGGCGTGATCAACACCGGCGGTGGCTGGGGCATCCTGATCCCGCCCAGTATCCTGATGATCCTGTACGCCCTGATTACCGGCGTGTCCGTGGGCCAGATGTTCGCCGCCGGCATCATGCCCGGGGTCCTGCTGATGGTGCTGACTTTCATCTACATCATTGTGCGCGCCACGCTTCAGCCGCACCTGGCGCCGGCCCTTCCGAAAGAAGACCGGGGCACCTGGCCGGAGAAACTGCGCGCCCTGCGGGCGGTGCTGCTGCCCGTCGGGGTGGTAGTGATGGTGCTGGGCTCTATCATCGGCGGCATTACCACACCCACGGAAGCCGCCGCCATGGGGGTGCTCGGTGCCCTGATTTCCGCCGCGGTGTACGGTGAATTCAAGTGGTCGGTCATGCAGGAAGCTGCCATCCGTACCTTCAAGATCACCGGCATGATCATGTGGATCCTGTTTGCCGCCCATGCCTTCAGTGCGGCTTACCAGAGCATGGGCGCCCAGGAGCTGATCGAGGGCCTGATGCAGAATATCCCGGGCGGCCCGTGGGGCATCATCATCGCCATGATGGTAATCATCTTCTTCCTGGCCATGGTGCTGGACCCGGTGGGCATCATGCTGATTACCCTGCCGGTGTTTATGCCCATCGTGGAGAAACTGGGCTTCGATCCGATCTGGTTCGGCATCCTGTTCGTGATCAACATGGAAATCGGCTACAAAACCCCGCCCTTCGGATTCAACCTGTTCTACCTCAAGGGTGTGGTGCCGCCGGGCATTACCATGAAGGACATCTATACCTCGGTGATTCCGTTTGTGCTGATCGAGATCCTGGCCATTGCCATCATCATGATCTTCCCGGAAATCGCCACCTGGCTGCCTGACCAGTTCTTCTGATCAGGCCCGGAGTGCACGATTCCTGACTTGAGTCTGACAGACGGTCGTGTCCTCTCTGGAATTGCGAAAATACGGCCCTGGTTTTAATTAGACCTCAAGATGCGGAGTTTGAAGCCGATACACACGCTATTGACTGAACCAACAATCGGCTCACGTTCCATTTAACTCGGCACAGGAAACTTTTTCATGTCGTTGACCAGCACAGTGAACAACCTCTCGGTGGGTAAGAAGCTCACCGGGGGCTTTGCCTTGCTCGTATTGCTCGCCGTGGTCATCGCGGCCATCAGTATTCAAACGCTCAGTCAGTATAACGAGCGCTCCCTGATCGTTGCGGCGACCAGTTCGGCGGAAGCCTTCCTGCTGGACGCCCGCACCGACGAGAAAAATTTCCAGCTCCGACGGGATGCAGACTATATCGAACGGGCCAAATCCCTGGCCGACAAGGCGACGGATCTGGTCGCGCCGCTGAAAGAGGTCCTGGTGGTGCCGGCTGACGACGAGCGGGTCGACACCATTATCACCGGCGTGAAGAAGTACAAGGCGCTGCTGGACAAGCTTGAAGCCAACATTACCGCCCTGCCCGAGCTGATCACCCGGATCGAGAATGACCTCCAGACCGTCGCCCGGGATACCGTTGATACCGCGCGGGAACTCCGGGAAATCCAGGTGGAGAGGATGGAGCAGCAGTACAGCGATGCCGTTATGACACTGTCCGTTATTACTGCCATCGCGGTACTGCTCGCAATGGCCATCGCCTGGTCGCTGACCCGTGCCATCACCGGTCCGGTCAATGAGTCCGTCGAAATCGCCAACAAGGTAGCTTCCGGCGACCTCACCGTGGATGTGCGCAGCGACCGGGGCGACGAGTTCGGCCAGTTGCTGTCGGCCTTCGGCACCATGGTCACCAACCTGCGTGAACTGATCCGCGAGATTGACACCGGTGCCAGCAGCATCGCCTCCTCCTCCGAGGAGCTGTCCACGGTGACCAACCAGACCAGCAAAGGCGTGGCCGAGCAACAGAGCCAGACCGATCAGGTCGCCACGGCCATGAACGAAATGGTGGCCACGGTCGGCGATGTTGCCAAGAGCGCCGAGGCTGCCTTCCAGGCCGCCAACCAGGCCAGCGAGAAATCCGGCAGTGGCGAAAAGGCTGTCCGGGAGACCCTGGAATTCGTCAGCGAGCTGAACAAACAGAGCGCCAATGTCATGAAGCAGCTCAACAGCCTGCAGGCGGAAACCAACAACATTGGCACGGTGCTGGATGTGATCAAATCGGTGGCCGAGCAGACCAACCTGCTGGCGCTGAACGCGGCCATCGAGGCCGCCCGTGCCGGCGAGCAGGGCCGGGGTTTCGCGGTGGTGGCAGACGAAGTCCGCTCACTGGCCCAGCGTACCCAGAGTTCCGCCAGCGAAATTGAAACCCTGATCGGTAACCTGGTGAACAGTGCCGAAACCTCGGTCTCCAGCATGCAGACGGGCAACAAGCTGGCCGAACAGACCCTTGAGCGGGCCGAACTGGCTGGTTCGACCATCCGCGAGATGGCCGAGGCCGTGGAGGAAATCCGCCAGTACAACAGCCAGATTGCCACCGCCGCCGAGCAGCAGACCTCCGTGGCGGAAGACATCAACCAGAATGTCACTCTGATCCGCGACGTGGGCGACCAGTCCGCTGCCTCCACCGAGCAGGTATCGGCCGCCAGTGAGGAGCTGGCGCGGCTGGCCGAAGGCCTCAGCACCCAGATTGCCCGCTTCAGGGTCTGATATTCGGGGACCTGACGCAAAAGGCCGGTAGCAAAGGCGAAAACAAAGGTTTGCTTGAAACCACCGGGCAAATGTCTAGAGTGAAGTTAGGCATTTCTGCTCGTTGTATTTTCTTTGGTCACAGTCTTTTATTAATAGTCGACCGGGAATTCTTGTAGTCAGCAAAGGAAAACTTATGGTTTCCAACAATGTTCTGACGGCAGGAACCTATCGGGGCAAATACTCTTCGTTTTACGTTCATCGAGTATGGCACCATGGTGTCTGCGTGGCTGTTCTGGCCATGTTACTGGTGGCCGGGACCCTCATCGTCTACCACACCGGCGGAACCGCATATGCCTACCCCTACCTCATGCTGGTACCTGTGCTGCTGGCCTCGGCCTGGTATCGCCTGACGGGAGGGATAGTGACCGCGGCAGTGGCCGGAAGCCTGATGGCGGTGATGCCTCTGGAAGTGGACAAAGGCATTGCCCAGGAAACATCAAACTGGTTACTCCGGCTGGGTCTCTACATTGGCCTGGGCGCTTTTTCCGGGGCATTATTCCAGTCAATATTCCACCTGAACCGTGTCCGGGAACGGCTGACACGCACCGACCTGCCATCCGGACTTCCCAATTCGCTGGCACTCAGAAACCAGCTCACTTGCGCACTCAGTCGGCGGCGAGGGAGTGAGAGCATTGCCCTGATACTCATGCGCGTCGTCGATATCACTGACGTCCTTGACGTTTTCGGCATTGATGCCCCGGATGAGCTCATGGCCGCTATCGGCCAGCGAATCATGGCGTCCGCGCCCGATTCCGCTCGATGTTACCGATTCAGTAACTCAGAAATCATGCTCATGTTGCCCGGAGCAACCAAATCGGACACGGATCACCTTATCCGGGCTCTAGTGGCTGCCGGCGAGGACAACGTAGTCGTCCAGAGTACGCCCATGCGCGCCCAAATGGTCTTCGGCAGCAGCATGACCGGGCCTGATACGACTGCGGAAGAACTGATCAGCGAAGCACAGATGGCAATGTTCTCCGCCATGGAAAAAGGCATCAGCCACCAAACCTATACACCGGTCCTTCGACGGAGAACGCTGGAAACCATCCAATTAATTTCAAGGGTGCGGGAAGGGCTCGACAAGCAGGAATTTGAACTCCATTACCAGCCAAAAATCAGACTCGCAGACGGTGCGGTATGCGGCTGTGAAGGGTTGATCCGCTGGCAGGATGGCTCTGGCGGTTTCATTCCACCGGGAAAGTTCATGCCGAAGGTTGAAAATACGTCGCTGATATCACCCGTCACTCACTTTGTCATGACAGAAGCGCTTCGATTCGCGCAAGCGTGCAGGGGCGTCGTAAGCATCAACTTTTCCGGCCACAATTTGCTGGATTCTTCTTTAATAGAACGTTTGAAAGCGCTCCTCGATGAGACAGGGCTTCCAGCGGAGCGCCTGGAGATCGAAATCACCGAAAGTGTCCTGATGCAAAATCTTGAAGCTGCGAGGCAGGCTATCCAGAGGATTCGTTCATTCGGAATTGGCATCAGTATCGACGACTTCGGCACAGGGTATGCCTCGTTTGAATACCTTCGACACCTGCCCGTTACCGGGCTCAAAATCGACCGTGTCTTTGTCGCGGATCTGGAAACCGATGAGAAAGCAAAAAAGCTGATGGCCTGCATGATTGATGTTGGCCGGGCCCTGGACCTGGAAGTGACAGCGGAGGGCGTCGAAACCCCCGGTCAGTGTGACGTTCTCAGGTCCATGGGCTGCGACCAGGCACAGGGCTTTCTGTTTTCGGCCGCCATGCCGGCCGACACCTACCATCAATGGGTTAGCCAGCGACAGAGTGTTTAATTCGCTGCGGCCTCAACGCCGGTTTTCTGCCGTGCCCGCGGATGGCACCGCGCATTCACCCACAGCGAGAACGCAATGACCCCGCCGCCAAGAGCGAGGCGCAGCAGGTCCGCATCCCGGTTCCAGATCAGCAGGTTAACCAGCAGGCCCGCGGGCACCAGCGCATTGTTCATGATCGCCAGGGTGCCGGCATCCACCACACAGGCGCCCCGGTTCCACAGGAACAGCCCAAGCCCGGAAGCTGCCAAGCCGAGCCAGGCCAGTACGCCCCATTGCACCGGAGTGGACGGAATCCGGCTGGCATCCCCGAAAATCAGAAACGACGGCAGCGCGATGACCAGGGCGCCGAAAAAGAAATAGCCGAAGGTGCGATAGGCCGGTATGTCCGGCGAGTAGTGCCCCATCACATGTTTGTACCCCACCTGCCCGGCCGCAAAAGTGAAGTTGGCCACCTGCAGCAACAGGAAGCCGGTGATAAAGCCTTCGCTCAGGCCGTCATACCGGATAATCCCGGCACCGAGGGTGGCAATGGCCGCCGCCACCAGGGCCACCGGTGAAAAGCGGCGGAACAGGGCATCGTCTATCAGGGTGACGTAGAGCGGTGTAAAGATGGTGAACAGCAGGACTTCCGGCACCGTCAGGTAGCTGAACGACCGGTACAGACACAGATAGGTGATGCCGAACTGCAACATGCCCGTGGCCAGGATGCCGAGCTTCAGCCCGGACGGCACGCCCCGCCAGCGGGTAAACGGCAAAAACACCAGGGCGCCGAGCAGCACTCGGCTGAGCACCGCGAAATCACTGTCCACCTGCCCGGCCAGAAACTCGCCAATCAGGCTGAACGAAAAGGCCCAGAGAATTGTGACAAGAACCAGAAGTCCCATGATATCTGCCGTCCGTCGGAATTGAGGCCGGTACTGTACCGGTTTTTCAGACAGGTTTCAGCGTCTGTCACCGGGGCCATCCCCTATCCCGGGCCGACCGGTATTCAGGTACCATGCCTGCCAGGCGCCGGTTGACCGGCCAGTTTCAAGTCAGTAACCGGAACCCCCTATGGACGAAACCCACCAGCCCCTGCCGGAAACACGTCAGCCGTTGGTCACCCGCACCCTGACCGAGTGGCGCACGCTGGCGCTGCTCGGCGGCCCCATCCTGGTCGCTCAGGTGGCCCAGATGGCCAACGGCGTGATTGATACGGTGATGGCCGGCCACGCCAGTGCCGAGGACCTGGCGGCCGTGGGCATCGGCAGCAGCCTGTGGATGCCGCTGTTCCTGTTCTTCATGGGCCTGCTCGGTGCCCTGCAACCGATCATTTCCGGCTACAACGGTGCCCGCACCCTGGATAAGATCATGCCGGCCACCTGGCAGGGGTTGTATCTGGCGGGTGTGGGGTCGGTTATCATGATCCTGTTGCTCACCCACGTGCATCCGGTGCTGGCACTGCTGGATCTGGAGGCCAATACCGCTCGCATTGCCCAGGGCTATCTGGACGCCTTTGCCTGGGGCATCCCGGCACTGCTGCTGATGACCGCCCTGCGGGGGCTGACCGATGGCCTGGGCCATACCCGGGTGATCATGGCGTTTTCGGTGTTGAGCACCCTGATCAACCTGCCACTCAATTACGTGCTGATTTACGGCAAATTCGGCCTGCCCGCCCTCGGCGGCATCGGCTGCGGCTGGGCCACGTCCATTGCCAACGGCACAGCCGCCGTTGCGCTCCTGGTGTACCTGAACCGGAGCCGGGTGTATAAGCGCTTTCATTTGATTGCCGACCGGGCCAGGCCGGACTGGGCCGGTATCCGCTACATCCTGGGCATCGGCGTGCCCATTGGCTTCACTATCTTCGTGGAAGCGAGTCTGTTTTCCGTGATCGCGCTGTTTCTTGCCCCGCTCGGGCCGGTGGTGGTTGCCGGCCACCAGATCGCCTTGAACGTGGTCTCGCTGCTGTTCATGCTGCCCCTGAGCATCGGCATGGCACTGACCCTGAGAGTCAGTTTTCTGGTGGGTGCCCGGGCGCCGGAGATCGCCCGCCTGATATCCCGCAGCTCCCTGCTTCTGGCGGCCGCCACCGCGCTGGTCTTCGCCCTCCTGCTGTTCGGCTTCCGGCGGGAAATCGCCGCCCTGTACACCAGCGACCCAGCGGTTCAGGCCGTCACCATCCGGCTGTTGCTGTTCGCAGCGGTCTTCCAGATCGCGGATGTTATCCAGGTCACCTGCATCAGCGCCCTGCGTGGCTACAAGGACACCCGGATTCCGATGTTCATCATGCTGTTTTCGTTCTGGGGGGTTGGCCTGAGCCTGGGCTATCTGCTCACCTACACCGACTGGCTCTGGCCGGCCATGGGCGCGGCGGGGTTCTGGGTAGGGCTGACCGCCGGGCTGACGTCCGCCAGTCTGCTACTGGGCTGGCGCCTGTTTGTTTACCGGCCCCGGGCGTGAGCGGGCCGAAGATGCCGGCCGGTACTCTTCAGCAAAAACAATCCGGTCGCGGCCGCTTTCCTTCGCCTCGTAAAGCGCCGTGTCGGCCCGCCCGAGCCAGCTTTCCACGGATTCACCATGGATCAACTGGGCAACACCGAACGAGGCAGTCACGGAGCCGCCGGGGTGGGTCATGTACTTGCGAAGCACCTGCTGCAGGTTGCTCATCACCGCCTTCAGGCTCACGCCATCCACCCCGGACAGCAACAGCACAAACTCCTCCCCGCCAAACCGGAAGAGCTGGTCGGATTTCCGGGTATTCTGCTGCAACAGCGTGACCATATCGACGAGCACCTCATCTCCGACTCCATGCCCGTGCTCGTCATTGATTTTCTTGAAGTGGTCGATATCCAGCAATGCCAGTGCGCAGGGCAGCCCCGTGCGTTCGGCATTGGCGGCGGCCAGATCCAGCTCCTGATCCATCGACCGGCGATTCTTGATCCCGGTCAGGGGGTCAATGGTGGCCAGGTGTTCCAGGCGTTGGCGCTGGTTGTGGTTGCGATGGGCAAACACATAGGCGCAGGCACTGACCACCACCGTGGTGGCGGCGAACGTCCACATCTGTATGCTCGACCGGAACGCTTCGCCGTGGATCATCAGGGCCAGAACCGAGGCAATATTCAGGACAATGGCAATGCGGGGATGAGCCAGGAAAAAAGTGGTCACCAGACAGGGGTACAGCCAGAACAGGCCCGGCTCGCCGACCACCATGCCGACCATCACGGCACCACCACAGGCGGTCACTGCCAGTACCAGCCCGCTCCGGCGGGTATCTCCGGTCAACCAGGCGTAGACAACACCGCCGCAGATACCCAGCAGGATCGTGGTATCCACCAGCCCCGCCAGCAGGTTGTCCTGCAGGAAGCGCATCACCGCAAAGGGCGTAATACCCAGCACTGCACTGGCGCCGAGCAATGTAATGATCGACAGCCGGAAATCGGTGCTCAGACGATAGAGTATTCGTTGCATGCCGTTGGCCAAAGCATTCTGTAGTGCCTCAGAATAGCGCAAGGAGTTAAAGGGGTCGCTGACTGACTACGTTTTTTCACAAAACTATAGGGCAGCCCATACCATTTTACCGGGGTTCACAAAAAAATTCCCGAAACGCCTCGTCGAGATCCCCCTCATAGGTTTCGAGCGCATAACCGACATCGGCGGCCAGAATGTCGAGAAGGACAATACTGTTTACACCGGCATCTTCTTTCTGGGCGGCCCGCAACCGTTCACTCATACCCTGATTCAACAGTCGAAGATCCCGGTAAATGATCCGGAGGCCTGTCATGTTCCAATCTGCTGACTTACCGTGCTGCTCCCGCAGGTACTGACCCACCAAAAACATACCAAAGGCCCGGACAAGCGTTTCATCGGCCGTACTCAGGGGCAGGTGATAGCGCGCCATGGGTCGAAGAATCGCGGTTACCGGACAACCGGAAAACGGGCCAACCAGCCCTATCAGCGATCCCATGGCCCGCTGCAGCGTGGTCTCGGCACGAATTTCCCGGGACCGGGTGACCACAGACAACTGAACCAGCTCGTGGGAAAGCCGGTGGTTAGTGGCCCGTGCCGGCTCGATCAATGCCAGGGCGTATGGGCAGTGAGTGGCTTCGGTGTTGGCAAGCGGGCAATGGCGGCATTGGTGATACTCAAGGCGCGTCCACTCAGGTGCCTGCCGTGAATATCCCGGGCCCGGATCCTCCCCGTCCGTGTTAATCAGATACTCCCAGCGGAATCCATCGCTGAAGACAAAGCGGTATTGGATATTGGCATCAGGCATCGCCGAAACCTCAGTCATATACTGACAAGTCATCCAGTCAGCGAACAGAGAATCTCAGCATGCCATTAGAGTAGCAAGCCGAGACTTCGATTCCTAAACACAAGCATAACTTAACCACTTATTTCAGATACGAAAATTAACGTTGACAGGCTATCAGAGCCGCTATAATTGATGCAGTTCACAATTCTGAAAACAAACAGATACAAAGACGCTTTAAAGAACACCCGGATCAAGCCGTTGACCAGTGCACACCTGCCGAGCAAGGAAAGCGCCATGTCCCAGAGCACGAACCCAAAGTCCGATAAGGAACTGCTGAATGACCGGCTTGAGCAGGCCAACAGGCAACTCCTGCAATCGGAAAAACTGGCGGCTATCGGTCAGTTGGCGGCAGGGGTTGCCCACGAGATCAATAACCCGGTGGGCTATGTCTACTCGAACCTGCAAAGTCTCGAAAACTACCTGACCGACCTGTTCCGGCTGACCGACGCCGTCGATTCGGCGGAGTCCCTGGACAGCCTCAGGGCCATCAAGCAGAACATTGATTATGACTTTGTCCGGAACGATCTGAAGGACTTGCTGGCCGAATCCCGGGAAGGCATCGAGCGGGTTAAAACCATCATTTCCGCCATGAAAGATTTCTCACACATTGAGGAAGAGGAGTTCAAACCCGCGGATCTTCACCGGGGCATTGAAACCACCCTCAACGTTGTCAATAACGAGCTCAAGTACAAAGCCGATGTCGTCCGGGATTTCGGGGATCTCCCCGAGGTTGAGTGCATCATTTCACAGATCAACCAGGTGGTCATGAACCTGCTGGTCAATGCCGCTCACGCCATTGATGACTTCGGGAAAATCATCATTCGCACCCGGCAGGAAACCGACAACGTGGTGATTGAGGTCGAAGACACGGGCAAGGGGATTTCCCGGGAAAACATCAATCGCATCTTTGAGCCTTTTTATACCACCAAACCGATCGGCAAAGGCACCGGGCTGGGCCTGTCGTTATCCTTCAACATCATTGAAAAGCACAACGGCCGAATTGACGTGGACAGTACGCCGGGCGAAGGCACCTGCTTCCGGATCACACTCCCGGTCAAACAGCCTTCCACGCACGGCACTGAGTAACCATGAGCGATCAGGTTTCCCAACCCGAGACCGCGGCTGAGCCTCTGCCACCCAATGCACAACTGCTGTTGGTCGACGACGAGGAAAACATCCTGCGCAGTTTGCAAAGAGTGCTGCGCAAAGAGCCTTACGAGCTCACCACCGCCACGTCCGGAGACCAGGCCATCGGGCTGATGAAAAAACAGAGCTTTGACCTGGTCATTTCCGATGCCCGAATGCCAGGTATGGATGGGCCCACCCTGCTGGCGACCATCAAGAAAAAGGATCCCGAGTGTATCCGTATTCTGCTCACCGGTTATGCCGATATCGATTCGACCGTCAAGGCCATTAACGACGGGCAGATCTATCGCTACATCAGCAAACCCTGGGACGATGATGAGCTGCGCCTGATCCTCCGGCAGGCCCTGGCCTTTCAGCAATCAGAACGTCGTCGACTGGCCCTTGAAAAACTGACGCGCAAACAGAACCGTGAACTTCAGGATCTGAACAAAACCCTGGAGCAAAAAGTCCGTGACCGCACAGAAGAACTCCGGGAAACCGCCGATATGCTGGATCTGGCCTACCGGGAATTGCGCCAGAGTTATGTCACGACGACCGAAGTTTTTTCCTCCCTGATCGACAAGCGCCTGCCGGCCAACCGCCAGCCGAACGCCAAAGTCATCGCTCTGGTCAAGGCCTTTGCCGACTACCACACGCTGGATGAGGAACTGGCCCGGAATCTGGCCATGGCGGCGGCTCTTTACAACCTGGGCAAGCTCAGCTGGCCGGACGAACTGTTCACCGCCCCGTCGGATATGCTCAGCAAAGACCAGAAGCTGGAATATATGAAGTATCCGGTAGCAGGTGAACAGTTGCTGATGGCCCTTGAGCCCCTGAGAGACACCGCGAAAATTATCCGGCATCACCAGGAAAAGTGGAACGGCTACGGCATTCCTGATCGGCTGGAAGGCAAGGACATCCCCCTTGGCGCCCGTATCCTCCGACTGGCAGTGGATTTTATCGAGCTTCAGTTTGGCCTGATTCTCGAACGGAGGGTGCCAAGAGACAACGCCATTAAACTGATCAAGCGTTACCGGGACCGGCTGTACGATCCGGACATCGCCGACCAGTTTCTGGAAATGGTGATCGAAGTCGCACCAGACGTTGACCACGAAGACCCCGACGTTCTGGTACTCGACACCCTGCGCCTGAAGCCGGGCATGGTGCTGGCCCGCAACCTGTATGCCGCCTCAGGCATGCTGCTATTAAATGAAGGCAAGGTGCTCACGGGCCTGCTGATCGACAAGCTCGCCGCCTTTGAAAAAGGCGAACCGGACGGGCACCGCTACACTCTGTATGTACATCGCCCGGAAGAAGAAACGGAGACTCCCTCATGATCAAGATCCAACTGGTGGATGACGAAGCCAACATCCTGAGTGCCCTGAGGCGACTGCTGAAACCCGAAGGATGGGAAGTCCATACCTACGACAATGTGGAAGCCGCACTCGGCGGCCTGCTAGAGCATGACTACGCCGTCATCGTCTCGGATTATCAGATGCCCACGGCCGACGGCGTAACCTACCTGCAGTTTGCCAAGCAGCGCCAGCCTGATGCCATGCGGCTCGTTCTCAGCGCCCACGGTGACCGCAACTCCATGATCAAGGCCATCAACCAGGCCGAAGTTTACCGTTTCCTGTCCAAACCCTGGGACGACTACGAAGTGATCGCCGCCATCAGGTCGGCTATTGACCTGTACCAGCTCAAGGTAGAGAACCGGCGGCTGCGGAACGAAGTTGACACCCAGAAAGCGATGCTCAAAGCCCGGGAGCAAGAGTTGCTGAGGCTGGAATCCGAAAACCCCGGCATCACCCGGGTCCAGAGGGATGCCGACGGCTCGGTTCTCATCAGCGACCACGATTAAAAAAGCGAACGCCAATGCCTGATTACCAAGCGGACGACAACAAGCTCACGCTGAAAGTGGTGTTTTACGGCCCCGCCCTCAGCGGCAAAACCACCAATCTCATGCAGCTTCATTCCCTGCTGAATCCGGAGCGCAAGGGCGAGTTGATGGTGCTTGAAACCCGGGACGACCGCACCTTGTTCTTCGACATGCTGCCCATCGGCCTGCGCGGTAACTCAGGGCTGGATCTGCGTCTGAAACTGTACACTGTGCCTGGCCAGGTCCAGCACGACAGTACTCGTAAAGCCGTGCTCTCCAGAGCCGATGGCGTCGTTTTTATCGCCGACTCCCAGCCCTCGCAACAGGACAACAACGCCACGGCATTTGGAAATCTTGAGGAAAACCTTGAAAAAGTCGGCCTGGATATCGACACCCTGCCCATGGTGGTCCAGTTCAATAAACGGGACCTTCCCGGGGTCGTGGATGAGCAGGAGCTTCAACAGCGCTGGGCAGCCACCCCCTGGGCGCCGCTGATGATGGCCTCGGCACTCCAGGGCAAAGGCGTGATAGAAAGCTTCCGAACCCTGCTCGACCGCTTATACACAGCCATCAGCGCCGAGTTTGCCCTGGAACAGCGCCACGGCATCCCCCGGAGAGCGTTTATCGATGGCCTGAGCGCCAGCCATGAGGCCGACCATGCGAAGCTTTGAAGACGACCCGACCCTGCAGGACCTGCTCAGCGCCGACCAGTTGGAACGGTTGAACCGGGTGCTCAGTGGTCTGTGCCAGGCCCCCGTGGTCATCGGCGAACAAAAAACCAGCGATGCGGTGCCTGTGGAGTTCAACCTGGAAACCGTCGGCTGGCTATCCGGTGGCGACTCCGCCGGGGAGCGTCGTGCAGCGGCAGACCTGGTTTCCTTCCTGATGATGTTTGTAGCCAAGTACCGGCTGGCGGCCAATCTGCACCATGACACCACGGAAGCCAGCTACGCCGAGCTTCAGCGCCAGAATGAGGCACTAAAAGCCTCCGAAGCCCGCTACCGGGATTTGTCCAACCAGCTTCAACAAAAAGTGGACGAGCAGGTCAGCGTGATTCAGAAAACCCAGCAGGAACTCTACGAAAGCGCGCAACTCCGGTCGGTGGGGCAACTGGCGGCCGGTGTGGCCCATGAAATCAATAATCCGATCGGCTTTATCAGCAGTAACCTGCGGGTGGCCAGGGATTATGTGGATGATCTGAAAGACAGCCTCCCATCCACGCCAGACAATCAGGAGCTGCTCAGGGATTTCAACGACCTGCTGACCGAGTCCATCGACGGCACCCGGCGGATTGCCAGCATTGTTGCCGACCTGAAGACCTTCTCCAGTATCGACCAGGCAGACTACACCGTTTGTAACGTGAACGACCTGTTACGCAGTGCGGCTCATCTGGTACAAACAGAACATGGTCATCAATTGGACATCATTGAGCGCCTGAATGAGCTGCCACTGGTATCGGGACACCCGTCCCGGTTATCCCAGACGTTCTTCAATCTGCTTGATAACGCCGCCCTGGCTCTGAACGACAAGGACTTCGGGAGCGGCAAAGGGCGCATCCTGATGCAAACACAAACGGGCACGGACAGCGTGCGGGTCATCATCCAGGACAATGGCTGTGGCATACCTGATGACCACCGGGCTCAGGTGTTCGATGCTTTCTACACCACACGTCCGGTCGGATCGGGCACCGGCCTTGGCCTGACCGTGGCCCGGGACACGGTTCGTGCACATGGCGGCAACCTGACCATCGACAGCCAACTGGGCGCCGGCACCCGCGTCACACTCACCCTGCCGATCAAGGCCCGCTGAGGACCCATCATGGCAAAACGCTACGCATCACTCTTTCACGGGCAGGAGGCAGAGACCACACCCGACACGGCCCCGAACGTCAAGAAAGCCCCATACAAACTGTTGTTGGTGGATGATGAACCCAACATCCTGGCCTCCCTGCGCCGCGTCTTTCAGCGCGAGAACTACGAGCTGCTGTTTGCCCGCAGTGGTGAGGAAGCCCTGAAAATTCTGGAGAAACAGCCCGCCGAACTGATCATGACCGATTTCATGATGCCTGGCATGAATGGAAGCGATCTCCTCCGGGAGGTTCGCGAACGCTGGCCCCATACCATTCGCATCATGCTGACCGGTCACGCCAACACCGATGCGGTAATGGGCTCGATCAAGGATGGTGCGGTTTACCGGTTTATCCTCAAGCCCTGGAACGACGACGATATCCGGCTGACCATCGCCCTGGCACTGGAACAGTACGAACTTATCCAGCGCACCCGCGCCCTGGAGCAGCAAACCAAAAAGCAAAGCCGGGATCTGGAAACCATCAGCAAGCTGACCGCCACCAACCGCAGCCAGCTCGCCATCCTGCTGCATAAAAAAGGCTGGCTGAATCCGCAACAAATTCAGCAGTTGCACCGGGAAATGCAAAGCCAGAAGACACCGGTGATCCGACAACTCCTTAAGCATGAGTGGATCGATTTCCGCAAGGTCTTCGAAATGCTGCGGGATGAGATGCTCTTCGAAGAGATTGATCTGCGTGAGTTTCAGCCGGATCCAAGCCTGCTGTCACTGGTGCCGCAGAAGATCTGCACCCGCCAGCTGGTGCTGCCGTTGCGCACCAGCGGCCAGCGCCTGCGCCTGGCCATGGTGGACCCCATGGACATCAACCTGATTGACGAACTCGGGTTCATGACCGGCTACACCATACATCCGCTGCTGTGTGAGACCTCGCAGATGCAGGCCAAGCTGGCGGAAATTTTTGGTGAAACCAACGACCTGGATGACATCACCACCCGTGTCGGTACCGATGATCCCTATGAGGGCATCGAGATCGTACTGGATGACGAGTCAGACCAGGAATCCCTGGAACAGCTACTGGGCAGTTCGGAAGAACCACCGGCCATCCGCCTGGTGAATGCCATCATTCTGGAGGCCCTGCGGCTGGGCGCCAGCGACATTCACGTGCATCCCCGCACCAAATCACTGGTGGTGCGCTACCGCATTGATGGCGTACTGCAGGACAAAATTCACATCCCCACCAACCTGTTGATGTCCGTCGTCTCCCGCATCAAGGTTATGGCCGAGCTGGATATTACCGAGCGGCGCAAACCCCAGGATGGTCGTATTACCGTCAAGACGCCGATGAAGATCGTCGACCTGCGGATTTCCACCCTGCCCACCATCAACGGCGAGAAGGTGGTGATGCGGGTGCTGGAACGGCAGTCCTCGGCCCAGTCCCTGGAAGACATGGGGCTTTCAGAACACAACCTGAAGCGTCTTATGCACGTGGTGGCCAAGCCCCAGGGTATTATCCTGGCCACCGGCCCCACCGGCAGCGGCAAGACCACCACCCTGTATGCCCTGCTGCAACACAACGCCTCACCGGAGCGGAACTACGTCACCATTGAAGACCCGGTCGAGTTCCATGTCGATATGGCGGGACAGGTCCCGGTCAAGGAACGCATCGGGCTCAACTTTGCCAGCGTGCTGCGGGCCATTCTCCGGCAGGACCCGGACGTTATCCTGCTGGGTGAAATCCGCGACGAAGAAACCGCCGATGTCGCGTTTCATGCCGCCATGACCGGGCACCTGGTGTACTCCACCCTGCACACCAGCTCCGCCGCCACCACAGTCGCCCGGTTACTGGACCTTGACCTCAAACCCTTTGTTCTGGCGTCCGCCCTGGAAGCGATCATTGCCCAGCGGCTGGTAAGAAGAATCTGCAAACATTGCCGGGAAGAGGTTCCCGCACCAACCGATACCCTCAGCCAGCTTGGCCCCCAGTTCCTGAACCCGAATCTCACCTTCTATCGGGGCAGGGGCTGTGAAAAATGTCACAAGGGCTACAAGGGGCGGGTCGCCATTCACGAAGTCCTGACCATGAACGCCGATTTGCGCATCGCCATTACCGAAGGGGCCAGCGCCATGCAAATCGAAGCCATCGCCCGTGAACAGGGCATGAAAGTGCTGATTGATGATGCCCTGGAAAAGCTGAAAGACGGGCTGACGACCGCGGATGAGATCCTTCGCCTGCTCGGCCCCCAGGTGTTGGATGGCTAATAACCGAAGTCACGAACTGTTCTGGTTCTGCCTGATACTGGCGCTTGCGATTTCACTGGTGTGCGTGGGCAGCGTCATTCTGGTCGATGTTGCACTCGATGCGTCAGAACTCACCAGAATTCTGCCCCTGCGCCCGGGCGGCGGCCTGGTGACCATCAGTCTTGGCAGTGCGCTGCTTGCGCTGTTATTCCGACTTCCGAGAACGGCCACATGGCTCAGCCTGCTTGTAGTCATACTCCCAATGGCTCTGACCACCGTCACCCTGGCTCCTGAAGATGCTGCCATAAACTCAGCGACGATAACGCCGTTACTTGTGCTGACTGTAGTCTGTATCGGTGCCAGTTTGCTGGCGGCAATTCACTTTATATGGGGCTGGCTGGTCGGGCTCATTGCCGCCCCCGTGGTGTTTTCCATCGGGATGCTGTCCCTGGTCTCCCAGTGGAACTCTGATCTCACAGCCTTTAGCCTGGGGCGCGTCGCCGAAATGACGGTGGTGGTCAGCCCACTGGTTATGTTGATCAGCCTCATACTCCCGTCACTGCATCGGGTATATCGCCGGGCGCGGCCGGCGTTTTCCATCGGGCTGATTGTGCTGGGAACGCTGGGCATCCTGGTGACCACCGTAAGCTGGCATATCCTGCGCACCAACCATAACGCGGATATTCAACAACGGGCGGAGGCGCTGGCAGGGCGACTGATGACGGCCGGGGAGTCCGCCCTCGACATCAAGCTTGCACTCATTCGCCGATTGGCGGAACGCTGGGAGCTGATGAATGGCATTCCAGACCAGCCCTTCTGGCAGCAGGAGGTTGGCAGCTACCTCAGGGACTTCCCCGATCTGCGCCTGATTGCCATTCTGGCCCCTGACCACAGGCCGGTAAGAGTGGAATCGAGAACCGATTATTACCGTTTCTGGCTGCACCGGTTCCTGAACGACCCACAAACACCGGAATGGCTTGGTCATACCCTCACCACCGGCGCTCCCCACCTCAGCCACCCGCTACCTGACCACACCCAGCAGGTACACGCAGCCATTGCCGTCCCGGTAACCGCTCAACCGGGTGCTTCATGGCAAGTACTTGCGGTCATCGATCTGCAGGCAATGTATGAACAGATATCCCGGGACCACGTAGGTAACCTTGAGGTCAAGATCTATACCGGTAACATAAAGGTGTTTGATTCCGCCCCTGAGCTCAGCTCACAGAATGAAATGCCACTAGCGGCCCGATCCACGGAAAATCACCATACCAGCCAGTGGCGTGTCACGGTTTACATGCCAGCGGGTTCGCTCCCGCCCGGCGAGCTTTATCTTCCGCCCCTGGTTCTATTTACCGGCCTGGGGCTGAGCTTTCTGGTCATGCTGATCCATCTGTTCTGGCGCGAATCGGAACGGCGCTCAAGGTCGCTGGAAGCGCTGAACGATACCCTGAACTTCCACCTGGATGAAGAACGTGGGTTGCGCGTCGTTAACGAGCGAATCATGAAGTTCTCCCGGGATCTTCTGTGCTCCATTGCCGCCGACGGTCGCATTCTCAGCATCAGCCCTGCCTCAGAAGCCGTTCTGGGCTACCTGCCGGAGGAGTTACAGAACACTGACAGTGAGCAACTTGTAGTAACCGAGGATCGCGCTGCGACCGCCGAAGCGGTTCAGGCACTAGCCGCCGGCAACGGTGAAACCACCGGGTTCCGGACCCGACTGCGGCACAAGGACGGGCACACGGTTACTATCTCCTGGACTGCGGAGTGGTCACCGGAAGACCGGGCGTTGTTCTGCGTCGGCCGTGACATCACCGGAGAGCTGGTTGCAGAGGCGTTGACACAGGAACGCAACCAGTTTTTCTCTCTGTCTCCCGACATGTTTTGTATTGTGGATTTGAACAGCCTGTTTTTCGAGGTAAACCAGACCTTCGTGGACACGCTTGGCTACCCACGGGAGCAGCTTCTGGGGCGTTCGTATATGGACCTGATCGTTCAAGATGATCGTCGAAACGTCATCGACGCCGTACGCCTTCTAACGGAGGGCTTCGATGTCAATGATCTGAATGTGCGCGCACTGGACCACGAAGGCAACGAGCACTGGCTGCAGATCAACGCAACCCTGAGCGACGATGACCTGATTTATGTAGCGGCCCGGGACACGACCGAAGCCCGGGCAATCCAGGAAAAGCTGAAGAGTAACGAAGCACTCTTGAAAATGGCAGAGAAAGCCGCACGCATCGGAGCCTGGATACTCGATATTGAGACTGGGAAAGCCATCTGGTCCGACGTCATATTCGATATCCATGAACTCTCCCGGGATCACGTGCCAACGCCGGAGGAGGCCCTGAACTTTTACACACCGGACTCCCGCGAGATCATCGCCCAGGCCGTACAAACCTGCATCCACCAGGGCATCCCCTTCGACGAAGAGGTCCAGATCCAAACCATGACCGGGCGCCTGCGCTGGGTCCGGGTCATCGGCCACGCGGTGAGGGACCACAATGGCGCGATCAAACAGCTGCAAGGTGCGTTCCAGGACGTTACGCCCTCCAGGCAGGCGTCGGAGCAAATTCGCCGGTTTGCCGAACGACAGGCTACTATTTTCGAGAGCATTACCGACGCTTTTTTTACCGTGGACAGAGACTGGCGGTTTATCAACATCAATCAACGCTCAGAAGAATTGATGGGGAAAACACGCGGCGAGCTGCTCGGTCACAGCCTGTGGGAAATGTTTCCGGAAGCCGTGAGCACCGAGCTCGGGCACCAGTATCGCCATGCCATGGAAACTGGTGAATCCGTCTCCTTTGAAGCCTGCTATGAACCGCTGGACCTCTGGCTGGAAATCAGTGCCTACCCCTCCGAGGAAGGGCTTTCGGTGTATTACCGGAGCATCCGGGAACGCAAGGCCGCCCAATGGAAGCTGGAAGCGACCATGTCAGAGCTGGAACGCAGCAACCGGGAGTTGCAGGAGTTTGCCTTTGTTGCTTCCCATGACCTGCAGGAGCCACTGCGCAAGATTCAGGCGTTCTCCGACCGGCTCATCAGCAAGTCTGAACGCCTGGAGGAGCAGGAGAAAGACTACCTCCGCCGCATGCAGTCCGCCGCCGGACGCATGCAGGCCCTGATCCAGGATCTGCTTGCCTATTCCCGGGTAACCACCAAGGCTCGGCCATGGGTGCGCTGTGACCTGAACCAGATACTGAAAGAGGTTCTGCAGGACCTGGAAACCACGCTCGGCCGAGAACAGGCGACTATCGACATCAGCCCGTTGCCGGACATCCAGGGCGATCCAATGCAACTGCGCCAGGTACTGCAGAACCTGGTAAGCAACGCGGTTAAATTTCGTAAACCGGAGCAGAATCCAACGGTTTTGGTTTACGCTGAGGAAGTCACCGCAGACGGTTGGACACTGGTGGTCAGTGATAACGGAATTGGCTTTGACCCTCGCCATGCCGACAAGCTGTTCCACCCCTTCCAGCGACTGCACCAGCGGCAGGATTACGCCGGCACCGGCATCGGCCTGGCCATTGTCAAAAAGATTCTGGACAGACACGGTGCCCGCATATCCGCGGAGGGCGTACCGAACGCCGGAGCCCGCTTCACGATCCGGTTTAACAAGTAACAGTGAGGAGATATAACACCATGAGAGTAGCCCAGTTCGCTCCCACTGTACTGGTCGCCGATGACGACCCTGACGACCGGCTAATGATTCAGGAAGCCTTCGAGGAGCGCGTCACCGGATGTCGGTTGTACTTTGTCGAGGATGGCGCAGAGCTCATGGAGTATCTGAGGAAGACCTACGACCCAACCGACACATCCGGCAATCAGTGCCCGAACCTGATCCTTCTGGACCTGAACATGCCCCTGAAAGATGGTCGCCAGGCGCTGAGGGAAATCAAATCCAACCCGGATTTCCGGGCCATACCCACGGTGATCCTGAGCACCTCGCAGAACGAGGATGATATTGCTGCCTGTTACGACCTGGGGGCAAACTCCTACATTGTAAAACCAGCCAGCTATTCAGATTTACTGGGCATCACCGACACGCTCAGACAGTACTGGATGGACACGGTTGAACTATCAATCAAGCGCGAGCGCCATGACAAATACCGACCCTGAACTGCGCATTCTTCTGATCGAGGATGACGAAGACGACTATCTGATCACTCGCGACCTGCTGGACGAGGCTTCCCCGGTAGCTGTCCGGGTGGAGTGGCAGGCAACGGCTGAAAAAGGCCTTGAAGCCCTGCACCGGGGTAGCTTTGATGCGGCTCTGGTGGATTTGCGCCTGGGCCCGGATTCCGGTCTCGACCTGATCCGGCAGGCACAAACCTCCGGGATCAATGCGCCGTTTATTCTCCTGACCGGGCAGGGTGACGAAGAACTGGACGCCAAAGCCGTGGAGCTGGGCGCCGCCGATTACCTGGTCAAAGGCCAGCTTGACGGCCACACATTAATCCGCAGTATCCGGTACGCCATAGACCGTGCCATGGCCTCCGAGCACCTGGTCAACAGCGAAGCCTACTACCGGCAACTGTTCGAGAACAACCCCGCCCCCATGGTGCTCGCAGACCCGGAGACAGGCCAGCTACAGGCCATGAACCAGACCGCGAGAACACTCTACCGCTATGATCCGGACAACATCAGCGGGATGGCGCTGGCGGACCTGAAATCCTCCGATCCGGACCCCGTCTCCAGTGAGGGAGTGCCACTTTCCCACGGGGCCATTCTGGAACGGCATCAGTCCCGGGACGGTGAACCTCTGCTCATTGAGGTGATCAGCCGGGAGATTACCGTCAACTACAGCCCGTCCCGCCTCCTGATGCTCAGCAACGTCACTGAGAAGATCCGCGATAACCGGCAGTTACGCCTGCTCAAGCGCAGCATCGAGTCCACCCATAACGGCATTGCCATTGCCGATGCACGAGCGCCAGACCTACCTCTCATATACGTAAACCCGGCCTTTGCAAAAATTACCGGCTACACCCCGGAGGAGTGCATTGGCCGGAATTGCCGGTTTCTCCAGGGAGATAGCTTTGACCTGACCAACGAGCAGGCACTGGCCGACATTCGTCGTGGACTTCGGGACGGCACCGAGGTTACCGTGGTCCTGCGCAATTACCGGAAGGATGGCACCCCGTTCTGGAACGATCTGTACCTGGCCCCGGTTCGCGATGAGCAGGGTGAGATTACTCACTTTATCGGTATCCAGAACGATATTTCCGAACGCAAATCCGTTGAAAGTCAGCTGGCTTTCAACGTCAGCCACGACGTGCTGACCGGTCTTCCCAACCGGACCTTGCTCGAGGACCGCCTGACCCAGGCCTGCCAGTTTGCCAACCGGTATGGCCGTACGCTGGGCGTCTTGTTCGTGGATCTCGACGGGTTCAAACTGATCAACGATTCATTGGGCCACCGGCTCGGCGACCAGTTACTGATCGAAGTCGGCCAGCGAATCGAATCCATCGTACGGTCGGGTGATACCGTGGCCCGAATCAGCGGCGATGAGTTTATTGTGGTTCTGCCGGACCTGGCACAGGCCAAAGATGTGGTCATGATTGTGGAAAAAATCATCGGCGACATATCCGCCCCCTACCACATCAATAATCAGGCACTTCGTCTGACCGCCAGTGTCGGCATTACCATCACCGATGGCAAAACCGATGAGCCGATGGCGCTGTTGCAACAGGCGGATCTCGCCATGTATCGCGCCAAACAGCTGGGCAAGAACACCTACCAATGGTTCTCGAAGGATCTGAATGATCGTGCCAACTTCCAGGTAAAATTGCGCAATGACCTGCAGGACGCGCTCGAGAACCAGCAGTTGACGGCTTACTTTCAGCCGGTGGTCGACGCCCGTTCGGGAAAAACCCGATCCGTGGAGGCACTGGTGCGCTGGGAGCACCCGGAACAGGGGCTGATTTCCCCCGGAGATTTTATTCCCCTGGCCGAGGAAACCGGGCAGATCATCGAACTGGGACGGCAGGTCCTTAACCAAGCCTGCCAGGCCCTGGTACAACTCCATGCCAGAGGCTTTCGCGAGTGCTCGGTCGCAGTCAATGTGTCGCCTATTCAACTGCGCAAAGAAGGCTTCACTGACTCCGTAGCCGCTGCCCTGAAAGCTACCGGGCTGCCTCCCCAATTCCTGGAGCTGGAAGTCGTTGAGTCCGCGGTGCTCTACGACACCGACGCAGTTGTTAAAACCCTCCATGAACTTCGCGCCCTCGGAGTCCACATTGCCATCGATGACTTTGGCACCGGCTTTTCCAGCCTGAGCTATATCAAACTGTTACCGGCCAACAAGCTCAAGATTGACCGCTCGTTTATCAAGGATGTCATCAAAAACCGCAGCGATGCCGCCATCACCCAGGGGGTGATCTCCATGGCTCATCACCTGGGCCTGGAGGTCGTTGCCGAGGGCGTGGAAACCGACGCGCATGCGGCCTTCCTGCGCAAACATCAGTGCGATCTGTTGCAGGGGTTTGCCTTTGCACGCCCGATGCCGTTCGAAGCGCTGCTGGACTACCTGGGAGCAGGTGCCAACGCCAATGAGCGTGCGCTGAACCAGGGTGGTGACGGAGAAGATCGCCGCCCTACGCTGCTGTTGTTGGATGACGAGGAAAATATCCTCAGGGCGCTCACCCGGATTCTGCGCCGGGACGGTTATCGCATTCTGTCAACCACCAGCATTCAGGAAGCCTTCAGTTTGCTGGCGGAAAACGATGTTCAGGTGATTGTCTCGGATCAACGGATGCCGGAAATGTCCGGTACCGACTTTTTCAGCCAGGTCAAGGCGATTCATCCGGACACTGTCCGAATCGTGCTGTCTGGCTACACGGATCTTAAATCCGTCACCGATGCCATTAACGAGGGTGCCATCTACAAGTTTCTCACCAAACCGTGGGACGACAAGCAGATCCGAGAGCACATTCAGCAGGCCTTTCAGTACCATGCCGCTATTCAGGGCTGAACCGCCATGTGCTCCTGCCTTACCGGACTCTGGAGCCCGTGCGGATTCAGCGCTAAACTGTCGCCAATATAAGCAGTATCCAGGAAACGTCAATTGCTGAACCTTGTCCGAATCGCCCCCGGCGCCCTCACCATTGGCCGGCCGTTACCGTGGAACGTCTACGATGCCGACGGCCATATTCTGTTGCGTCAGGGCTATGTGATTCAGACCAATTTGCAGTTGGAGCAGCTATTCGAGCGGGGCCGGTTCAGCCCCCGGAAAATTGACCGGCCGCTGGAAGAGGTGGTTGAGGACACCCGGGATCGCAACCCGTTCGCCGATTATCCGGATCTGCTGCACACCCTCGAGGCAACCCTGAATGCCATCACCGAAGCCGACCCCTCAGCCCAGAAGCGGCTGCTGGGCCTGACCCGGATGGTGGAGCGCACCTGCCTTGAGTCTCCGGATGCCAGCCTGGCCCTTGTCCATCTGTATTCCGTTGGGCCGACCATTCACGAGCAGATTATTTTTTACGCCATTCTGTGCCAGTTTATGGCCCGGCAGTTCGGCCTGGACGACAACCGCATTGGCGTGCTGACGGCCGCCGCACTCACCGCCAACCTCGCTCTGGCGCCTGTGGCGGACAAGCTGAACGCGTCCAATACGATTCTGAGTGATGACCAGCGCGCGGTCATCCGCAAGCACCCTCAACGCGCCATCGCCGCTCTGAAAGCCGCTGGCATCGACAACAAACTGCTGCTGACGATCATCGCCCAGCACCACGAGCAGGCCGATGGCAGCGGCTACCCCAAGGGCCTCAGCGGTACCGAGATCCGCCCGGAAGCGGAAATCCTGGCGCTGGCAGAGCGTTACGTGGCGATGATCACCAAACGGGCCTACCGCAACCGGATGAACATCGCCGACGCCCGCAGGCTGATTGCAACCCTCGCCGACGGCAAGTTCCGCCCGGCCATTCCACGGGCACTGCTGCAGGTGCTGACGGAGTACCCCCCCGGCATTCTGGTGCGCCTGGATAACAACGAAGTCGGGGTGGTGACCCGCCGTCCGGTACGGGCCCGTGGACCGTTTGTGAAATCCATTTTCGGCCCCCGGGGCAACCGCTACAACGGGACCTTCGAGCGTGACACCAGCCTGTTGGAATACAACATCCGCGCCCTCGAGGAACCGGAAATCATGCCCTCCATGGATTTCAGCCTGATCTGGGGCTTCCAGTCCTGACTGACACCGGCAACGCCGTATTCTAGTACAGCCCCAGCGCCTTGGCGTGGTGGTTCAGATGGTCGTCGATGAACGAGGCGATGAAGAAATAGCTGTGATCATAGCCCCGGTGCATCCGCAGGTTGATGTGATGGTGAAACGTCTCACAGGCCTCGGCCAGGGCACCCGGATTCAACTGGCTGTCCAGGAATTCATCCGCAGTGCCCTGATCCACCAGTAGCGGTAATCGCTCCCGGGCGGTGGCGATGAGCAGCGTCGCGTCCCATTCTTCCCAGCGGCGGGTGTCCTCCCCGAGATAGCCCGTGAAGGCCTTCTGGCCCCAGGGGCACCGGGTTGGGTTGGCAATCGGAGCAAAGGCGGAAACCGACGCATACCGGCCCGGATTTTTCAGGGCACAGATCAGTGCCCCATGGCCGCCCATGGAATGGCCACTGACCGAGCGCTGGTCGGTCACCGGCAGTTCGTTTTCAACCAGTTGCGGCAACTCCTTCACCACGTAGTCGTACATGCGGTAGTGGGGCGCCCATGGCTGCTCGGTGGCATTGATATAGAAACCGGCCCCGGAGCCGAAATCGTAACGGTCGTCTTCACCAGGCAGGTTCACGCCCCGGGGACTGGTGTCCGGGCAGACAATGGCCAGCCCCAGCTTCGCGGCCTGCTTCAGGGCCCCCGCTTTCTGCATGAAGTTCTGGTCGGTGCAGGTCAGGCCAGACAGCCAGTACAGCACCGGCACCGGTCGGGGGTCCGAGCCCACGGCTTCCGGTGGCAGGTAGACGGCAAACTCCATATCACATTCGAGTGTGGCGGAGGTGTGCCGGTAACGACGGTGCTCTCCATCGAAGCACACGTTCGTGGTTAACAGTTCCATAGTGTCCTCAGTCTGTCTGTAACAATGAATCAGTCGTCGGCGCTGGCGTACTTCGGCAGTTCCACCCCGCAACCGGCCCGGGCCAGCTCCGCGAGAATGGCCGACCGTGTAACAATGCCAACCAGTTTTCCGTGATCCACCACAGGGTACACTTTCGGCTTGCCCGCGCCGAGGTTCTGGGCGAGGTCCACCATTCCCATTTCTGGTGAAATAGTCAGCGGTTCCCGGAACATCACGTCATCGACAGTCGGCTCGCCCTCGCAGTGGTAATTGCTCACCAGCAGGGCGTGTATGCAATCCTGCTCCGAGACAAAACCCAGAACATGGCGGTGATCGTCTACCACGGGCAACCCCGTGACATGATTGTGAAGCAGGGCTTTAACCACCCGGGTCAGCGGTGTGCCGCACCGGATGGGCTCTATGTGGTTCCACATGACATCAGAAGCAGTCAGTGAGCGCATGGGCACAGTCCCCTTTCGTTCGTGGATGGACACCTGTGTTATGAGCATAGGCAATCGCGCCGGAATCCACCAACTTTCCCGGCCTGCCAGTTTACATGGGAAAATATCTGACTAAACTCAATCAGTTATCCCCTGCTGAAAGGGGCACATTAATCATCCCATCCATGGCACATAAAAAGGAGATCCCATGGAAGCCATTTCTGAATTTGTCGGACAAATAAACGGGCTGGTGTGGGGACCACCCATGCTGGTCATGATTCTGGGTGTGGGCCTGTTCCTGAGTATCGGCCTGAAGCTGATGCCGATCCTGAAGCTGGGCGCCGGCTTCCGGCTGATGTGGAGCGGGCGGGCCCGGGGCGAGGACTCGGACGGTGAGATTCCGCCGTTCCAGGCTCTGATGACTGCACTCTCGGCCACCGTAGGCACCGGTAATATTGCCGGCGTCGCCACGGCGGTCTTCCTGGGCGGGCCGGGTGCCCTGTTCTGGATGTGGCTGACCGCGCTGGTGGGCATGGCCACCAAGTATTCCGAAGCGGTGCTGGCGGTACGTTTCCGGGAGGTGGATGAACGGGGCGCCCATGTGGGTGGCCCCATGTATTACATCCGCAATGGCCTGGGCAGCAAGTGGGCCTGGCTGGGCATCCTGTTTGCGGTGTTTGCCTCCGTGGCAGCCTTCGGCATCGGCAATACGGTACAGGCAAACTCGGTTGCCGACGTTCTGGAAACCAACTTCGGCCTGCCGCACTGGGCCACTGGCCTGATTCTCATGGTACTGGTCGGTCTCGTGCTGATTGGCGGCATCAAACGCATCGGTCAGGTCGCCAGCGCGCTCGTGCCCATAATGGCGGTGTCCTATGTGTTTGTCGGGCTGATCGTTCTGGCCACCAATGCCACCGCCATTCCGGAAGCCTTCAGCATGGTCTTCACCCACGCGTTCAGCCCGGTCGCCGCCCAGGGTGGTTTTGCCGGTGCCGCGATCTGGGCCGCCATCCGCTTCGGTGTCGCACGGGGTATTTTTTCCAATGAGGCCGGCCTGGGTTCCGCACCCATCGCGCACGCCGCCGCCCAGACCAAGGACCCGGTCAAGCAGGGCATGGTGGCCATGCTCGGTACGTTTATCGACACTATTGTGGTGTGCAGCATTACCGGCCTGGTCATCATTACGTCCGGTGCCTGGACCTCCGGCGAAACCGGGGCCGCCCTGACCTCCCTGGCCTTTGAACAGGGCCTGCCGGGCTTCGGCAATTATGTCGTCGCCATCGCCCTGGCAATTTTTGCCTTCACCACCATTATTGGCTGGTCGTTCTACGGCGAACGCTGTATCGAGTTCCTGTTTGGCGTGAAGGCCATCGTGCCCTACCGCATACTGTGGATTATCGCCATTCCAGTGGGCGCCACGGTGAACCTGGGCTTCATCTGGCTGTTGGCCGACACCCTGAACGCGATGATGGCACTGCCTAACCTCATCGCCTTGCTGCTGCTAAGCCCGGTGGTGTTCAAACTCACCCGCGACTATTTCGAAAACCAGAAAGCCCCGGGCATTAAATAAACGGCGGGTTATTGCTTCTGTTCATAAGGATGTGAACAGAAGATCGAATGATTGAGGTCATGGTGCCTTGTATTCAAGGCCACTGGCACCAACCATACTTCTATGAGCCGCTCGGCAACAACCCTGGCACATGCCATCAACCGCATATCTGAGGAGAGCCTCTATGAGTTTACGTCTCGGCGATACCGCACCGGATTTTGAACAGGATTCCAGCGAAGGCAAGATTTCGTTCCATAACTGGCTGGGCGACAGTTGGGGTGTGCTGTTTTCGCACCCGGCAGACTTTACCCCGGTGTGCACCACCGAACTGGGCCTGACCGCCAAGCTGAAAGACGAGTTCGCCAAACGCAACGTCAAGGCCATCGCCCTGAGTGTGGATCCGGTGGACTCCCATCATGAGTGGATCAAGGACATCAACGAAACCCAGGGCTGCTCGGTAAACTTTCCAATCATTGCCGACCAGGACCGCACTGTGTCCCAGCTGTACGACATGATCCACCCCAACGCCAACGACAGCCTGACCGTGCGGTCGCTGTTCGTGATCGACCCCAACAAAAAGGTTCGCCTGGTCATCACCTACCCGGCCAGCACCGGTCGTAACTTCAACGAGGTGCTGCGGGTCATCGACTCCCTGCAGATGACCGATGAACACAAAGTGGCTACCCCGGGTAACTGGGAGCGCGGTGGCGATGTGGTGATTGTGCCGTCCCTGCAGGACGAGGATGAAATCAAACAGCGCTTCCCGAAGGGCTATAAGGCGGTGAAATCCTATCTGCGGATGACGCCAGACCCGAAAGCCAACTGGAGCGGTGAATAAGAGAGGTGCAGATAGGGTCAGAAGAAGGCTTTCTTCTGACCCTCGGGGAGTTCAACACGGTGCCAGATGAACGTTTTCATCTGGCACCGGCTTCACCAGGCGCAAAGCCTCAGAATGCCGGAACCACGGCACCTTCGTAGTTTTCCAGAATAAACGTCCTCACGTCCTCAGACGTCAGCGCATCCGCCAGCTTCTGCATGGCCTCGCTGTCCTTGTTGTCCGGCCGCGCCACCAGGATGTTCACGTAAGGCGAATCCGAACCCTCGATCACCAGCGCATCTTCGGTCGGGTTCAAACCCGCTTCCAGCGCATAGTTGGTGTTGATCAGCGCCAGGTCCACCTGGTTGATAATGCGCGGCAGGGTCGCGGCTTCCAGTTCCTTGAATTCCAGGTTCTTTGGGTTTTCAATGATATCACTGGCGGTGGAGGTGATCTTGCTCGGGTCCTCCAGCTGGATCAGGCCATGCTTCTGAAGCAGCAGCAGCGCCCGGCCACCGTTGGTGGGATCGTTCGGAATGGCGACCACGGCTCCGTCTTCCAGCGCATCCAGAGAATCAATCCGGGTGGAGTAAGCACCAAACGGTTCAACGTGAACGCCAACGACCGGCACCAGGTTGGTACCACGGCCTTCGTTGAAGGATTCCAGGTAGGGCTTGTGCTGGAAAAAGTTGGCGTCCATGTTTTTCTGGCTGACCTGAACGTTCGGCTGGATATAGTCGGTGAACACCTTGACGTCCAGCTCCACGCCCTGCTCGGCCAGTTTCGGCTTCACGAATTCCAGAATTTCCGCATGGGGCACCGGAGTGGCGGCAACAGACAGTTCTTCGGCAGCGACAGCGCCAGAGAAAGTGGTGGCAGCAGCCAGTGCCACGAAGGTTTTTTTCAGATTCATAAGTCGATTCTCCTGTTAACAATGAAAAAGCACGAGGGCTTACCTGAAAGATCCGGGCCGCTGGCGGGAAAGCCCTTCCGAAAACGTGGAGCGCCAGGGATGGCGCGACCGAGCCCTACAGGGACGTATTTACGGGCGTTTTTCGGAAGGGCTTTCCCGCCAGCGGCTTGCACCAAGGCAAGCCTACTTGCGGCTGAAATACAGAACAAGACGGTCTCCAACCATCTGCAATACCTGTACGAAAATGACCAGTAAGGCGACTGTAATTACCATTACGTCGGTCTGGAATCGTTGATAACCGAAGCGGATGGCCAGGTCACCGAGGCCGCCACCACCGATGACGCCGGACATGGCGGCATAGGACACCAGGGTAATGGCGGTTACCGTTATGCCGGCGATGATGCCGGGAAGTGCTTCCGGTAACAAGGCACCGAGAATGATCTGCCTCACGTTGGCGCCCATGGCCTGGGTGGCTTCGATGATGCCCCGGTCCACTTCCCGCAGGGAGGTTTCCACCAGACGGGCGAAGAACGGCGCGCCACCGGCGACCAGGGGCGGAATGGCACCGGCAACCCCGAGGGAGGTGCCGATCAGCATGACGGTGAACGGAATCATCACGATCAGCAGGATGATAAACGGCACCGAACGCAGCACGTTCACCACGAACGACAGCACGGCGTAGGCCACCGGCTGCTCCAGCAGCTGACGTTTGCCAAACAGGAACAGCAACACACCCACGGGCAGGCCAATCAATACGCTGAACAGCAGGGACAGGCCTACCATGACCAGGGTATCCCAGCTTGCCCAGCCGATCTCGCTCCAGTCCACATTGCTCAACAGGGCTTCCATCAGCGAACTACCTCCACATGAACATCAGCCGCGTCGAAGGCCTGCATTGCAATATCAAGATTGCCTCCCACCAGGGACAGGGTCAGCTGGCCGTAGGGCGTGTCCTTGATGTGATCAATGCGACCGGACAGGATGCTGAAGTCGACACCGGATTCCCGGGCAACACTGCCCAGCAACGGTTTGTAGGTGGAGTCGCCCTTGAAAGTGAGACGCAGTATCCGGCCATTGGCCTTCTGCAGGTCTTCCTGCAGTTCCTGGCTGTCGATGCTCTCGCTCTCGAACACGAAGTCCCGGGTGGTGGGGTGCTGTGGATGCAGGAACACCTCGCTGACCGGCCCCATTTCCACTACCCGACCGGCATCCATCACGGCCACCCGATCACAGACCCGGCGCACCACGTCCATTTCGTGGGTGATCAGCACAATGGTCAGGCCCAGTTCCCGGTTGATGTCCGCCAGCAGCTTCAGTACCGATTGCGTGGTCTGAGGATCCAGGGCGCTGGTGGCTTCGTCGCACAGCAGAATGGTTGGCCGGCAGGCCAGGGCCCGGGCAATGCCGACGCGCTGCTTCTGGCCGCCAGACAGCTGCGAGGGGTATTTATCGGCCTGATCAACGAGGCTTACCCGCGCCAGCAATTCCTCAACCCGGTCCCGGATTTCGGTTTTCGAGTAGATACCGGCGAGTTTCATGGGGAAGGCAATGTTGTCCGCCACGGTTTTCGAGGACAGCAGGTTAAAATGTTGGAAGATCATGCCGACTTTACGACGAAAGGCCCGCAACTCGGCGGCGTTGTAGTCGGTGACGTTCTCGTCGTCGATCAGAATGCGGCCACCGGTAGGTGGCTCCAGCAGGTTGATCAGACGCACCAGCGTGGATTTACCGGCGCCGGAGTGCCCGACGATACCGAACACCTCGCCGGTTTCGATGGTCATATCGGTGGGATGCAGCGCGGGGATCGCCCGGCCGGCTACCGGATACGACTTCTGTACCTGGTCAAATACAATCACGGTCAGCGCCTTGTGGGTGCAGCGTTAAAACCGGCGATTATAGCCTATTCCACCGGCAAACCCGAACCCGCCTGGCCTGTCGCGCGTGGGTACATGCACTTACACAAACCGTTACCTGACACCGACGGTGCCCCTGGACTAAACTTGGATATCAAAAAAACGTTCCCTGTTGGGTGGTGCTGGCCAGACGCCTCCGGAAGACCCTGGAGAGACCTTTGAGAGACTTTTCATAGTGACCAAACATGTGACCAAAAATAACGATTCACCGCCTTCCCGCATGAATTCGACCCAGGCTTGGGTCACCTATCTCAGCAAAGTGGAATTGCCGGTACTGGCCAACACCCTGCGCCGTATCGATGAGCTGGCGGACAATCGCAACAGCACGGTGAATGAACTGGCCAATGTCATCCTGAACGACGCCCAGCTCACCTCCCAGGTGCTGCGGCTGTCCAATACGGTGTTCTACAACCAGACCCGCACCCAGGTGAGTACGGTCAGCCGGGCCATCACGCTGATCGGCTTTGACGCCGTGAAATCCATGGCCATCTCGTCGCTGATTGTCGATTCCCTGCTCAAGCGCAATGACCGGCCTCATCTGCTGCGCTGCCTGGCCCGGGCCATTCATGCGGCGGTACAGGCCCGCTGCCTGATGCCCAAACGGAACGAGACGGCTCTTGAAGAAGTGTTTATCGGCGCGCTGCTGATGAACATCGGCGAGCTGGCGTTCTGGTCCTGCGAGACCGAACAGGCGACCGAACTGGAGCAGCGACTACGGTTGGACGAGCCGCCCGCGGAGGCCCAGAAGACCGTACTGCACACCACCTTCCCGGAAATCACCCGGGGCCTGGTGGAGGCCTGGTCGCTGGGCCCGTTTATTCGCGATGTGGTGGCCCCGGGGCAGGCCAACTCGCCGGCGGCCAGCCTGGTGCGTCACTCGGTGGAAATGGCTCGGTTATCCGAAAAGGGCTGGCGCGGCGCCGAGATGGACAAGGTTCTGGAAAGTCTGGCCAAAGACACCGGTGAGACGCCGGCCGTGATCCGGGACCAGCTCAAGGTCAATGCCTCCGAAGCCACCCGGGTGGCGGTCTCTCTGGGTATCCCTCAGGTGACCGCGCTGATGCCCGGCAACGAGGACAGCCCGGCGGACAGCGCCGCCAGGGCACCGGATATGGACGCGGAGCTGCAACTGCACATTCTCCGGGACCTCACCCACAGCCTGGCGGAACGGCCGGACATCAACGAAGTCTGCCAACTGGTGATCGAAGGCATTCACCGGGCCATCGGCATGCAACGGGTGGCGTTGCTGATGAGCGACCGGACCGGCAATACCCTGACCCCCCGAAAACTGGGCGGCCGGGGTACCGACGAATGGCGCGATAAGTTCATCATCCGAAAGGACGGTACCGGCCCCCTGGGCAGCCTGTTACCTCATGCCAGTTGCTCCATCTACCAGCCCGGCAAGGCCAGCGAAGGCGTCGATTACGACCGCTGGCTCGGCCGTGTGCCGGCACTGATTGGCCCGCTCAAGGCCAATGGCCGGCTGGTGGGACTGTTCTACGCCGACAACGCCGCAGGCGACTACGTAC
>CBIHLH010000013.1:0-38072 GCA_966210405.1 uncultured Marinobacter sp.
AAAAATACTCGAATAACGAGCCAATTCACTAAACAGATTGTATACCATGCTGACGGATTTTTCACCAACCATCAGCGAGTGCAGAAAAGCTACGGATTTGAGGAGCTACGACTGTTCGCTTTTTTGTTTGAAAGCAGACAACAGCAAACAGCGCTCAGCCGGGCGAATAAGTTCATGAAAAGCACGAATTTCACGTTATATGAAGTAACTTGCGTACCAGATCAAGGCGCCGACCGGGTAGGCCATTGTGTCAGCTGAATTTATTGGAGGCTGGCCAGTTCGATGAACAACAACACCGCGCATAAGTTAAATACAGTATGGTGGAGTGGGTTGGTGTTATCTACCTAAGTGTGGCGCTCCAGAGGACATGCTCGGATTATTCAAGTACCTTCCTCCTCCAGATTCCATAAAAAATGAACGAGTACACCATGACCGACATCCAGAACCGTATACAGTCCAGCTTCAACGCCCAGGGATTGATGCAAACGCTCGGCGCCCGCCTGCTCTCGGCTCAGGAGGGCGAAGTGCAGATTGAACTGCCCTTCTCTACAGCGCTTTCCCAGCAACACGGCTATGCTCATGCCGGAGCCATTACCAGTGTCGTTGACAGTGCCTGTGGCTACGCGGCTCTTACCCTTGCACCGGCTGGTCATGAAGTTGTCACGGCGGAGTTCAAGACGAACTTTACGAGGCCCGCCATCGGCGAGCGCTTTATTGCAACCGGGCGGGTAGAGACGGCTGGCAAAACGATGACGGTCTGTCGAGGCGACGTTGTCGCCATATCGGGAGATTCCCGCAAAGTGGTGGCGCTGATGCAGGCCACCATTGTGAATGTGAAAGTCTGATACCCTTCATCCTCGAAGCGGAGTCAAAAGCGCTTACCGCCACTGATTGTTAACCAGATTTTGCAATAAAAGCCCCCTGGTCGGTGGTTGCTCAAGCCCATTTCTGTATAGACTGGAGTGCAGTAAAGCCGACCTTTCCAGGGTATTCTTTGAATGATGTACCACCGGTTTCTCGCGCCAGTTCTCGTGCTGACCTTGTTTTTCTTCAGTCAGGTGTTGTTCGGTGCACAAGTGATCAAGATCACCACCGGGTACTGGCCGCCCTATCTGGCCGAAAAGATGCCCAATCAGGGCTTTATGGCTCAAATTATCCGGGAGGCATTTGCTGCGGAAAATATTGAGGTGGACTACACGTTCCTGCCCTGGTCACGGGCGTTGGCAATGGTAAAGTCCACGGACTATCAGGCGTCTGCCGTCTGGTCCTGTACCAAAAAACGAAGCCGCGAGTTCCTGTATTCGGACCCGATCCTTCCCTACCACTATGTGTTCTACCATCGCAAAAGTGAGGCCTTTGATTGGGCATCGTTTTCCGATCTGGAGGGCATGAACGTGGGCCTGACCCAAGACTACAGCTACAGCAATACACTCGCCGCCGCCATTGAAAGCGGCCTGGTAGACGCAGACACGACGACCTCCGATGTGGCGAACTTCAAAAAGCTGCTGATCGGCCGGATCGACCTCTTTCCAATGGATCCGGTCGTCGGTGAAGCCATCATCAAACGGCAGTTTGCCGTCCACGCCTCCAGCCTCACGTTCCACCCAAAGCCGCTGAGACGCGCCTTCTATCACCTGTTGTTCGAGAAGGATTCACCCGACGCAAACCGCCTGAAACGCGCTTTTGACAGAGGACTGCAAACCTTGAGAAAAAATGGACGTTTCCAGCGAATTGTCGAGCAGGCGTTGGCCGCAAATAGCTCATCGGTGGCGGTTGAGGTACTCATGCAAAAGTTGATCAACTGGGAGGCTACTTCCAACCCCTGCTCTCCTGCCACCGATGACACATCCTCGCACGGTGAGAATTAATTAGTCGCCAATTCATTTGCACTTGCTTATACGACAAATGTGGCTAAACTCCTATTCAGCTTGCATTTTTCGCCGTCGTTTGTCTGAAAAACGGCTGATTCCGACACCTCCCAGAGTTGGATCCGCCAAGAGCACACCTGAAAATGCGGCTGTTGACTGAATCGTTTCACCCATGCAATCCGTAAAGCGCTGAGATTTCGCCATGCAGCAGCTTCAATCGCCTTTGAGCCGATTGTTATACCCTCTTCCAATTGCTCGGGCGGTTGCAGCTTCTATGAGTCTGACCTTCTCCGGTGTAGGTGTAGCCTCCGGTGCTGCGGAGGACGACGCGCTCTGGGATATTCCCCTGGAGGAGCTCGGGCAGATTCGTGTGGTGTCCATTGCCTCCGGAACTGAAACGCCACTGGACAAGGCGGCGGCCATCACCTCGGTTATCAGCGATGAAGACATTGCAGACATGGGGGCGACGGATCTCGACCAGGTATTGGAAACGGTGCCTGGTTTGCATGTGAATCACTCTGACCAGGCATTTTCTCCGAAATACGTTTTCCGCGGAATCACCTCCAGCAACAATGCCCAGGCGCTCATGTTGATCAATGGCGTGCCTGTCACCACTATGGTGTATGGCAATCGTGGCAATGCCTGGGGTGGCATGCCGGTAAAAGCCATAGAGCGAATTGAAGTCATCCGAGGGCCCGGTTCTGCACTTTATGGAGCAGATGCCTATTCTGGTGTAATCAGCATTACTACAAAGGGTCCACAGTCCATCGACGGTGAAACCATTGGCGGTAGAATTGGCAGCTTTGACACTCAGGGAGGCTGGCTGGAGGCCAGCCATGAGCTTGGAGATGTAGGGCTGAGTTTGGTTCTCGAGTATCAGACCACCGATGGCTGGCTCAGAACAGTTGAAAGGGATGCACAGACAAGTTTTGATGAACAGTTTGGTACCTCCGCCTCCCTGGCTCCGGGGCCAGTCAACACCGGAGTGGATCAAATCGATGCCAGATTCCAGATGGGGAGTGAGCAATGGACCTTTCGGGCGGGTCTTCAGAATCGCGATGATCTTGGCACGGGCCCGGGTGTAGCCCAAGCACTGGACCCAAGAGGGAAATACTCTTCTCGCAGGGTCAATGCAGATTACAGTTATCGCTGGGACGAGCTGGCGAATGGGCTGGATGTGGAAGCGCGTATATCCTATTTCAATATTATTCAGGAACCGGAAAGCGACGTCGTGCTTTATCCGCCCGGAGCGTTTGATGGCGCCTTCCCAAACGGTTTCATTGGCAGCCCCGGATATAGAGAAAATCAGATTCGCTTCGACCTGAGCACCATATACCGCGGCATTCGCAATCACCGCATACATACCGGTATTGGCACGTTCTGGGCGGACATTTATGAGGTGACTGAGCGCAAGAACTTCAATCCGGACTTTAGTCCCAAAGGCAGTGTGATCGACGTTTCAGATGACCCGAGTGAAGTCTGGATGCCAGAGGAAGACCGAACGAATTATTATGTGTTTGTTCAGGATGAATGGCAGTTTGCTCAGAACTGGCAATTGGTCAGTGGCGTTCGGTTTGATGACTATTCTGATTTCGGAAGCACCATAAACCCACGCGCCGCATTGATTTGGGCCACCACAGATACCATCACCACCAAGCTGCTCTATGGCAGAGCGTTTCGGGCACCGTCATTGAATGAACTTTATGTGGCGAATAACCCGGTTTTTCTTGGTAACAGTGACCTCGACGCAGAAACGATCGACACCGTCGAAGTCGGTGTTTCTCATCAGATTACGTCAGGCCTGCAGTACGGCGTGAACCTGTTTTACTATGAAATTGATGACCTGATTAACGCCGTATCCACTACAGGGCTTATTGCGACCGAATACCGAAATGCTGGTCAAAGGACCGGGCGCGGGGGCGAGTTCGAACTGGTGTATCAAGCCCTTGAAAATTTATCGCTGCAGGCGAATTATGCCTATCAAATGGCAAGAGATGAGCGCTCTGGCCAGTCAGTTGGCAATGCGCCGAATCATCAGATTTATGCCCGCGCTGACTGGAGCATATCACCCCATTGGCTGCTGAGCTCGCAGCTTAACTGGGTGGGCGAACAGAAGCGATCCGCTGATGACTCGAGAGCGCCTGTTTCACGCTACACAACTCTGGACATGACCGTGCTAACCAGGGGGCTATGGCAAGGTCTGGATTTCTCTTTGTCCGTTCGGAACATCCTTGATGAAGATGTCCGGGATCCAAGTCCGTTTGCCAGCCCTACTCCACCGATCCCAAATGACTTTCCAATGCCTGGTCGCAGTGTCGTGGGAGAGCTCTCCTATAGCTTCTGATTCAGCGAACCTGTCGTCGCTGTACATAGAAGCTAGCGGCTGGCAAACACTCAGTCGTCCCAATCCCGTTTGGGTACTCCATCGTACACGATGCTTTCACACCGGACCGGGAAAAAGCTGCCTTCCGGTCTCTCTCTCGTATCCTTGAAGCAGGGCGCCATTCCCGCCACAAAACACGGTGTGAGAATCAGTTGGTACTCCTCGCAACTAAACCCCATATCCGCCGCCAGGGCAGCGTGCACGGCAGCGACGTTCATGGAGTACCCGTGTTTGTTGTTGAGATGCTCGTAAACGGAGAATGCCATCTTCAGATAGTGGCCCTCGGCAAAACCGTACTCCCTGGCTTTATCAAGAGTGAAGGCAATACGCTCATCCGTGGTGGCCAGAGGGCGACCATATCCATACAAAATGCGCCCCAGTGATTTTTCATGGTCGACAAATTCTTCAAGTTTGCCACCCTTATCACACCACTTCCCTGCTCTGTAGAAAAAGTCCAGAGCCCGAACTTCGGGTCGACGACCATAAATGGATGCCTCGGAAATACTCAGTCCTGCCATCAGGCCCAAGGATGGGGTTGTACGAACTGAGCCCGCCAGAGCAGCCACGTGGTTGGGCCAAATGGAAGGGTCCGGATAACTTGTCCCGACCCAGTAGGAATTCAACATCTTTGCGACGTTCTCCCCCGGATCTCTTCCCAGAATGCTATACAAGTAGAGGTGAAGCCATTCCAGGTGATCCAGTTCGTGATGGAGATCCTTGCCGTGCATCACTACCCGCTCGGTAAGGAAGGCCTTCCCAATGCTCGTCAGCCAATGACTTTCCGTTTCAAGTAATCGCTCATGATTCATTGGTTTCCCTCCCTGGAAGGATCGTTATAGGGTCCCGGGTCGTTTGCTAGCTTAATGGCAGAGCTATAGAACGGAAATTTTTTCCAGCCCATCTTGCGTTGTTCCAGTGCATGGGCGGCCGCACCTGGCAGCCTCAGTATGAGGTAGAGCATACTGCCCTGATCTTGGTCCAGGCCGAGATCAACCAATGCCGCTGCCGCTATCGCTGTAATCGAGACAGGAAAACCGAAAAACGTTTCCAGTTCGCTGCGATGATTATTTAACCAATTCAAGGCGCCATTTTCCGGGGCAAACTGCACCAGGAGCTCCAGTGATTGACGCAACGTAGTGGGTAGCTGGTCGCCGTTGGGATCAAAGCCTGGCGGGTGCTCAAGCGCAGGCCAGATATCGGCCCTTTCATCTTCCTCGGGTGCCTGGAGTCGTGCCTTCCATCGTTCAAGATCTTGACCACACTCCTTCCATAAGCGTATACAGATCTCAAGTTCCTGAGAACCGCCATAAAGTCCGGATCCCACAGCAAGTGCGGACATAAGAGCAGAGCTGTGGTTAGTTCCTGCGACACCACCGTTCATGGCGGCACGAATGCCTGCGTCCTTTGGACCCAGGTTAACGAGAATCATGGCGAGCCGCTCAAGCAGAGCTGAAGCCGCGGGCTCCGGTCGTTCACCTTTGAACATCACCAACAGGTACTCAAACCAGCCTGCCTTTGCTATGACCTGCCCATACACATCGTAACCGTGACAGTAACAGGCTTTCGCCGCGAATGGATTGGAGCTTTCCGGCTCTTCAAACCAAAATTGTGAATGATAAACGTAGTCCGAGGGCACAAAGTTTCCCCTAATCTATTAGTCAGTGTGTATTGCGCTGGTTAATACCTTCATTCGTGATCCAAGAGGGGGTACCTGGTCGCCGTCAACGATAATATCCAGCAGGCATGGCCCGGGACGGGAAAGAATTCCCGGTATATCAAGGTCAGCTAACTGCTCCATGGTTTCCACCCTGAAAGATTCTACGCCCAATGCCCGGGCCATCATCGCGAAATCCACGTCTGGCAGTTGGGTTGCCACCCGTTCTCCTCCGCTCAATTTCTGTCCGTGGCTGACCATGCCTAGTGAGGCGTCATTAAGCACGAGCATCAGAATATTCAGGTTTTCCTGGCGGGCAATCGTCAACTCCTGGCCGGACATCAGGTAACTGCCATCGCCCGTGAAACAGACGACGGGGCTTTTTCGGTTGGCAATTGCCATCCCGATGGACGTTCCAATTGCCCAGCCCATGGCAGCAAAACCAAGGCCGATGTTGAAGAGGTTCTTTTCTGGCGGCATGCCGCTGGAGCGGCGCACATTCCAGTAGTGAATGCCCCATAAAAAGCTGTTTCCGGTGTCCATAAGCACCCGGGTGTCCGGTGAGCAGATCTGGCCCATGAAGTTCATAAGTGCCTGGGCTTTGATGCGCCCGGATCTTTCAAAGCACTTGTCGGGCTCGTCAAACCTGATATTGGCAGGCAAGCGATTATCGCCGGGTGCTGATTGCCCGGACAGGCCATCGTCGCGATGAGGCATTAAGTGCTCTGTCATCGACTGGAAAAGCAGTTTGGGCGAACCGAGCACCACCAGCCTCGCTATAATTGAGCGGCTAAGGTGCGCCGGATTATTGGAAATATGAATCAATCGGTCAGACAGAATCGTTGTCGGGTCCCAACCACAGGTGGACACTTCGTCCAGAGCGGTTCCAATGGCCACCACGCGATCTGCGTTTTCGATTTTCAGAGCGGCTGTTGCACTGTCGTGACCGGCAAAACCAAAGACGCCCCGATATAATGGATGAAAGCTATCTACAAGTCCCTTCCCACGCGGCGTGGTGACCAGTAACCAGCCGTTGGCTTCCGCCAGCGAGACCAGCATATCATTCGCGCCTGCAGAGCCCTCACCCAGGACCAGGGTAACTCTATTGGCTGATGCCAGCTCCTTGATCAGGGACTGCACCGCAGACGGATTTGGCGCTACTTCATGATCAACAAAGGCATTAAGCCCGTCGTTTCTTGCGATGCCAGACGGCCTGTGACGCATGACGTCAAGCGGTATGCCCAGATGGGCCGGTCCAGGCTGATTACTCATGGCGTGGCTGACTGCCTGAAGCAACTTGGTTTCAAGTTGCGCCGGGTGTGATACCAGCGTGTTGTAGCGGGTACACTTGGCAAACATTTCCACGGTGTGGATACCGGTGCAGGATGTTTCCTGCAATGAACCCTGGCCAAACTTGTCGAGTCCTGTTTGCGCCGATATCACAAGCATGGGAATGCCATCCGCGTAGGCGGATGCAACGCCTGTAAGGAGATTGGTCGCCCCGGGACCGGCAGTGGAACAACAGACGCCTATTTTTCCGGTTTCCCGGGCATACCCCTCCGCCATAAATGCGGCGCCGGACTCATGACGGGCTGTGATGGTTCTTATCCCACCCCGTCGCTCGCTCCTGGCCAGAGCATCGTAAAATGGCTCGATGCTCCCTCCCGGAACCCCGAACACATACTCGACACCGAGGTGCTCAAGATAACGCAGTATCAAGTCACCATTCTCAAGCATGAACAATCCTTCTAGGTGATTTCCGGGTATATCGGAACCGAGCGCGCTTTACGCCATCACTCCAATGGCCTGGGCCTGGAGATACCGAACCCCTGAGCGTAATCAATACCGAGATCCTTAAGCCGTGCCCGGACCTCATCGCTCTCAACAAACTCAGCCACGGTCTTGAGGCCGGCCGCGTGTCCTATCCGGTTGCAGGCGTCGACAATGCCCAGGTCGATCGGATCATTCAGCAGATTGCGGACGAAGCCGCCGTCTACCTTCAGGTAATCCACTGGCAGGGCCTTGAGGTAGGAAAATGAGCTCATTCCTGCGCCGAAATCGTCGAGAGCAAACTTGAAGCCCTTCTGTTTGGCGGTATTGATAAATTGCTGGGTTACGTTCAGGTTGGCGATGGCTGAGGTTTCAGTGATTTCAAAACAGATGCGTTCCGGTTTGAGTTTGTACTGTTCGGCCAGTTGGCAGATATACAGGAACAGCTCAGGCTCGTTGAAGGAACTGCCAGAGAGGTTGATAAAAAAGGTGCCGGTATCCTGACGGCCCAGGCCGCTCCGGGCAAGGTATTGGAAAGCCATTTCGATGACTTTGCGATCGATCTTGGTCATCAGGCTGAAGCGCTCGGCAGCAGGAATAAAGGCGCCTGGGGGGATAATGTCGTCGCCTTCCTTCAGCCGAACCAGGAATTCCGTCCGGTAGCCATCCACCGCGCTGGGTTGCAGCGCCACCATCTCCTGCTGCCACAGGCAGAAGCTGTCGCTTTGCAGGGCCTGCTGAATCCGGCTGGTCCAGTGCATGTCGTTTTGCCGCTGCTGCATGTCGCGATCGTTCGACTGGTAAAGCTGGACATTATTACGGCCCCGATCCTTGGCCGTATAGCAAGCCAGATCCGCGTGGGAGAGCAATTCGCTCGCCCGGCTGTAGTTGTTGTTGATCAGCACCATGCCGATACTGAGGGACACGGAAAACGGCTTGTTCTGCCAGACAAACCGGTATTCGCTGACCTCTTCACAGAGTTTTTCCGCGACTTTCCGGGCGTGAAAGGCGTCGCAGCCTCGCAGGAGCACCCCGAACTCGTCGCCGCCCAGCCGCGCCAGGGTGTCGTCTGACCGAACGTGTTCCGCCAGCAGCGCGGCGACCTGCTTCAGGAGGTGATCGCCCGCTATGTGGCCGCAGGTATCGTTGATGATCTTGAACTGGTCCAGGTCAAGATACAGCAGGACATGCTGTCCGCCGTTATCGTGCGTATCCTCGAGTGCCTGCGCAAGCCGGCGCTCGAACTCGCGCCGGTTTACCAGGTCCGTCAGGCTGTCGTGGTATGCCATGTACTCGAGGGTGGTTTCCGCCACACGCTTTGCCTGGCGCACGGTGCCTTCCCGGACTTCCCGGTCTATGGCCGGAATCAGTCGCGACAGGTTGTCCTTCATGATGTAATCCTGGGCACCGGCTTTCATGGCCGTTACCGCAACGCCCTCGCCTATGGTACCGGATACGATGATCACCGGCAGGTCCGCACAGTACTGCCTGGCCAGTTCCAACACCCGGAACGATGAGAAGCCGGGCATGTTGTGGTCGGTGATCAGAATGTCCCATTTGCACTTGCTCAGGGCCTGGCGCAAACGTTCCTCGCTGTTCACCAGTTCGTGATAGGGTTCAACACCCCCTTTTTGCATTTCTCGCAGAAGCAGCAGGGCATCGTCTTCGGAATCCTCGACGATCAACATCCTGAGTGGGCTGGCTGAGTCTGTCACTGACATTACCTTATGTAATCGAGCGAACGGCCCCGGCATTGGGCACTTTGTTGACGAAGAGCCAATAGCGGGCAAGTACAGTCATCTGTTCTGCAAACTCCCGGTAATTAATAGGCTTGGTGATGAAACTGTTAGCGCCGAGGCGGTAGGCCTCAAGCAGATCCGTCGGCTCGTCAGAAGACGTCACCATGATCACCGGCAGCCACTCCGTGAGCGGCGACGCCCGAATATGCTTGAGCACCTCCAGCCCGCTGACCTTCGGAAGTTTGACGTCCAACAGCACCACACCCAGTGAATCCAGGTTTCTGGAAGGCTGCCCGGCGCCATTGCCAAACAGAAAGTCCAGTGCCTCCTGGCCATCCTCCAGCACGATGACGGGGCTGGTCACACTGGCACTCTTGAGGGCACGAACCGTGAGGATCTGATCGTCTGGATTGTCTTCAACCACAAGGATTGAATGGCCGTCCATATTTTTATGCCCTTCAATGAGTTGCATTCAAGACCGAGTGTATTCAATAGTCTAGCGTTGATTCCGCGAAACAGGCAACTTCACGATAAAGCACGCACCCTTACCGACTTCCGACGTGGCGGAAATATCGCCATGGTGTCGGCGGATAACCCGGTACACCGTTGCCAGGCCTATACCTGTACCACCGAACTCAGCCGGTGTGTGCAGCCGATTGAACGCCACGAACAGTTTGTCGATGTATCGCATATCAAAACCGACGCCGTTATCCCGGACTTTGATGACGATGAAATCGCCCTCCGTGTTCGCCGAAACGTCAATCCGCCGCATGTCCGTCCTGGAACTGTATTTCCAGGCGTTCTCCAGCAGGTTCTGGAATGCGACCCTCAACATTCGGCTGTCACCATTCACCTGCATACCCGGTTGGATGTAGACCTCCGAGGGGACAGTGTCGCCGATGTCACCCAGTTCGTCTGTGATCTCCCGCAACAGCTCGCTTAAATCGGCAGTCTCATTCTCTATGGGCTGTCGGCTGACTCTCGAGAGCACCAGCAACCCGTCAATCAGGCTTGCCATGCGGACACTGGCGGAGCGGATCCTCCGCAGGTAATCCCTGCCGGCGTCATTGAGCTGGTCGCCACAGTCTTCTTCCAGAGCCTGTCCGAACCCCTCAATGGCTCGCAACGGCTGCCTCAGGTCATGGGACACCGAGTAGCTGAAGGCCTCCAGCTCACGATTGGCCATGCTCAGTTCCAACGTCCTTGCATCAACCGTTCGTTCGAGGCTGTCCCGGCTTTCCAGAATGCGAAGGTTCTGCTGTTCGATGGTGCCAATCATTTCGTTGAAGCTGTCTCCGAGGCGCCCCAGTTCATCGGTGCCGGACACCGGAGCGCGCAGAGTGTAATCGTGGTTTCTGGCAATGCGCTCGGCGGTGGCCGAGAGAGTCAGGATAGGCCCGGAAACAATTCGCTGGAGCCTCAGGGCGAGGAAAACGAGGGCCACGAGAATGATCATACCAACAGCAATGGTCACCAGAACAAAGGTGCGGATATGGCCGCGTAAGACATCGAGGTGTGATGTCAGAAATAACCGGCCAACGGTTTCGTTGTCCAGGGTTACCGGCATCACCAGCCTGTAGGCATCCCCCACAAAACCCTCATCCAACCGCTGCCGGACATCCGGGCAAGGGTGTCTGTCGGTGCTTTCCAGCGAGGACATTACCGTACCCTGCTGATTGTAGATACAGGCCTGGCGAATGGTTTCGATGCGCCTGAGGCTGGCAATGATGCTGGCAAGCTGTTCATTGTCTTCGAAAACCAGGGCGGCGGCGGACTGCTCCGCGAGGATACCCGCGATAACGTGAAGTTCAGATTCGAGCTGTTTCCGGTAATTCTGATTTTCAACGAAGATCAGGCTGATGCAGACCAGGGAAATCCCCAGGGCACTGGTGAACAGGGTCAGGAACAGGAGTTTGGTCTTTAGCCGCCAGTATCGAAATCGTTCCATCATCGCAACACCTTCACCGCCAGTTCCAGGAGTCGGGAGTTGATGGTCAGGCCGGCGTCTGTGGCGGCCTCCAGGTTGATCTCAAAACGAATGACGTTGCCCTGCTTGACGTAACCCACCATGCCGCCCCTGAGCGCGAAATCCGGCAGATCGCTGACGGTGAGCATGCCTTGCTGTCGGGCGATGTCCAGCGCGCTGGCCAGGCTCCGGGATTGCGATTGGCCAATAAACAGCACATCACAGCCCGTCAGGCCCGCCACGTCATCGGGGTATCTGAGTGTCAGTTCCCTGCCCTGGGATTTCCGGCCTCGGAGCGGCTCCAGAAGGTCGCCAAACGGATCATCGCCAAAAACGCAGACCTCCAGCGGTGTCGTATTGTTCTCGGCGGGAGACCAGGTCACGAAACGAGTGAAGTTGTAGAGGAAAGCCGCTTTTACCTCGTATTCCGAACGGATGGACGCATGCGCGGACGCCAGACCGAGACAGAGGTAAAGCATTAGGGAAATTGAAAATTTCAGGTGATCCCTCGCAGGTCGGCCAAGATTCAAGAAGTAAATTCGGGGAAAAGCCATGGGCGCCCGGCACCACCGGAAGGTTAGCATTCAACGGGCTGCCGTCAACTGATACTGGTTTTGCAGTGTGGAATGCCGGGGGATTTGGTCAACTGTTCACCAGTACAGTCTTGTCTTTTACATCTTCTGTACTGTTCCGGACCTCCTGCCCTGTATCTGTTCAAAAAACACCCGGGGAATAAACTTTTCATGAAGCATGGGAGGTGCATCATGAATATCATCAATCTGGCTCGTCGAATGAAGCGGTATACCCGGAACCATCGCACCCGCACACGCCTGCAACAGCAGGTCGCGGCCATGAGCCGGCGGGAGCTGGACCGGTTGACGCTGGATCTGGGGATTCCAAAGACGGTTCTTGTCCGGGAAATCAAACGGCCGTTCTGGTCTATGGGAGAATGATGGAGGCGTCGTCCACTGCCCTGCTATACGGTGGATGGCGCGCGAAAAGAAATGAATCATCGTTGAGAATAATACGCATTTGTTTTAAGGTTCACTCCCTACTCTATGCGTTCAACAGGTGTTTCATGAATCGTCCTAAAAATCAGAACCTTCGTTACACAATACTCTTTGCGCTGGGATGCGCCTCATCGGCTTTCGCCCAGGACGGCGACACACCACAGGCACTGGCTCCCTTGGAAGTAACCGCGACCCGGGGCCTGGATTCTCTGAACGTCAACCCGGGCGCAGTCACCGTTGTCGACCGCGAAGCCATTGAGGACCAGGCAGCACTGGGAGGGAACGTAGGAGACATACTGGCCAAGACGGTCCCGGGGCTATCGCCGTCAACCCATGGACTGACAACCGTTGCCCAGACCCTGCGCGGACGCAACCTGTTCGTTCTTATTGACGGTATCCCGCAAACCATCAGCCTGCGGGATGGCCTGCATTCGCTCAACTCCATCGATCCGGCGTCCATTGAGCGAATTGAAGTCATTCGCGGGTCCAATGGCGTCTACGGGTTTGGCGGTACTGGCGGTATCATCAACATTATTACCCGCAAAAATGAAAAAGGCGCCCCACTATACCGTACGGAAGTGAATGGCGGGGTCTCCACGGAACACCTGAAAGACAGCGAACAGTACGGCGTGTCACAGAGTGTGACGGGCGGCCAGGGCGCCTTCGATTACCAGCTCCGGGGTTCGGTGGAGAAGCGGAATTCTTTCTTTGATGCCGACGGCGACCGGATTCCACCGGACCCGAACGGCCAGGGTGGCATTGCCGATTCGAGGGAATTCGACCTGCTGGCCAAGTTGGGCTTTGACCTGGACGCCCAACGGCGCCTTCAGTTCACCACCAGTTACTACGACATCAAGCAGGACACCAGCTATGTACTGGCTCCCGGCGTTTACGGCGAGCAAAAAACGCGGGCGGTCAAGGGCGACCCCGGCGGAAAAGACCAGGGCACCGAAAACCTGAACGTGAATCTCACCTATAATGACGCCAGGTTGTTCGGGGACACCTCGTTCGGTGCTCAGCTCTACTACCGGGATTACATGACCCGCTTTGGGTACTTTGCCACCTTCTACCCGGGCGGCGGGCAGTCTAAAACCGAATCCGAACGGCTGGGTTCGCGGCTGGATTTTGAAACGCCATTCGACGTGCTGTCCGGTGCCAAACTCCTCTGGGGTCTGGATACCTTGATGGAAACCACTTCACAGCCCCTGGAAGACGGCCGCACCTTCGTGCCCGAGATGGACCAGAACAGCGTAGCGCCCTTTTTGCAGGCGGAGCTTCGGCTGGATGAGCAGTGGACCGTCAACGCCGGGCTGCGTTATGAAAAGTTCTGGTTTGAAGTGGACGATTACACCACCGTATTCGGTGCTGACGTCCAGGGCGGCGAGCTTGAATACAGTGAGACGGTCTTCAATACCGGCGCCAAATACCAGATCAACAACGTATGGGCGGCCACAGCGACCTTCTCCCAGGGCTTTACGGTGCCTGAGATTGGCAGAACGCTGCGTCAGCCGCAGCAAGGCACGTCTTTGGACCAGATCCGACCGCAGCCCCAGGTGGTGGATAACTACGAACTCGGCACCGAAGCCGTCTGGACCAGCGCTGATCTGGCTCTGACGCTCTTCTACAGCGAGTCCGAACTGGGCACAAGCCTTGCCGCGGCCAACGCCAACGAGCCGATTCCGGTGCTGCGTAGCCCGGAGCGGATCTATGGGTTTGAAGCGGCGTTTAACGTGTACCCCACCGATAACCTGAGCACAGGCGGTACCTTCACCTGGATGGAAGGCAAGGTCGACTCCGATGACAATGGCAGCTATGAAAGCTACCTGCCGGGGAACCGGATTTCGCCCCTCAAGCTGACAGGGTATGTCGAGCACCGGACCTCGGCCCGTTGGAGCAATCGCCTGCAAGCCATGGTCGTCGGTGATCGTGACCGGTTCAATGGCACTGGCTTTGGCCGGGGTGAGGTGGAATCCTACACCATCGTGGATCTGACCAGCCGCTGGCAACTCCGGCACGGCGATATCACGCTCGCCGTCAACAACCTGCTGAATGAGGATTACTTCCCGGTGATCTCACAAATCTACAACTTTGATACCCAGTACACCCAGGGCCCCGGCCGATCAGTCATGGTGACCTACGGGCTGGACTGGTAAGACTCTCGGGCTGATTCCACCGGATCATTCACGGTTTCGACGTGAACGGCAAACCAACACAGGGAGGGTGTTGGTCCTTCCTCAAGATCAGCGCAGGTATCGATGCGCTGAGTCGTTCTGACTTCGCAATGCGCTACCAAGGTGCCTGACGCCTCACCACTGTGCCAGTGCACCGGAACAATGGCCCTACTCTCCCCACGGGATTCCCCTGCATCAACACGGGTGGTGGCCGTTATGCCACGAGCCGACAGCCGCTCCAGGACAGCAATTTCCGCGCATTGCCGGGCCGGTGATAGTCCACCATGGCCCCGGAAGCAAGGCAGGTAGGGCCGGTTAGCGGTTTCGCAGGCCAGCAATGGCGTGATATCTGCCGGGGCGATCCGGCCGTATTTTCGCAGTGAGGGTAAGACAAGAACACTGGCGGCCAATCGACAGCCACCCAGGTGCGAACTCTCCCAGAGTTCCATGGGCATCGTTTGCTGTTGTATGGCTTTGTCCAGGCGGCGATAGGTGTCGTAACCGAATTTGGCACAGCATTTGTCTTTCTTGCCATGGGTGCAGCAAAGCATCACCGGCAACAACTGGTGCTGCCCCGCCCAGCGATCAAGGCAGTGTCCGGCGTTCATGTCCGCCAGAAACCGGGGCAACTGCTCACGGTGCACGTCGAAGGCCCTTGCTTCCGGATACAGGATGAGCCGGTGCAGCTCGGCAGGCTGATCCCTGCGGGTAATCAGGTTGACCCGCCGGCCGCCGGCTACCAGCGTTTCAATTTGATCCAGCAGTTCGTGAGACATATCACGGGCCTGGCGCAGACTCCGGGTCCAGGTTCGACGTGGCCAGCTGATCAGCAGCATTCGCCCGGCATGGGTCGCCGTGCCGGCCAGGGGGTCGCCAGCCTTCGCGCTGTCCACGGCACAGAACCGGGGTGGTTGTTTCTCAGTCATGGCAGCTCACGGTTTCGGGTGCACCAGGCTGCAGCCTGCTATGGCGCTGCCCCCGCACCGGAACACACACGGGGCGCCCGGTGTGAGGATCCGGGACCACCTGGGCTTCGAGTTCAAACACCGAGCTGAGTGTGCGGGAGGTGAACACCTCGCCGGGGGTGCCGCGATGGATGATGCGGCCCGAGCGCATCATTACCAGGCAGTCTGCGTAGGCCGCGGCCAGATTCAGGTCATGCAGTACCACCAACAGTGTCCGCCCATGGTCATGGGCCAGGCTGGCCAGCAGTTCGAGCAGATCCACCTGCACTTTCAGGTCGAGAAAGGTGGTTGGTTCATCCAGCAGCAACAGGCCGGTCTGCTGGGCGAGCACCATGGCAATCCAGCACCGTTGTCGCTGGCCGCCGCTGAGGGCATCCACCGGTCGATCAGCAAAACCGGTGACATCTGCGGCCCTCATGGCTTCATCCACCGCCTGCTGGTCCTGGCGTGACCACTGGCGCAACAGGGTCTGATAGGGAAACCGCCCCAACCCCACGAGTTCCCGGACCGTCAGCCCGTCCGGCGCCGTGGGGCTTTGGGGAAGAATGCCCAGTTGCCTTGCAACCCAACGGGTGGACTGGCGATGGATGTCCTGGCCATTCAACAGTACGTGCCCATTACGGGGCGCCAGGGTGCGCGCCAGGGTTTTCAGCAAGGTGGACTTGCCACAGCCATTCGGGCCAAGCAGTACCGTCAGTTTGCCCGGGTCGAGTGTGAAATCCACGTCGCTGATGACCGTTTCCCCGCCATAGCCCACGGTCAGGTTATGTCCGCTCAGGGTGGGCGGCGGATGGGCGGCTGCGCGGCTGTGGCTGTATTCTGGGATCGGAGGTTCTCGCTCAGGCATGATGATATCGCATTGAAGGTTGTGCAGATGATAGTATTACGCATTCTCATTATCAAATCTGACACTCAGCCAAAGAACCTTCACTGTGCCTGGAAACCCTCTTCCGAACCGATTACTGGTGACCGCTATTGCCCTGCTCTGGCCCGCCCTCGGCGCCTGTGCCGGGGCAGTGGCCATCGAACATGCACTCGGTGTCACGCGCATACCAGAACCACCGGAGCGCGTAATCTCGCTCTACCAGGGCGCCACGGATACGGCGGTGGCCCTCGGGCTGGAGCCCGTGGGTGTGGTGGAGTCCTGGACGGAAAAACCGGTGTACCGGTATCTGAGAGGCCAGTTGACCGACGCTCACATGCTGGGCCTGGAAACCCAGCCAGACCTTGAACGCATTGCCTGGCTGCATCCCGACCTGATTGTTGGCGCCCGCAACCGTCACCGTGCCATTTACCCACTGCTTGATCAGATTGCCCCGACCGTGATCGCTGACGATGTTTACGACTTCAAAAGGCTTCTAACCATGATGGCCCGAGCCACCGGCCGGGTGCAGCAAGGTGAGAACCTGCTGGCCTGCTGGCGGGCACGGGTAAGGGATTTTCGGGCGCGTATCAGCGACAAGCTTGGCTCCCGGTGGCCACCGGAGGTCGCCATTCTCAGTTTCCGGGCGGACCATGCCCGGATTTACTATGGCGGGTTCGCCCGCACGGTGCTGGATGAGCTGGGCTTTGCCGCTCCCGCCGCCCACCACAGCGACAGCTGGGGGATAAAACTGACCAGCCAGGAGAGTATTCCAGCCATGGATGCCGACGCCATTTTCGTGTTCATGGAGGACGACCCGGCCGTGCAGCGTACCTATCGTAACTGGACCTCACATCCACTGTGGCATGCCCTCCGCGCGGTTCGTCAGGAGGAAGTTCACATCGTTGATCCGGTTATCTGGAATATGGGCGCTGGCATCCTCGCAGCCCACCGCATGCTTGATGACCTTTACCGGCATTACCGGCTTACAGTCGATAGTGAGACATGCGCACCATGAGTCCTGACAATATGAACCGGGTCCTCGGTGTCGCCGGTTGTCTGATGCTGCTCGCCCTGGCGGTTTTCAGCAGCCTGTTGCTGGGGCATATCGCGGTGAGCGTGGATGCCCTCTTTAACAGCCTGTTTGACTATCAACCTGGCAACCTGGAACACCTGGTGGTGCGCTCAGAGCGCGTGGCGCGGACCCTGATTGCCGTGGCCGTCGGTGCCGGGCTGGCTGTCGCCGGGGTGCTGATGCAGACATTGACCCGAAATCCGCTGGCGTCGCCGGGCATCTTCGGGATTAACGCCGGTGCGCTGTTCTTCGTGGTGGTAGGCGCCAGCCTGCTCTCCCTGACAGCGCCGACAGAGCTGATATGGCTGGCATTCACCGGCGCGGCCGTGGCGGCGGCTTTGGTGTACCTGCTGGGGCGCGATCCTGGCCAGGGGCTGTCCCCGGTCCGAACCGTTCTGGCAGGGGTCGCTATTACCGCGCTCTTTGTTTCCTTCTCCCAGGGTCTGCTGATCCTGAACCAGGACCGCTTCGAGAGTATTCTGTTCTGGCTGGCCGGTTCGGTATCCGGCCGCTCCCTGGACACAGTGGCACCACTTTTGCCCCTGGCGGCAGCCGGCATTGCCGTAACCTTCGCCCTCACGCGGCAGTTGAATGTGCTGGGCCTGGACGATGACGTAACCCGGGGCCTCGGCCTGAACGCCGGGCGGGTTCGGCTGATTGCGGGGCTGGTCGTCATTGTCCTGGCGGGAACATCGGTGGCGATAGCAGGCCTGATCGGGTTTGTCGGATTGATCGTCCCCCACATCGCCCGGCGCCTGTTCGGAACGGACCACCGCTGGCTCCTGCCCGCGGCCGCGATAATCGGTGCCACCCTGCTGGTGGCCGCGGATACCCTGGCCCGGCTGGTCATTCCGCCCCAGGAAATTCCCGTGGGGGTGATGACCGCGCTGATGGGCACGCCGTTGTTTCTGCACCTCGCCCGCAAAACCGGGAGAACGACATGAGACCGGTACCCCGGGTATGGCGCAGTCCGGACGACCGGTGGTCAATCCGGTGTCAGCCCCGGGTGCTTGGGGTGGTGGCGCTGTTAAGCCTGCTGCTGGTATTAAGCGCCGGGGTCTCACTCAGTATGGGCAGCCACCCGATGACCCTGTCCACAATGTTGCAGGCGCTGATCGCGCCCGGCGACGATCCGGGTATTCAACTGATCCTGTTTGAGATCCGCTTGCCTCGCATAGTGATGGGAATTCTGGTGGGTGCTGCGCTCGGTGTATCCGGGCTGATGCTACAGGGGCTGGTGCGTAACCCATTGGCTTCGCCCGATGTCATCGGGATCACCAGCGGTGCTTCGGCGGCAGCGGTGCTTTCCCTGTGGCTGGGAGGCACCGCGGTCGCGTTGGTGCCTGCGGCCATGTTGGGGGCCCTGACGGTCGCATCGGTCATTGTCGCCCTGGCCTGGCACCGGGGTGTCAGCCCGGGCCGGCTGGTGCTGGTGGGTATCGGCCTGGCGGCAGGCCTGACCTCCCTCACCACCCTGCTGCTGGTACTCAGCCCGGATACGACTGCAATGATGGCGTATGTCTGGCTGACCGGGAGCCTGTACGCGTCCCGGTGGCAGGATGTCCTGGGCCTGGCACCCTGGCTGGCGCTCTGCCTGCCCCTGGCGCTGGCCAAGGCCAGGCACCTGGACATTCAGGCCATGGGAAACGATCTGGCACAGGGATTGGGCAGTGCGGTGCAGGGACACCGGCTGCTGTTTCTGTTGCTGTCGGTGGCGCTGGCCGGTTCCGCGGTTGCCTACGCCGGCGCCTTGGGCTTCGTCGGGCTAATGGCGCCCCACCTGGCCCGGCGCCTTGTTCGGGCCGGACACCCGGGATTACTGATTATAACCGGACTGACCGGCGCGCTGATCGTGCTCTGGGCAGATCTGATCGGGCGGACCGGGTTTGTGCCACGGGACTTGCCGGCGGGGATATTCGTGGCGGGTATCGGAGCACCGTTCTTCGTGTTTCTGCTGTATCGTCTTCGCCGGCAGGGGCGTTAGCCAGAACGAAAAACCGGGGCACCAGGCCCCGGAAAGGAAGACAACCATGAAGATCAGAAGTCGAGTTGGTATCCCAGTTTAATGGTCCGCCCCCGGCCCTTGAAATAATACTCATCACTGACTCGTGCCGCTTGCGAGTAATACGTGAAGTAATCCTCGTCCAGCAGGTTCTCGATACCGAGAGAGACGGTGCCAGCACTGGTTTGATAGGCCATTGCGCCATCCAGCAGGCCGTAGCCATCGAAGTCCAGTTGTTCTCCCTCCACATCACGGTCCAGGAACTGCTGGAATTGCAGATGGCTGGACAGTGCGCTGGTCCAGCCGGCGGACCAGGTCAATTTCACGGTTTCCGGAGCGATATTGATGCCGGTCAGCTTTTTGTCGACGCTGCCGTCGCCATCGGTGTCAGACTTACCCGAGGCGTAGGTGTAGACAAAGCCCAACGTGTGCCGGGAAAACACGTCGGCTTCGGCGGTCACCTCCACGCCCTTGATTTCGGTTTTCTCGCGGCTGCCCACCCAAGTGCCGTTTTGCTCGGTCAGGCGCTCACCAAACTCGGAATCCGACTCGTAGTAGCTGACTTCCAGGTGGTAACGGTCCCAGTTGAAGCGCGTTCCCACTTCCCGGTTATCGGTGACGATAGGCTGGAGCTGAAGCAGGTTGTCGACATCCTGTCCCGGGGTACCGATACCCCGCAGTACACGGCCGACGTCCGGCATGCCAAAGCCTTCGGAGTAATTGCCATAAATCTGCGCCCAGTCGGTCACCTGATAGACGATGCCGGCGTTAAACAGTGTCTCATCAAAGTCCGGGCTGCCGCCCTGAACTGTGACATTATCCTGAGTCACATTACTGCGATCGATAGTGTTATAGGTGTTTACGTCGAGCTCTGCCTGTTCGTGGCGCACCCCGGTATGCAGGCTGAGCGCATCGGTGACCTGGATATCGCCCTGCACAAAACCGGCAAGGTTCCGGAACTGCGAATCCGGCACATAGGTGCGCCCGGTCTCAACCAGTACCTGTTTGGTCTCATCCTGCAGCACATCCAGGCCGGTAGTCAGCGTCAGGTGGTCATTCAGTAGCCCGGCCCGGGTGAGCGTGAACTTGCCCCCCAGTTTGTCAGACTCATTCCGGGTCTGGTCGAACTGGGTGTTGCCGTCTTCGTCCTGATAGGGAAAGTAAGGCGTTGTTGCGAATTGCGCCCGAAAGGTCTGGCTGTAGAGCTGGGTATCGACCCGGTTGCCGAACCAGTCATCGTGGGTGTAGGAAAGCCGCGCGGTGGTCACGCGATTGTAGCCTGGCTCCCCATCCGGGTTACCGGGGCGCGCCGTGGTGGGTTCGCCGTTCGCCCGGTCGCCGGGCACCGGCACGTAACCGCCCTCGCCTTCGAGTTCGAAACGGTTCACGAAAAACTCGACATTCTGGCTGTCGTCCAGCCAGTAACCGATCTTGGCCAGCACATCGTAGCTCTCGGAGTTCTGGATTTCCCCCGGATAGGCCACGCCGACAATCCGGTCACCGCCGTCGTAATAGATACCCCGCTTCTGCAAGGTAGCGCCCGCCAGGTAGTCCCAGGAACCTGACTGACCGCTGAGCTGGTAACCGAGTTTGTACCCCTGGCCATCGGAGTCGACATCGTCATCTGTGGTTACGCTGGCGTTCAGGGACTGGTTCAGCTCGCCGCCCTCCGGCTTCCGGGTTACGAAGTTGATGATGCCGCCGGTCGCACCCAGCCCGTGCTCCGCGCTGGCACCATGGATGACTTCGATTCGTTCCACCATGCTCAGGACAATGGTGTAACTGTCACGGGCACTGTCGCGCAGCGGGTTGGTCGGGGGCACTCCGTCCACCAGAAACAGTGGTGAGCGGCCCCGGAAGGTTTCCCCGGCATTGGACAGTTTCTGTCGCCCCGGTGAATAAGATGGGATGAGATTGCTGAGGACCTGCCCCGAATCGGAGGTGATAGCCAGTTGCTGCTCGATTTCCTCTCGGGTAATGATCGTGGTTTTCTGGGGTGTTTCATTGACCGTTGCATGATTCCGCTTGGCGGTAACCACCAGGGGGGCCAGCTTATTGGCGCTGCGGCCTTCGTTGTTCATGGTCTGGGCGGTGCCGGATACCGGAACCAGGGCCGCAATACTCGCGCTGAGCAGCCACCGGGTGGGGAGTACGATGTTCATAGAAAGGGTCTCGAATCGTGTGCATGGCTCGCCCGGAAGTCTACTCCCGGGCATCACGTGGCATTAATGCGACGCAAATGCTAACGATTCGCACTTCCATATGCAAACAAACTGTAGCTTTTCCTGCCAGTCACCCGTTGGTGGTCAGGATGCCTCCTCTTCTTCCACCACCTGGTCTTCGTGCTCCTCCACCAAATCCTCCAGGGTCATGTGCTCACACTCCCGCTCCGCGAGAAAACTGTCCGCCGAGTCGATCAGAATGCCGTCATCCCGCATGAAACGGCGCCCGAGCAGAACCGGATACGAAAACTTTCCGCGATCCGCCAGCGAGAACTGGGTTTCGTGACGGGTACCGGCGATGCAGAACTCCATCATCACCACATAACGCCGCTGCGAGGGTGCACCCTTGCGTTTGATCAGCACGGTCCGGGTTATCGGGCGCTCAAACTCCAGGATCACGTCTTCGTGATCGACCGTACCTTCGGTCGGCTGGTCCTCGTGATCGCCGAGAGGGATCTGAAAGCTGACCCACTCCTCTTCCCCTTTATTGAACGGTTCCACGTTCACGGCGTGCAGGGACGAGGTTTTGGCACCGGTATCCAGGCGCGATTTGAGCCGCAGGCCGGTGTCCTGCATGACCACCCACTCAACGTACCCCAGAGTCTCTGGCACGCGGCCTGACTTGCCCTCTCCCTTGTCATTGGCGTCATGGTTGTCAGCAAGCGCACCGGCGGTGGTCGCCATTGCCAGCATCAGGGACATACCGACCGCATTAACAAACCGCATTAAATATCTCCTGCAAATCTCTGTAGTTCAGGGAAAAAGTTAAGAAAGTGTGTTTCCAGTTCCCGATGATGAGGCCGGATTTCATCGATCATACCCGCGAAACTGTTCCGAAAACGCAAGCGGCCAGCCACCCGATCCAGGGCATAGCCGATACTGTCCAGGTTGTCGTAAGCGCCAAACCAGTCGTTCGAGACCATTCGACGGGTCACCCTGGCCATGGGTAACGGCATCAGGTGCTCATTCTCTTGAAGCTCCCCATAGATCTGGTGGATAAAGGCATCCCGGTCGGTCCCGCTGAACCGGTTCCAGTTCCGCAGCAAAAAATGATCATAGAGGATGTCGAGGGCGACGCCGGCGAACCGCCGGCGCTGGGCGGAAAACAATCGCTTGCTCGCCAGCACATCCGGGTGCCGGTCGGTGAAGGCATCCACCGCGCGATGGTGCCGGACACCATACTGTACGGACTCCGGTAGCGCAGACAGGTCCACGCCCCGGGTGAAATCGCCAAGGATGCTGCCCATCCGCGCCTGTGCCGAGTCTGGTGCCAGAAAAACATGGGCAAGGTGGTTCAAGCAGCCTCCCTGGGGTGAATGCGACGGTGTGAATACGGCGGTCAGAAATTCAGCTGAACGCCCAGTCCGAGACCGTCAACGCTGACGTCGCCTTCCTCATAGTATCGCATGTACTCCAGGTTGCCAGACAGGTTGGGCGCAAAGGCCATGTTCAGGCCCAGGCCATAAGACACATCGGAGTCATCCTCCGTGACCGTGCCGAACACCGATTCCGCCTCCACTTCCACGCGGGTAAAACCCAGCACCGCGTAGGGCGTCAGGGGCGATTCGTTGGCCAGATTGAAGGTAGCATAGCCGCCAAAGAAATTGTCCAGGGCATAGTCCACGCCGCCGATACGGTCATCGTCAACACCAAACCCACCCCGGGCTTCAATGCCGAGGAACGGTGTTGCCATTACGCCCACCTTGGCCGACAGGGTGCCGACATCGGCATCGTCATTGCCGGATTCCAGGCTGACAAAACTGTAGTTCAGCCCGGTGTACAAACCGCCCACGGCGGATTTGTACATGTCCTGGCCATGGGCAACACCCACCGACGCCAGACTGGTGGTCATTACAAGGACTAGTGAACGTGTGGTGCGCATGTTGTTCTCCTTTACCGAATGAGTCGGTACGCGTTTATGAAATTGCACCAACCCCACGAAATATGCCAGTCCATGGATCCGGATTTACGTCATATTTACAGTGATTTAATGGCCCGTTAATACACACCACCACGCTGCCCAAAAGCCGGCCACCTTGCAGACGTCGTGCCCCACAGGTATTCTGACGCCCTCTCTCGGTCCGGCTGGCTTGAGCATCCATTGAGAAACCTTACCCCTGTTATCTTCATCATCAGCGTCATGTTTGTACTGTTGAGTATTTTCATGACCTTACCCGTGATATTTCTAGTGGGTTCAGAAGCGCCGAACGCCTACGCGTTCGCCAAGTCGGCAGGTATCGTCTGCGGTATCGGGGTTCTGGGCATTGTCACGACCTATCGCCAGTCGCGAGACCTCAAGCCGCGTTACATGTTTGTGCTCACGGTCTCTTCCTGGTTCATCATTGCCCTGCTCTCGGCCTTGCCGTTCTACCTGAGCGACGGTGGCATTTCCGCGGCAGACGCCTTTTTCGAAGGTTCCTCGGGCATCACAACCACCGGCGCCACGGTGTTTACCGGGCTGGATACCATGGATCAGGATTTATTGCTGTGGCGCTCAATACTGCAATGGATTGGTGGCATCGGTATCATCGGAATGTTCGTTGCGGTGCTGCCGTTCCTGCGGGTGGGCGGAATGCGCCTGTTTGCAACCGAGTCGTCGGAATGGACGGACAAGGCCCTGCCCCGCATGAAAACCCTGAGCCGCGGCCTGCTGATCGTGTACCTGTTTTTTTCCGTGCTCGCGGTGCTGACCTACTGGCTGTCAGGCATGATCCTGTTCGACGCCTTTAATCATGGCCTGACCAGCATTGCCACCGGCGGCTTTTCCACGTCGGACCTTTCCATGGGCAAGTTCAGCGATCTGATCCTGATGGAGGCCACTCTATTCATGATCATCGGCAGCCTGCCCTTCTTTCTCTTTGTCCGTGAGATGCACGGCCAGCACGGGGTTCTGTTCCGGGATCAACAGGTGCGACTGTTCCTGCTGATTCTGGTGCTGGTGCCGCTGCTGATGACGATCTATCGCTGGCTGGTCTCGCCGGTACCTTTCGATCCGTTGCACAATTATGTTGCCACGCTGTTTAACGTCACATCGGTAGTGACGACCACCGGTTATGCCTCGGAAGATTATTCCGCCTGGGGACCGCTGGCCTTCGTGCTGTTTTTCTTCCTGATGTTTATTGGCGGGTGTTCCGGCTCCACCGCCGGCGGGATGAAAATATTCCGTTTTCAGCTATCGATGATTATTCTGCGGGAACAGTTGATGCGGCTGCTGCACCCGAGGGCGGTGCTGACGCGTAATTACAACGGGCGGGCGGTCAGTGACGAAATCATCTCGTCCATGATTGCCTACACCTTCATTTTTCTGCTGTGCCTGTTCCTGATGACCGTGGCACTGGCCGCCCTGCAGCTTGATTTCGTCACCTCCCTGTCCGGGGCATTGACGTCCCTGACCAATGTCGGCCCCGGCCTGGGCGACATTATCGGACCGGCCGGCAACTTCAGCTCATTGCCGGACGCCGCCAAGTGGGTATTGGCCGTGGGCATGCTGATGGGGCGTCTGGAGATACTCAGCGTGGTGATTGTCTTTTCACCGGCGTTCTGGCGCAGCTGACAACCACCAACCGCTGATCCGGTTTATCGCAGTACGTGCCTATGGATAAACCGGCCGATGTCCAGCACCTCCTCCAGGCACACACTGTGCTCCATCGGGAAGGTCTGGTAGGTCGGGTCGTAACCCATTGCCTTCAGGGTTTCCACGCTTCGAACGCCCAGCGACTCCGGTACCACAGGATCAAAGGTACCGTGATAGATGCTGATCGGAATGTCGGCATTCGCGGCTGATCGATTCACCGTGGCCTCGGTCGCGAAATACGTGGACAGTGCGAGAATACCGCCCAGGCGTTCCGGGTAGGCCAGGCCCACTTCATAGGCCACGGCCCCGCCCTGCGAAAATCCCGCGATGATAATGTGCTCTGCAGGGATTCCCCGCTCAATTTCCCGATCAACCAGCCTGGCCACCGCCTGGGCGGACTGCATCAATTGCTCGGTGTCCACCACCCGGTCAATGTCCATGGCCTTGATGTCGTACCAGGCGGGCATGGACATACCGCCATTGATCGTTACCGGCAGATTGGGGGCATGGGGGAAAATGAACCGTACCGCCGCACCGTCGGGCAACCCAAGCTCCGGAACCACGGGCTCGAAATCATGGCCGCTGGCGCCAAGGCCGTGTAACCAGATGACCGCCGCTGTGGGGTTCTGGCCGGTTTCCAGTTCAATGTACCGAAGATCCTGCACGCACTACCTCATTCGTTGATAGATGGAGTCTGGTCCTGGCCCGGGCAGCCCGGGTCCGTATTGGCATTCAGTGCTGTCAGCACCGGGTTGGCATACATGTCCAGTAGATAGGGACGAATGGCGGGATCACAAGCATTGAGCCGGCGCTCCATCTCCGCTTCCGCCGCTTCCATTTCGGCTGGTGACCAGGTTTCCGCCGTCATGACCGAATCGCTCACGGTCTCTGGTGTCGCGTGAGCCTGGGGGTGAAGGCCCCGTTGGTGGTGTGCCACAAGATTGGAGGCATGCAGGTGATAGTTGGCATGCATGTCACGGTCAATCCGGGCCGCCAGACCCCTGGGATTATCCGGTGACTGCTTGATCGGCGCACCAAAATGCACATGCACATGGCCTTTGAAACCGGTCAGCCCACGCATGATCTGTTCCGTATCTTCGCCCTCGGTTTTTGTGTAGGTGCCGGTGCGGGCGCGGGTTTCCAGCTCCCGGGCCTTATCGGCATCGCAGGGGTCGTACTCGTAGGCGATGGACACCGGCACAATGTTCAGGCGGTCCATGGCTTCGCCAAATCCGAGGCCACTTTTCTTGCGGCTCATGTAGAACATCTTGATGATGGCGGGATCGGTCGCATCCAGGCCATCTTTCGCCCGCCCTTCCCGCTGGGCAATCCAGATACTGTCGTTGTTATCGATGCTGTGATTGATAAAACCCGAGAGCGTTATATAGGCGTCCCGCATCTCCCGTGGGCTGGTCATGTTCCGGCGCACCACAAAGCTTTTGTTCAGCCGCATCATCTCCGCGAACACCCGGTTGGCCAGCAGGTTGTCCCCAATGGCAATGCGCGTGGTACAGAAGCCGTTCTGGAACAGCAGGTAATTCACCACCATCGGGTCGAACACGATGTCCCGGTGGTTGGAAATGAAGAGATGGGCGGTGTGCTTGTCGAGATTCTCCAGGCCACTGTGAGTGACCCGTGACGTGGTATTCTCAACCAGTTCGCCGACGTAGCCGGAAAGCCCCGCCTGCAGGTCATCGATACGGGTATAGTGGCCAAAATGGCTTAACAGCCAGCGTTTGATGAATAGCCGCAGCATCGCCGGTGCCCAGCGCGCCAGGGTCGGCGATTTAAAGCGGCCCACCATATCGAGAAATTCCTGGTCATTCACCAGGCGGTGTATCGCGGGGCCGGTTTCGTCGTCCGAATAGGGACGGATGGCGTCAAATTCCTGCATGGAAGCCCTGTTATTATGAGTGTCTGTCACGGTATCCGGTAAAACGGTGGTTTGAAAACGGCGGTATTGTAGCGTTTCTCACACAGCTTTGCCTCTATCCGCGGTGTACGGGCCTGGCCAATTGTCCCCGTTAATCTGGTATCATCGGCCACCGCGCCGTCACGGGATTCCAGGCCCCGTATTGTCACCCAGGCTTACCGCCGCGAACCCGGTTATTTTATGTACCCTGATCAGCCCTTCGAACAACTGTCCTCCGAACGACCTACCGCGTCCCGACGAGACCCGGAACAGGTGTTGCACGAGGTGTTCGGCTATGAATCCTTCCGGCCGCTACAGGGTGACATTATCCGGGAGATCTCTGCTGGCGGCGATGCCCTGGTACTGATGCCCACCGGTGGCGGCAAATCGTTGTGCTATCAGGTTCCGGCACTGGTTCGGCCAGGCACGGCCATTGTTATTTCGCCGTTGATTGCACTGATGCAGGATCAGGTGGCGGCGTTGAAGGAACTGGGCGTGAAAGCCGCATTCCTGAACTCAACCATGGATTTCGAACAGGCACGGGCAACCGAATACGCCCTGACCACCGGTGAGCTTGACCTGCTCTACTGCGCTCCGGAAAGGCTGATCCAGCCGCGCACCATCGAACTGCTGCACAGCGCTTCCATATCCCTGTTTGCCATTGACGAAGCCCACTGCGTGTCGCAATGGGGGCACGACTTCCGGTCGGATTACCTGCAGCTCAGCATGCTGGCCGGAGAGTTTCCGGGCATCCCCCGGATAGCCCTGACGGCGACGGCGGACGAGCGCACCCGCAAGGAGATTGCCGAACGCCTGTCACTGACCGACGCTCGCCACTTTATCAGTGGCTTCGATCGCCCCAATATTCAATATCGCATTGCGCCGAAAATAAATGCAAACAAGCAGTTGCTGGATTTTATTAAAGCAGAGCACGAAGGCGATTGTGGCATTGTGTACTGCCTGTCACGGAACAAAGTGGATGCCACGGCCGCGCTGCTGTCGAAGAACGGCTACACCGCACTTCCCTATCACGCCGGCCTTAACGCCGTTGATCGCGCCCGGCACCAGGAGCGCTTTCTGCGGGAAGATGGCGTGATCATCGTCGCCACCATCGCCTTCGGGATGGGTATCGACAAGCCGGATGTCCGCTTCGTGGCGCACCTGGATTTGCCCAAGAGCCTGGAGGCCTACTATCAGGAAACCGGACGGGCGGGCCGGGATGGCAAGCCCTCCACAGCCTGGATGGTGTATGGCCTGCAGGACGTGATCAAACTGCGGCAGATGCTGGAGGCCTCCCAGGGTAACGACCATTTCAAACGGGTAGAGCGGCAAAAGCTGGACGCCATGCTCGGCCTCTGTGAGGTAACGCGGTGCCGGCGACAGGTGCTTTTGCGGTATTTCGGGGACGAGCTGGAGCAGCCCTGCGGCAACTGCGACACCTGCCTGAATCCGCCGGAAACCTGGGACGGAACCGTGGCGGTGCAGAAGGCGCTGTCGTGCGTTTTCCGCACCGGACAACGGTTTGGCGTAACCTACCTGATCGATGTATTGCGAGGCTCGGAAAACGAACGGATCCTGCAGTTCGGGCACCAGCAGGTGTCCACCTACGGGATTGGCACCGAGCTCTCGGCGAACGAATGGAAGTCCGTGTTCCGGCAACTGGTGGCCAACGGCTATCTACGGGCCGATCCCGACGGGTACGGTGCGCTGCAGCTGACCGAAGAGTGCCGCCCGCTGCTCAAGGGCGAGCACACCGTGGAGTTGCGGAAAGACCCGGTGGTCAGGAAATCCACAGGGCGGAGTTCCGGCACACGCTCCGGCAGCGCGATACGGGACCAGATCACCGACCCGGCCGGCTGGGACGCCCTGCGGGCCTGCCGCAAAGCGCTGGCAGACAAACAGGGCGTACCGCCCTACGTTATTTTTCATGACACCACCCTGTTCGACATGCTGGAACGCAAGCCGGGAACCCTGGACGAGCTGGCAGAGGTCAGTGGCGTGGGTGCCGCCAAGCTTGAGAAGTATGGCGCAATATTCCTGGAAACCATTGCTACGCTCCAGGAAAGCTGAGTGGCCAGCGCTTTCAGAAATATTGTTTTACACTTTTTTGAACGCTGCACCCTCTCTTTAACCGTTTCTGATCTACAGTTAGGCATTGGGAGTCAATGCCCTCACCGGTACGCCCCTGGTCGTCGTCACACGAAAGGATTCATGGCTTGCAAGCAACCGGCTTATTTCCCCTCCCCGGCGGATCCGGAAACTCCAGATCGGCTGTCCTGCCCCTGATCTTGCTCATAACTCTGGCGATGGGCGGGACGGCGCCTCAGGCATGGGCCACGTCGGAGACCTCCATTGATCCGAGCGTGCCCGAGCCTCCCGCCTCACGTCCCTTGTCCCAGATTTTAAAGCGACCGGTCAGCCCGGCACCCCAGGATTACGTGCTCTGGTACCGAAATTACGACAGCCCGCCCATTCGGGCCCTGGTTGAGATGGCGCTGGGTAAAACACCAGAATACGGCCGGTTCACCCTCCTGCGCAGTGAGGAACTCAGCCAGGGGCGGGCCCTCAAGGAGTTGGCCACCGGGAATTCCCCGCTCCTGGACATCGCCAATGTGGCCACTTCCGAGGAACGGGAAACCTATCTCCTGTCCATCCCGATCCCCGTCGACGGCGGGCTACTCGGCTTCCGGGTCTGCGTGGTGCTGCCCCGGAACCTGCCCCTGTTCGAAGGTATCCGGACGCTGGAGGAGCTTCAGGCCAGCGCCATCCGGATCGGACAGGGCACTCACTGGCCGGATACATCGGTACTGCGGGCAAACGATATTCCGGTGATCACCCACGCGCGGTACGAAATCCTGTATGGCATGTTACGTAACCAGCGCTTTGAATGTTTTGCAAGGGGGGTCAGTGAGGTGCTGTTTGACCTGGAAATAGAGAGCGACCCCAACCTGGTCATCGAGCCTCATCTCCTGCTGGCCTACCCCATGCCCAATTACCTGTTTGTGTCACCCAACGACCAGCAAACCGCCCATCGCCTGGAGCTGGGCCTGGACAGGGCGATCCAGGATGGCAGCTTTGGCCGCTACCTCCGCACCTACTACGGCCAGGCCGTTCAGGTATTGGGGCTGGACACCCGGTCCGTCATCGTTCTGGATAACCCTTACCTGACGGACGAATCACGGACCATCGGCCGGCACACCCTGGATAACCTCCAGCGCCGGCTGGAGGTCCTGAGCCGCTGAGGCATTACACGCGGAAACGCGATGCGTTCCGATCGAGCGTACTCCCGATGCGTTCAATCTCACTGCTGTAGACATCGTTTTCGCTCGCAGCCGCAGCGGCTTCCTGGCCCTGGTCGGCAATCCGGGTGATCGAGGCGTTCAGTTCCTCGGTTACGGAGGTCTGTTCCTCCGAGGCGGTGGCGATCTGTGACGTCATCTGGCTGATCGAGGCGATGGCTTCGGCAATGCGATTGAGGGCATCCAGGGCATCCTGAGCTTTTTCCATGCTGACATTCGAAACCGCAGTCGAGGCCTTCATCACGCTCACCGCATCGTTGGCACCTTTCTGCAGACGCTCGATCATTTCATTGATTTCTTCGGTACTTTTGCGGGTTCTCTGGGCCAGGTTCCGCACCTCATCGGCGACCACCGCAAACCCTCGCCCGGCTTCGCCTGCCCGGGCCGCTTCTATTGCCGCGTTCAGCGCCAGAAGGTTGGTTTGTTCGGCAATGCCCTGGATAACTTCCAGAACCGAGGTGATCGACGTGACATCCTTACCCAGTTTGTCGATAACGTCGGCGGCAGCGTTAACCTCCCGCGACAGCTCCTGAACCGCGTCCCGGGATGCGGATACCGTCGCCAGCGAGGCCCGGCTGTCATCATCGGCCGTATTAGCCGCATCGGCGGTTTGCTGGGCATTCTGGGCGATCTCGCCGGCAGCGGCCGACATTTCGTTAATGGCCGTGGCAACCATATCGATCTCGGCCTGCTGCTTTTCCACACTGCTGCGGCTGGTGCTGGCGGTATTACGCAGGGAACTTACGTTGTTGCCCAGCTCGGCGCTGCCTGTCTGGACCTCCTGAACCACGGTCTGAATATTCTCGACAAACCGGTTGAAGCTGACCGCGAGCTCGCCGAACTCATCCCGGGCACTGTCGTCCAGGCGCTGGGTCAGGTCGGCATCGCCCGAGCCGATGTCCGCCATGGCGGCATTCAAACGGCGTACCGGACGCATCAGCACCTTGATACCGAGGTGCAGCACAATCAGTGACACCAGCAGCCCGATGGCGGCCATCGCCAGCCCTGTCATACGCGCGGTTCGTACCGGCGCCTGAATCTTGTCTTCATTCACGAAGGTGCCCAGGTACCATTCCACGCCCCGCGCCTCGCCGATGGGGTGGAAGCTGGCCAGCCAGGAGGCGTCGTTCTGGCTATAGGAATGTTCGGCACCACCGAGATCTGGCGCTGCTCCGATCAGGGTCTTGATGTTCTTGCCCACCAGTTCCGCGTCGGGATGAAACAGGACCACGCCACTGGCATTGATCAGGGCTGCGTAACCGGTGTCGGCAAGATTGACGTTGGACAGGGTGTCGGCAATAGCACCCAGCCCGATATCCGCACCGGCCACACCCTCGTAGGTGCCTGACTTGACCGGCGCCAGGGTCGAAATAATCATCTGGCCGGTACTGACGTCGAGGTAAGGGTCGGTAAAGGACGCGCTTCCCAACCGCATCGCCTTCTGGTACCAGGGGCGCTCCCTCGGATCATAACCGGCTGGCAGGGTGGCATTGGCTTCCGGAGATCTCATCAGCATGTAGCCATCGGCGCGGCCCACGTACACCTCCATAAACCCGCCGCCGGTGGTCATGGCCTGCAATATAACCCTGGCCTGCTCATCGGTGTCGACTTTCTGCAGGGCGGTCGCCGTGGCTTCGGTCATCACCAGCCGGGTATTGAGCCACTCGGCAATACTGGACGTACTCTGTTCCACCGCATCCTTGATCAACGCCTGTACATAGGTATCGGTGGTGGAGCGAAGCCTCAGATCGCCAGAGAGCGTGAACGCGCCCATGGCAATGGCCAGCAGGATGCCAAAGGCAACCAGCAGTTTTTGTCCGAAACTGAAGTTCACGGGCGCTTCCTCAATCATGATGGGTACGGATGAAACCTGATATTCGCTAAAGATTGTTACGGCCGGAGATGCGATCTCTTTAGCACCTTCTGATAAACTGGCCGGCAATAGTCACCGACCACTGCAAACGGGAGCCAACCTGCATGGCCCACGAAGACCTGCATCTCAACCTCCGGAACCTGACCCTGGATGATTACGATCAGTTGCAGGTTCTTATGGATCGGATTTACAACGATATCGGGGGCGCCTGGCCAAAAGACACCATCAAGGCGCTGGTTGAACAGTTTCCGGATGGCCAGATCTGCATCGAAGAGAGTGGCAAGCTGATCGCGGTGGCGCTCACGGTCTGCGTCAAGTATGAGCGGTTCAGCAATCCGCACACCTACGACGATCTGATTCTTCGTAACGAGAAAATCTGGCACAACGCCGACGGCGACTCCCTGTACGGCCTGGACGTACTGGTGGACCCGGATTATCGCGGTTACCGCCTGGGCCGTCGTATGTATGAGGCCCGCAAGGAGCTGTGCCGGTCCATCAATCTGCGCGCTATCCTGGCCGGCGGCCGGATTCCCAACTATCACAAGTATTCGGATCAGTACACGCCCGCGGAATACATTCAGCGCGTGGACCGGAAAGAAATTTACGACCCGATACTGAGCTTTCAGCTGTCCAACGATTTCCAGGTCACCCGGCTGATGCACAAGTATCTGCCGGAGGATGAGAAGTCCCTGGGCTATGCCACGTTGCTGGAATGGCGGAATATTCTCTACACGCCCCCATCTTCGGTGCTGAATGTGAAGAAGACCCAGGTTCGCCTGGGCGCGGTGCAGTGGCAGATGCGGGAGTTCACCTCGGTAGAGGAAGTGCTCAAGCAGGTGGAGTACTTTGTGGATGCGCTGTCAGACTACAAGAGTGACTTTGCCCTGTTCCCGGAGTTCTTCAATGCGCCGCTGATGGGGCTGACTGACCAGATGGATCAGACCCGCGCCATCCGTTTCCTGGCCGGCTTCACCCAGCAGTTCCGGGACGAAATGTCAGAAATGGCGGTGAGTTACAACATCAACATCATTACCGGTTCCATGCCGCTTCTCGAGAATGACCGGGTCTATAACGTGTCCTACCTGTGTCACCGGGATGGCCGTGTTGATGAACAGCGCAAAATCCACATCACACCCCACGAACGCCGGGACTGGGTGATTGAGGGTGGCAATAAATTCGAAGTGTTCGATACCGATGCCGGTCGCGTGGCCATCATGATCTGCTACGACATCGAGTTTCCCGAACTTGGTCGTATCGCCGCCAGCCAGGACGTGGATATTATCCTGGTGCCGTTCTGGACCGACACCAAGAACGGTTACCTGCGAGTGCGCCACTGCGCCCAGGCACGGGCGATCGAAAACGAATGCTATGTGGTCATTACCGGCAGCGTGGGTAACCTGCCCAAGGTGGAAAACCTGGACGTCCAGTACGCGCAATCATCCGTATTCTCTCCGTCGGACTTCGCCTTCCCCCACGATGCGGTGATGGCGGAAACCACACCCAACACGGAAATGATCATGTTTTCCGACATGGACCTGGAAAAGCTGAAGCTGGTTCGTAACGAAGGCTCGGTCACCAACCTGAAAGACCGGCGTGTTGATATGTATGAACTGAAAACGCTTTAATCTGGCCCGTAATGCCTTTGAGTAGTGTTGAAGAACTGCCTGAGAGGTCTATCGTATAACCCTGATGGCGTTGCCAAACCCGTTATCAGTGTCTATGGTTTAATCAATATCCAGCCCGCCGTTTCGGGAAGCGGGCAGCCGTTGGATACGGACATCAGCAGGGAATTATGACCCATGAACGAAGCACTACCGGATCTCATCGCGCGTTTCAAAGTCAGGCACGGCCTGTTCCGCAAGGAACAGGTGGAGGCCGAACTGTACGAGCTCGATGGCTACGGGTGTGTGATGAAGACCGACAAAATCTTCCAGCCGGGCGATACGGTGGTGCTGGACCTTGTGATGGACATGCCCTTCGAGCAGATTATGGCCTCCGGAATTGAAGGGCTGGTCACAGAGCGAAGAAAACACTGTAGCAATTTCTTCTACTCCATTGATTTTGCGTCTTTTAATTCTGATGGCGGATCCGTTTTTTCAGAGAAGCTTCGGCGTATCCGAGACGTACTTTCGAAAAAGCAGTCCCTGAAATCCCGCCGTACCTCGGGCTCCATTTCCGGTTCCCGGCAAATGGCCTGACCCCCACTTTCTGTTTGTCCCGATTCTGAAGGAGACATTGTAATGGCGAAAAAAGCCAAACCCAGCGGTGATAAAGTTGTAAAAAAGGTTAACAAGGACTTCGAGAAAACCTCCAGCCAGATCGAAGGCCTGATTTCCGATGCGTTGAAGCAGTTCGATAGCCTGCAACATCAGATCCAGGAGCCCGTACGCAAGCTGCTCAAGGAAGTGGATGAGCTGCGGGAGCGTGAAATGAAACGCTTCAACGACGAATTCGAGCGTCGCCTTGAGGAGTTCCATGAACTGCAATCAAGTATTCTCGAACGGCTTGGCGTGGCCTCCAAAGACGCTGGCAAGGAGGTCAGGAAGCTGACGGACGAGGCGGGCACCAAGGCCCGGAAGAAAGCCGCCGAACAGAAGCCGGCCAAGTCGCCTGCCCGGCCAGCGGCAAAATCGGCCGCCAAAACCGCCCGTAAACCCGCAGCCGGAAAACCGGCCCGCAAGCCGGCCGCTGCGAAAACCACGGCCAGGAAGTCGCCAACGGGTAAAGCCGCCACAACCCAAAAGCCCAGGGCTGCCAAGCCGCTGGACAAGTCTGACCTGACTCGGGTAAAGGGTATCGGACCAGCCACGGCCCGCAAGATGAAGGATGCCGGCATCACCTCCATTGATCAGATTGCCAACCCCACCGCTGCAGATCAGGAAAAGCTGAACGCGTTTTCCAGCATGAAAGGGTTTGACCAACTGCCTGCCGAAGCCAAGAAAATTATCTGATGCGAACGCCTGACCAGCCTGTTTTACGGGACATTGTCCTGATTGGCGGCGGGCACAGCCACGTCGGGGTACTGAAACGGTTCGCCATGAACCCTGTCCCCGGCGTTCGGCTGACCCTCATCTGCCGCGACACCCATACGCCCTATTCCGGAATGTTGCCTGGCTACGTGGCCGGCCACTACCGCTATGACGATGTGCATATCGACCTGAGCCGGCTGGCCGAATACGCCGGCGCACGATTTTATCGGGCCGAAGCCATGGGCATCGACCGTGATCGAAAACGGGTCATTTGTCGCGGCCGCCCGGACGTTCCCTACGACATTCTCTCCGTCAATATCGGGTCATCCCCCCGGGTGGACGATGTTGAGGGTGCAGCGGAACATTCGGTGCCGGTCAAGCCCATCACCGGCTTTAACCAGCGCTGGCTGGCCTTGCTGTCACGAATTGAGAACCATGAAGGGCCTCTTACCGTGGCCGTGGTCGGTGCCGGCGCGGGCGGCGTGGAGCTGACCCTGGCCATGCAGTTCCGCCTGCGCAACGAATTGAAGCAGCGGGGCAAGGACCCGGAGCAGTTGCACTTCCATCTGATCGATGCCGCCAGCGACATCCTGCCCACCCACAACCCCCGGGTGCGCTCGGTTTTTCAGAGGGTTCTGCAGGCACGGGGGGTAAAAGTTCACCTCGGTTCACCGGTGCAGAAAGTCCGGCAAGGCCTTCTGCTGACGGAATCCGGCGCAACACTGCAGGCCGACGAGGTGCTCTGGGTTACCCGTGCCGGAGGCCCCGAATGGCTGAAGGACACCGGCCTGGCGCTGGATGACGGCCTGTTTCTGCGGGTTCGCGATACCCTGCAGTCGGAAAATGACGACAACATCTTCGCTGCCGGGGACATTGCCAATGTCACTGACCATCCCCGTGAAAAAGCCGGGGTGTTTGCGGTCCGGCAGGGGCGCCCACTGGCGGACAACCTGAAACGGCTGGCCCTCGGCAAGGCTCCCAGGGCGTTCCGCCCTCAGGAAAACTGGCTGGCACTGATCAGCACGGGTGACAAGTATGCGGTCGCCTCGCGGGGCAATGTCCAGCTTGACGGTGCCCTGGTCTGGCGCTGGAAAGACTGGATCGACCGCCGCTTCATGAAGAAATTCAACGATCTTCCCGCCATGGAAGAGAACGCCACACTGCCCGACACAGCGGCCGCCCAGAACCCGGAGGAGGCATCCCAGGCCATTTCAGCGGTCGCCATGCGCTGTGGCGGCTGCGGCGCCAAAGTCGGCAGCACCGTCCTGTCGCGGGCGCTGGGTGAGCTCCGCCCCATTGATCGTGACGATATCCTGATCGGCCTCCACGCCCCGGACGATGCCGCGGTTCTGACCGTACCACCCGGCAAGGCGGTGGTGCATACGGTGGATTTCTTCCGCGCCTTTATCGACGACCCCTACGTGTTTGGCCGGGTGGCCGCCAACCACGCCCTGGGCGACGTGTTTGCCATGGGCGCTGAAGCCCAGAGCGCGACCGCCGTGGCCACGGTGCCCTATGGCATTGAGTCCAAGGTCGAAGATGTGGTGTACCAGATGATGTCCGGGGCAGTGGAAGTGCTGAACGAAGCGGGCTGTGCCCTGGTGGGTGGCCATACCGGAGAAGGCAAGGAACTGGCGCTTGGCTTCGCGGTGAACGGCCTGATTGACCCCAACGAAGTGATGAGCAAGGGCGGCCTCAAGGCCGGTGATGCCCTGATCCTGACCAAACCGATCGGTACTGGCACCCTGTTTGCCGCCCACGCCAAACTCGCCGCCAAAGGTCGCTGGATCGACTCCGCTCTGGCGTCCATGGTGCAGTCAAACAAGGCCGGAGCGGAATGTCTCCGGCGCTTTGGCTCCCGGGCCTGTACCGATGTAACCGGTTTTGGCCTGTTGGGACACCTGGTGGAGATGACCCGGCCATCGGGCGTTGATGCGGAGCTCGACCTGTCGGCCATTCCGGTACTGCCCGGAGCGGAAGAGACCGCGGCAGCGGGTATTCTCAGTTCCCTGCAACCCGCCAACATCCGTCTGCGTCGAGGGATCAGGGATCAGGAAAAGTGGGTGAAGCACCCGCGGTACCCGCTGATCTTCGATCCGCAGACCGCTGGCGGCTTGCTCGCCAGTGTTGCGGCCGACCAGGCGGACGAATGCGTCAAAGCGCTTAAAGCACTGGGCTACCCGCACACCGCCGTTATTGGCCGGGTACTGCCACAAAACCCGGAAGGCCCGATCGAACCGATTTCTCTGAAGGATTAACCCGCCCGGAGCGCACAACGCTGGCCCGCAAGGGCCAGTGCCCGCTCCAGGGCCTGTAATTCCTGTTCCGGCGTAAATCGATCAGAAAGGGCACTGACGTGACGTGTCAGAGCCTGGAGGAAGCCGGGATCGGTTTCCGCCCGGAAAAGCAGCCCGGCCAGGGCCTGTTCGTCTTTGGCCGGGTAATAGCCCGGGTAATCGTCACCCAGCAAGCCGATATTGCCGGGAATGGCCGAAGCAATGATGGGTAGCCCGGCCCTGCAAGCCTCCGATACCACATTGGCTCCGCCTTCCATGACGGAACTGATGACCATGAGCCGGCTGGCCGACAGTAACGCTTCGGTGTCCTGTTTTTCCAGTTCCCCGAGCCAGCGGAACCGGGGGTTACGCTGCATTTCCCGGACTGCCAGGTTTTGCCAGTATTCGTTGTGCGCCTTCCCGGCACAGAGCACCCGGATACGGGAGTCCTCTGGCAACAACCTGGCGGCGCAGGCGGCGCG
>CBIHLH010000014.1:0-37794 GCA_966210405.1 uncultured Marinobacter sp.
TCGCGGATTTGCTCCCGGGCAACTTCCGGCAGACCGTAAACGGCCTTTGCTGCCCACTCCGGGCTCTCATGACGCATGCCATACCACTTGGCCCAGACGTCCAGATCCCGGATGCGGAAATCGGCGGAGAGATCCACCACGCGAACACCCGCGGCCATCAGTTCCGGCACCATCCTCGCGGCCACCCCATGAGGTGTGGCAAAAAACACCAGGTCGCACTCAGCCAGGGCCGCCGCATCCGGTTCGGAAAAGGCCAGATCAAAGTGACCTCTCAGGTTCGGGTACATATCCGCAACCGGCATACCGGCCTCGGATCGGGATGTAATGCAGCGAACCGTTGCTTCAGGATGAACGGCGAGAATTCTCAGCAGCTCGACGCCGGTGTACCCGGTGCCACCTACGATGCCTACGTTAATCAACTTTTTCTCCAGCGACGTTGTTTCAGGAATGAGCGGTCTAACAGCCCAGTCTAACATGATAAACCAATGACTCATTGCAGCCGGCAGAACGACCGTTACAATGTTGTCAGAAACACATTACAGCCCCGAACCTTACTCCGGAAATCCGGCACTCATGCAGAAAGTCTGGCACCAGATCACCGAGCACCTGATCCCTGTGTTCCGGCGCAGGTTGTCCGGTGTCGACGCCTTGCCTCAACTGGCGGCCCTGGGCCTGATGTCGGGCCTGATTACCGGGGGGGTCATACTGGTGTTCCGCCTGACGATCGAGTGGCCCCTTGAGCAGTTTCTCCCCGGCGGCAATTCCGAATCCTTCGAGAATCTGGACATCCTCACCCGCGGCGTACTCCCGCTCATGGGTGCACTGGGGCTTGGTCTGTTGCTGCACCGGCTGTCAATCCATGACCGGAAAGTCGGCGTCGTTCATGTCATGGAACGCCTGAACTACCACCAGGGCTACATTTCCATTCGCAGTGCCCTCGTTCAGTTTATCTCCGGCGTCACAACCGTGGTGACGGGACAATCCGCTGGCCGCGAGGGCCCGGCGGTTCACCTGGGTGCCGCCTTTTCAAGCCTCATGGGCCAGTGGATGCGGCTGCCCAATAACAGCATTCGAACACTGGTGGCTTGTGGCTGCGCCGGTGCCATTTCGGCCTCGTTCAACACGCCGATCTCCGGCGTTATCTTTGCCATGGAAGTGGTGATGATGGAATACACCATCGCCGGGTTCACTCCCATCATCCTGGCGGCCGTGAGTGCGGCCATTGTCACTCAGGCCGGTTATGGTACCGAACCGGCCTTCAATGTGCCCGCCCTGACCATGAACTCACTCCTGGAGATCCCGTGGATACTGGCGATCGCCGTGATGATCGGCATTGCTGCCGCACTCTTTATTCACCTGGTTGATGCCATGGGGCGGCATCATCACCGGCCGGTCCTGCTGCGGATCACAATGGCGGGTGTGCTGATGGTGCCCTTTGCGGTGCTTGTTCCGGAAACCATGGGTATCGGCTATGACACCGTCAACCAGACCATCAACGGCCAGCTCGGCTTTTGGTTATTGCTCGGTGTCGGCATAGCGAAACTGGTCATCACGTCACTTTCAATCGGGCTGGGGATGCCCAGCGGGGTGATTGGCCCCACCCTGTTCATGGGCGCCACCCTCGGCGGAGCCATGGGGCTGGTTGGCGCACAGATCTTTCCGGAGAACGCCTCCTCGGTCGGGTTTTACGCCATGCTGGGCATGGGGGCCATGATGGGCGCTGTTTTGCAGGCACCCCTGGCCGCATTGATGGCGCTGATGGAGCTGACCCGCAACCCCAATATCATCCTGCCGGGGATGCTGATCATCACCACCTCCAGCCTGGTTACCAGTGAGGCTTTCGGAAAAAAATCGCTGTTCCTGACCATTCTCAAAAGCCAGGGACTCAGCTACCAGAACTCACCGGTGATCCAGGCCCTCCGACGGGTATCGGTGGGAGCCATCATGGATCGGAGTATTCTGCGCACCGAGCGCCAACTGACTATGGAGGATGCCCGTAAAGCCCTGAAGTCAGAGCCCAAGTGGCTGGTGGTGGAAGGCAGTAACGGCCCCACCGCCCTGATGCCCGCTGTCGACCTCGCTCGTTACCTTGAGGATACCGAGAGGCCATTGGCGGAGGATGAGGCAAGTGCGCCGGAAGCCATCGACCTCATGGACATCCCGGCAAACCGACGTGACGTGGCACCGGTGCAGTATCAGGCCACCCTGGAGGAAGCCCTGAACCAGTTCGAGGCAACCGATGCGGAAGCACTTTACGTACAAAGGCATGTTGCCCCGATGATTCAACGCGTTTATGGGGTCGTCCTGAAGTCCGATATCGAAAGTTACTATCAATACCGACGGAGCTGATGCATGTTGTGGATAAAGGCCTTCCATATCATTTCAATGGTGTGCTGGTTCGCCGGTATTTTTTACCTGCCCCGGCTGTTTGTCTACCACGCCGCCTGCAGTGACGAACCCGGGCGGGCACGGTTCAAAATCATGGAGCGCAAGCTGTACCGGGGCATCACCACGCCGTCGATGATTGCGACGCTCGTCTTCGGGGGGTGGCTGATCAGTTACAATGCAGAAGGTTATTTCAGCCAGGGTTGGCTGCACGCCAAACTGGTGCTGGTTGCTCTGCTAATCGCCTACCACTTCTACTGCGGGCACCTGGTCAAAGTGTTTCGCAACGACCAGAATACCCGCAGTCACGTGTTTTATCGCTGGTTTAACGAACTGCCGGTTTTCGTACTGTTCGCCGTCGTCATTCTCGCTGTTGTCAAACCGTTTTAAGGAGTTGCGCCATCAAACGCCATACCCGCCCTCAGGTCCTGATTCTGTCGGGCCTTGATCCATCCGGTGGTGCCGGCATACAAGCCGACATTCAGGCCATCACGTCACTGGGCTGCCATCCCCTGCCCGTGCTCACGTGCCTGACCGTGCAGGATACCCGCAACGTTTACGGTGCCGAGGCAGTTGATGCCGGCCTGATCCGACGACAGCTGGAGTGCCTGGCGGACGACACGCCTATCCACGCCATCAAGACCGGCGCCCTTGGCAACGCGGCGGTGGTGGAAGTCCTGGTGGAGTTCCTGAACAGGCACCGGGGCATCCCCGTCATTACCGACCCGGTGATCAAGGCCGCTGGCGGTGGTGATCTGGCCGATGACCACCTGATTGACGCCATGAAAACCCAGCTGTTTCCCCTGGCCGAAATGATCACACCCAACGGTGTAGAACTGGCGTTGCTGGGCAACAGCGACGACCCGGATATCGCCGCGGATCACCTGCTCGCTAGTGGTTGCCGATCGGTTCTTGCCACCGGTGGCCACGGCACCGGCGACCGGATCATCAACACGCTCTACAGCCAGGCCTCGACGCCCCAGCACTGGGAAATAGAACGGGTCGGCGGGGAATATCACGGCACCGGGTGCACCCTGGCGGCGGCTATCTCAGCTGGCCGTGCCGCTGGTCTCTCGGCTCGCGCCGCCATCGCCCAGGCCCAGAACTATGTGCAGCGGGCTATTCTGAGCGCTCTGGAGGTCGGCAAAGGCCAGCCAGTACCCGATCGAGGCATTGCGTGGCGCTCATGAGCAAGGGCCTGCGTCCGGGACTGTACGCCATCACCGACAGCCGGCTGACACCGCCTTCGACTCTGGTCGAGGCGATAGAGGCTGCTCTGCGCGGGGGGGCTGTAATGGTACAATACCGCGAGAAAGCGGCAACCAGCACCGAGCGGCTGGCTCAGGCCCGGGATCTCCAGGCCCTCTGCCACAATGCCGGTGTGCCCTTACTGATCAATGACGACCCGGAGCTGGCACGAAGAGTAGGCGCGGCCGGTGTCCACCTCGGCCAGACAGATGCGACTCTCAGCACCGCGCGGCAATTGCTCGGCGAACAGGCGATCATCGGAATCACCTGCCATGCCGACCTGGCGTTGGCCGAAGCCGCCATGCGCGGCGGGGCCGACTACCTGGCGTTCGGTCGCTTTCACGCGTCCACAACCAAACCCGGTGCGCCGCTGGCCAGTCCTGACGTGCTTGCCCAGGCGAAGCCATGGGGCTATCCACTGACCGCGATTGGCGGTATTACGCTTGACAACGGCGGCGCCCTGATCCGGGCCGGTGCCGACATGCTCGCCGTGATCGGTGGCCTGTTTGAAGGTACTCCGGCACAGATAGAGGCGCGCGCAAACGCATTTCAACGACTCTTCGCCAGTCACCACCCACTTTTCGAATCATCCAGATAACAGGAGCCCAGACACATGACGCACTCCGAAACCCTGTTCGAACAGGCGCAACGGTATATCCCGGGCGGCGTAAATTCACCGGTTCGGGCGTTCCGGGGCGTTGGTGGCACACCAATCTTCTTCAAGCACGCCAAAGGCGCATATCTTTACGACGAGGATGACCGCCGGTACATTGACTACATCGGCTCCTGGGGCCCCATGATTCTTGGCCACTCCGACCCCCGCATCAAGGACGCCCTGCACGCGCAAGTCGACCTCGGCATCGGCTATGGTGCGCCAACGGCCCTCGAAACCGAGATGGCCAAAAAGGTCTGCGAACTGGTGCCCTCCATCGATCTGGTACGCATGGTGAATTCTGGCACGGAAGCAACCATGAGCGCGGTTCGCCTGGCCCGCGGTTATACCGGCCGGGACAAAATCGTCAAATTCGAGGGCTGCTACCACGGTCACGTGGATTCACTGCTGGTGAAAGCCGGCTCTGGCGCGCTGACGCTCGGTGTGCCCAACTCGCCCGGCATCCCCGCCAGTCTGGCCGAACACACCCTGACCCTGGATTACAACGACATCGACGGTGTTCGTGAAACCTTCCGCACGATGGGCGATCAGATTGCCGCCATCATTGTTGAGCCAGTGGCCGGCAACATGAACTGCATACCCCCGGTGCCGGGTTTTCTCGAAGGGCTCAGGGAAGTCTGCGACGAGCACGGTACGGTGCTGATTTTTGATGAGGTCATGACCGGCTTCCGGGTATCGCTGGGCGGGGCTCAGGGCTTCTACGGCGTGACTCCGGACCTGACCGCCCTGGGCAAGGTGATCGGCGGCGGTCTGCCGGTCGGCGCCTTTGGTGGCAAGCGGGCCATCATGGAGCATATATCGCCCCTGGGGCCGGTCTACCAGGCTGGCACACTGAGTGGCAACCCGCTGGCGATGACCGCCGGACTCACCACCCTGAATGCCATTTCCGAGCCGGGCTTCCATGACCGCCTGACCGCAAAGACCAACGCCGTACGAGACGGACTCAAGGACGCCGCCGACGCCCACGGCATTCCGTTAACCGTTCAGAGTGCCGGCGCCATGTTCGGCTTTTTCTTCACGGAGGAGCCAGCAGTAACCCGGTTTGATCAAGTGATGGCCTGCAACGTCGAGCGTTTCAAGCAATTCTTCCAGGGCATGCTCAAAGAGGGCATCTATCTCGCGCCGTCCGCCTTTGAAGCGGGCTTCACGACTGCGGCACTGTCAGACGACGATATTGCCGATACAACCCGGGCCGCCAGAAAGGTCATGGCGACGCTCTGATGGTGCCGGCACCCGCAAGGCATGAAGCGACCACGGCATGTCTTGCGGGGCCACCCCTGCGACCCGCGTCACACTTTGGCCGCAAATCCCTCACATTGGCCCGGTCTGTCGTTGACTCAGGCCCACCCATGGCCAAATTATGGCCGTATCTCCCCGGAGATGCTCTGACGGCCACAATCTAACAACGACAAATCCAAGTCAGTGCACGGAAGCCCTCAGTCCGCCCAACGGCAGACGCAGTACGAGCAGTAGTTTCTGGAGCAACCCCGTTAGGTTGAGCCGCAGTTTGAATAACAAACACAACATCAAACTGTAGGAACGACAATGAAACTGTGGATTCAAGCAATGGCCATGGCCCTGACCGTGGCCTGGTCGGCCCCCTCCGCCGCCTGGTGGTGGGACTCTACCCCGTCAAACTACACCGACACCCGCTACCCCATCGTGCTGGTGCACGGCATGTTCGGCTTTGATTCCGTTGCCGGTGTCGATTACTGGTACGGCGTCGCAGAAGATCTTCGTCGCTACGGCGCAGACGTGTATACCACCCAGGTGCCGGCACTGGACAGCACCATCGCCCGGGGCGAAGCCCTGCTGCCACAAATCCAGGCCATCGCCGCGGTTCATGGCAAGGTTAACCTGGTAGGCCACAGCCACGGCGGGCCCACGGCGCGTTACATTTCCCGGGTGCGGCCGGACCTGGTGGCCTCGGTCACCTCGGTAGGCTCCCCTCACAAGGGCTCCCCGGTCGCAGACCTGATTTACGGCTCACCGGCTGAAGGTCTGGCGGCGTCCCTGGGCAACGCCCTGGGCGGTCTGATCGATCTGCTGTCAGGCGGCGGTTACCAACAGGATCTCCGCGCCAGCCTGAAGTCGCTGACAACGCAAGGCAGCGCAGAGTTCAATCGCTTCGCCCCGGCCGGCATACCCAGCACCGCCTGCGGTGAAGGCGCGCACTCCGCCAACGGCATTCGCTTCTACTCCTGGGGTGGCACCGGCGTTCTCACCAACGTTCTGGACCCATCCGACGCCCTGCTCGGCACCACCAGCCTGGCTTTTGGGTTCAGCCAGAATGACGGCCTGGTAGGACGTTGCAGCAATCACTTCGGCAAGGTCATCCGGGATAACTACTTCATGAACCACCTGGATGAAGTCAACCAGGCGCTGGGCCTGCACAGCCTTTTTGAAACCGACCCCAAAGCCGTGTTTCGGCAGCACGCTAACCGGTTGAGAAACACCGGTCTCTGATTCCTGCTAGAAAACGGCTTCCAGCGTTGCCATGACGGTGTGGCGTCGATAATCGTAACGGTCAATCCTGCTACGGTTATCGCGCACCGTCCATTCCGCCCGTAGCAGCCAGTGCCCGTCCAGGTCATATTCCGTCAACAGACCCGCCTCGAACCGGTAATCCATCCGGCGACGAATGTCCTGCCGGCCGTCGACCAGCAGAACATACCGGTCCGGATACCGGCTGTAGCGCACCGCCCCTGAAGCGCCGACGACCAGATCCGGGTAGAGTGGATAGCGGGCAGCCAGATCAACCGTGTGGTGCCGGGGCGACACACTGACAAACTGATCGGGCAATGTCAGGTCCCGACGGTCATTCCTTTCCCATTCATATTCAAGATCCAGGCGCCAGCTCTGAACACGCTTCAGCGCCCGCAGTTGTAACCGATACCACTGGCCATCATAGGCGCCAAAGCCCTCTCCACCATCCACATTGGCGACGGCAAGCGTGAAGGCACAGCGGTCAGGGCGGCCGATTACGTTGCACCGATACCATTGATAAATGCCCTCCAGGCCAAGCCGTCGCTCCAGGGCGTCATTATCAAACCAGGATTGACTTAACAGCAACGCGGCGCCCAGCTTTCGGTTTTTCTGTTCCTGAGACCACGCCACCCGGCCCTGTACAAGCCGGGTATCAAAGCCTTCCTCCGTTGGGTGGTGCCGGGCGTACCCCGCCGCCTCCAGGGACAATTGGGCATCGGCTGGAACAGGCCACTGCAGGGCCCCCATCGCCAGCGCATCGGCGAACACCCCGCCCTCTGCGGAAACCGCCGTTTCCGGCAAGCCCGCTATGTTTGAATCGAAACCGCCGGAGATCGCCAGGTAGGCCGTGCGGGCAGCGGAAGCGCCGTCGGCAATGACAGCCGGGTGCGGCTTCAGTTTCTCCAGCTGCACCCGGGCCAGGGCCCGGATTTTTTCCGGCGAATCCGGCCCGGCCGATCTTGCAAACCAGTGTCGGGCGGCTTCGTGGTGTTCACGAGCCAGGGCGGTCAGCCCCAGGTTATAGCTGGCCAGGGCACTATTGGTGCCATTCACAAGCTTCCTGAATGTCTGGTCGGCGCAGTCGTAATCGCCCAGGCGATAACACACCACTCCGAGGTTATAAAACAGGGACGCCGACGTCATGCCCTCAGCCACTGCCGCCTCGAAATGCGTCTTGGCGGCCGCCCATTGCCCGGACTCGAACAGACGGACACCTGCGTTGAACGCCTCCGCACCAGGGTCGTTTACGTCGGCGCGCAAACCACCCGCTGCGAGCAGCAGAGTCAAAAACAGTAGAGGCCGAAACACCAGCAAGAAACACTCTCCGGATTCGTCAGTGCAGAAATAGCCCGTTGAGCGGGCTCAGACGGCGGGCGCTACCGGGCAATGACGCCGGAGAGTATAGCAATGAAGGAGGGTAAACACGTGATTACGGGATCGTCACCGGGCTCATTAATCCGACCGGGTGGCTTCGGGAAGCTCCGGGCGTTCCGGCCGGTTACCCCGTTCTTCGCGGGATTCACGGGCCCGCTCGGCCATGGACTGACCAAACTCCCGCCCCCGTTCGCGGGCATCGCTGGCAGGATTTTCCATCGGGTTTTTCCGCTCCGTCGGGCCGGTAGGCGCATCAACCGCCAGCTGTTCCGGCAACCGGATTTCCCGGACAACCGAGTCCGTTAATTCCAGGTCATCAACCACCATGCGCATGGTCACATCAAGGTCCTCTGCCGCTGATAACGGCGTTGACACAAGACTCGCCACCAGGATCAGCGTCGCTGCTGCTGGCACCATAGAAAAATCCGATTTCATGATCCAGTCTCCTCCCGGTTTACAGTCGGGGCATTTGTCGGAGTATCCGGGTAGGCAGGAATCGGGGCCCGAAAGGTTTTCTCACGTGCTCCGGACTCCAGCCTTGCCACCAGCTCACCCGAGCCCGGAAACAGTAACGTCAATGGTAACGCCAGCACATTCTCCCCCGCATCCAGACTCACCTGCCAGCTCAGTTCACGCCGGCCCGGCCAGGACGCGAGCTCAACGTGAGGCGGCAACTCCAGTGTCAGGGTAACATTGTCCAGTGCCTCCGCTGACCGGAATGCCAGTTTCACGGTTTTATTGACCGGAGCAACCCTGGCCAGCCCTGGCGCTGCCGCAGGCTTGCTGACCGGCCCGGCCACCGGGGGCGCCCCCGGAACACCGCTGCCTGACTGCAACATCACACCCAGGCCAACGCCCAGTGCCAGTGCTGCCGCCACCGCGCCACCCAATAGGGCATGGCTCCTGCCATGACCAGAGCGGCGACTGGAAGAGCGATGGGCAGCCGATAACACCCGGTCGTGAAAATCTCCGGAAGGTTCGGGAATCGCCGCCGCCCCTGACAGGGCGTTATTCAGTCCCCGCTCGGCCTCAAGTGCCGCCCGGCAGGCAGGACAGGACGCCACGTGCTGACCAACCGATGCACGTTGCGGATCCGGAAGTTCATTGTGGAGATAAGCCGGCAGGCTCAGCCTGATTTCACGACAGGACATAATCATCACCTCACTCCCTTACACGCCCGGTGTCGGATACTGGTTCCAGCTCCCGCTGCAATTTTTTTCGCAACGCTGCCCGGCACCGGTGCAGCCTTGATTTGACGGTACCCAACGGGATCTCCAGAATCTCGGCAATGTCTTCCTGCCGCCAGGCATCGACGTCGTGCAGCAACAGCAGCGTTCTCTGGTCGGGGGACAACGTGGCCAGCACCCGGTCCAGGGCCGGCCGAAGCCGGCTGTGTTCAAGGTGCACGTCCGGGCCAGTGGTATCAGACTCCAGGCTGTCAAACCAGTCGGCCTGACTGTCTGCGTCTACCAGCTCACTGACCGGGCGATCTCCCTGCCGGTTCCGGCGCCTCACCTGATCGATAAACTGGCGATACAACACCCGGTTCAGCCAGGGCCGGAGCTGGTCCACGCTTTCCAGCTCCTCAAGCCGGGGATACAGCTTGACGACCACATCCTGCACCAGATCCTCGGCGTCCTGCTGCTGACCACACAGCCGGAAAGCAAAGCGGTACATCGCATCAAGATGCGGCTGCACCAGAACATCAAATCGCCTGGACCGGGCGGGTTTAAAAGGAAGAAGTGCCAAAACCTTGATTACCTGCGTGGGTTAACTGCAGCGATGCAGTCTATAACAGAGTGGCCCGACATTGCATTGGCCGCGGCCGCCCACCGGAACGGAATCATGGCCCGGACATGAGAATTCGGTAACAAAATGTACGGAACGCTCTCATCCAGCCCATCGTTTTACCTCTGTCCGGTAGCAATCAACTCGGCTACAGATCCAGACCATAAACCAAGGAGGTTTATATGAAGCGTTCCATCCAATTATTTACCGTGTCTGCACTGGCGGCAGGTATTGCTGCCTGTGGCGGTGATGGTGACAGTATGAATACTGGCTCCACTGGCACGGTGTCCTTCGGTGTCACCGATGCACCGGCGATGGAATTTACCGATGTGACCATTTCTTTCACCGGGATCTCGCTGAAGCCCGTCGATGGTGACTGGGTGGAGTTCACATTTGATGAACCGAAGTCCTGGAACCTGCTCGAACTTCAGGGTGGGCTGAGTGAATCCTTGATCACCGATGAGGAAGTGCCTGCGGGGCAGTATTCGGAGTTACGCCTGAAGATTAATACCGAAGACTCCGATACCGATCAGGACTCCCTCCCCGACTCTTATGTGATCACCAAAAACGAGCCCGGCATTCAGAAGACACTGGCGGTACCGTCTGGCGAACAGAGTGGCCTGAAACTCAAAGGGGAGTTTGTTGTTGTCGCCGACACCGCCACCGACTTCACCATTGATTTCGATGTACGAAAATCGCTGGTAAACCCTCAGGGGGACTCCCTCGCGGACTACCTTCTGAAACCCTCGCTGCGGCTGGTCAATAACCTGGAAGTCGGCTCAATCACCGGTGACGTGGATTACCTCACGATCCAGTCCACCCGGCTGAACGATGACAGCCTGGCAGACTGCGCTCAGGACTACGCCGGCTCGGTCTATGTCTACCAGGGCGCAGATGTAGCGCCGACAGACATTAATGTCACCACAGACACCGGTGGCCCATTGATGGCGGTACCGGTAACCGACGAGGATAACGACGGGATGTACAGTTATGTGGCCGCGTTCCTGCCGGAAGGCGAGTACACCATCAGCTACAGCTGCCAACTGGACGACAACGAACTGGATGACCCCCTGGAATTCCAGGGAACCCAGAACGTGACCGTGGTAGCGGATACCGACACCGTGGCAGACCCGATTCCTCTGGTGCCCTGACACCGGAGTTTTCATGAGCACGCGCCCCAGCCGGGGCGCGTGCTTCAGAGCGCCGCCGCCCGGGCCTCGGCCCGGTCCGCACCCGCCACGTTCCCCCTCGCCCGACGGATGTCCGCCAGCAACAACCAGCCGGCCCGCTGCATCCGCGCATCACTGCCCGCCAGCGACAGCCCCTTGAGAGTAAACTGTTCGGCATTACCCAGTTGGTTCATGGCAACGTAAGCTTCGGAGAGCTTGAAGTACACCGCCGGCGACCGGGGGGAAATCCGTTGGGCCCGCTCAAGCTGTGCAACTGCCGCCGACGGATTATTCTGCGCCAGCAACCTGTCCGCTTCTCTCACCAGGCTGAGCGCTGCCGGCGACAAATTTTCTCCGGCAGCACTGTAGCTCGGGGCATTGCTTTGCGGCTGCTCAGGTTCCGGCGCCTGGACCTCCGGCTGCTCGCTCTTTCGCCACACCCGCGGCTCATCCTGCCCGGATGTGGTGGTTTGCGGCGGCTCAGGCGCCTGAGAAGGCCCGCCCACCGGCACGTATATGGGGTCACCGCCCGGCCCCGCCGCGCACCCGGCCAGGCCAAGCGCGGCGGCTGCCAGACCAGCCTGGAAATATCGGTAAACGTTCATTGGAATAACCCTTCAAACCATCCTCGAATTCGCCGTTCCAGATTACCAGAGCAGGACACCTCCTGAACCGGTTCACTACCGGAAATAAACGGCAACAGGCGGGCATTATCGCAGTCTTCGTCGGTCAGCGCCTGCCTTTGGGTATTCACCCAAAGATAGTTCACGCCATCGGGCACCACCGGCGAAAAGCTGTGTTGTGGTACCTGTGCCATAAACCGGGACCATATGGGCAAGGCCCCGGTGGCACCGGTCAGTGGTGTCCCCCCGTTATCATCGCGCCCCACCCAGGCCACAGCCAGCAGATCACCACTGAAGCCGGCAAACCAGGAATCGCGGCCGCCGTCCGTTGTACCGGTTTTTCCGGCCAGGGCCAGCTCGTCCGGCACGGTGTAGTAAGCAGACCGGCCAGTGCCCTCGCGCATGGTTTCCTGCATGGCGTACTGCACCAAATGCACCGCTGCCGGGTCCGCCACCTGATCCACTTCCAGGCGGTAGCGTGACAGAGGCTCACCATTGGCGTCCGTAACTTCCCGGATCGTGCGCAGCGGCGTGTTGAAGCCGGATGTGGCAAGCCCCTGGTACATCTGTGCGACGGTAACCGGGGTCATGGCCACCGAGCCCAGCAGCATGGAGGGGTACTCCGGTATTGGCGAGGCTACCCCGAACGCCCTCAGGGTGTCCTTGACCACATCCACGCCAACATCAAGACCAACCCTGACCGCCGGCAGGTTGTAGGAATGCGACAGCGCCTTATACAGGGGCACCTCACCCCGTTCCTCGCCATCGTAGTTTTTGGGCGACCAGCGACGGCCGTCATCAAATTCAAGGACAAACGACTTATCCAGCACCGGCGTCATCAGGGTGTACTTTTCAGGCCGCTGCAGGGCAGACAGGTAAATAAACGGCTTGATCAGTGAGCCAATCTGCCGGCTGGCGTCCAGCGCCCGGTTGAAGCCGGCAAATTGTGGATCCCGGCCGCCCACCAGAGCCAGCACCTCACCGGTATCTTTCGCGGTGACCACCAGGGCGGCTTCCAGGGCCTTGCCCATCTCACCACTGGCCAGACGAGGCACGGTGTCGGTCACCGCGAACTCCGCCGCATACTGGATCGACGGATCCAGAGTGGTGAAGATTCTCAGGCCTTCACTCTGCAAGTCCTCTTCCTTGTAATCCCTGGCAAGATGCCGCCGCACCAGGTCAATATAGGCCGGATACCGGTTTTCCGAATAGGAGGGGCGCTCGCTCACCCCAAGTGGCAGGCCCCTGGCCCTCGCTGCCCTGGCGGAATCAATCAGGCCGGCTTCCTCCATTTCCGAAATCACCAGGTTGCGGCGGGCGGTCGCCTGCTCCGGGTTGCGGCGAGGATTGTAATAACTGGGGCCTTTGACCATGCCGACCAGCAGGGCGATCTGGTGAACGTCCAGGTTCATCAGGGATTCCCCGAAATAGAACTGGCTCGCCAGGCCGAAGCCATTGATGCTGCGGGTGCCGGCCTGGCCCAGATACACTTCGTTCAGGTAGGTTTCGAGAATATCGTCTTTCTCGTAATGCAGTTCCAGCAAAATGGCCATCAGGGCTTCGTTGGCTTTGCGAACCAGGGTCTGCTCCCGGGAGAGGAAAAAGTTCTTCACCAACTGCTGGGTCAGGGTGCTTCCGCCCTGGACAATTTCCCCGGCGCGCAGATTCGCCAGCATGGCTCGCCCGATGGACAGGGGCGCCACGCCGACATGCTCATAGAAATTACGGTCCTCGACCGCCATCAGGGTTCTTGGCAGCAAGGCGGGCACTTCGTCGAGCTGGACCAGGATGCGGTCTTCCTTATGAGAGGGATAGATGCCCCCGATCTGTGCCGGCTCCAGCCGGACAATCGGAGCGTTATCGCCGCTGAGCACCGAGAAATCCTGTATCTGGTCATCGTAAATGTTCAATGACAGACGACGACGGGATTCATCGCCCTGGGGGAACCGAAAGCCGCGGGTGCTGATCAGGAAATGACCGCCATTGCGCCGATAACTGCCCGGCTTCACGCCGTCACCCCGGCGGAATCCGGCCAGTTCCAGTTCCCGTTGCAGAGCCCCCGAGCTGATACCAGCACCTTCATACAGCTCCAGTGGGCGGGCGTAGACCCGCGACGGCACCTCAAACCGACGACCTTCGAATCGATCGGTAACAACGGCGTCCAGGTAAACAGTCCAGCCAGCCAGCAGGGCCAGGCCGATAGCCGCCAGCCGGAGTGACAATCGCCAGAACCGGGAACGACGGCCATTCCTGGTCTTGCGGGGCGACTTTCGGGGTGGTCTCGAAGATGCGTCAGATTTTTTCATGATCGGATTATAACGAAGGGAAACGCCCGGAAGGCAGGCCAACTGTGTGTTATTTCTGTAATCTGCCCGTTATGATAGGCCAATAAAAATCAATGGGTTCAGGCAACGCGAGGAGCACACAGTGAGTGAGACCACCCCGGATACGCTGATTCTGGCATTGCAGAATCCCGATCTCTACGATCATCCCGTGAATGACTTTCAGGTGATCGAGACTCACATCTCCCAGGTGATCCTGACCGGCGACTACGCCTACAAGATCAAAAAGCCGATGGACTTCGGCTTTCTGGACTTCTCTACCCTGGCCCGCCGCCAGCATTTCTGCGAGGAGGAACTGCGGCTGAACCGTCGCCTGGCGAACGACCTGTACCTTGAGGTACTGCCCATCACCGGTTCCCCCGACAACCCGGTCATCGGCGGTACCGGCGATGCCTTCGAGTACGCCATCAAAATGCGGCAGTTCCGCCAGGACAAGCTGTTCGACCGCCTGCAGGAAAGCGGCGCCCTCACCCGGGACCTGCTGAGCAGCCTGGCCCGCCAGGTGGCCCATTTCCACGATCAGTTGCCACCGGTAGCCGAGGACAAACCTTTCGGCACGCCGGAAGCGGTCTACGCCGCCATGCAGGAAAACTTCGACCAGATACGGCCGATGATCGACGACCCCGGCCTGCAGGTACAGCTCGACAACCTCGATGCCTGGACACGGACCACCTTCGAACGCCACCGGGACCTGATTGCCCGGCGCCGAGCCGATGGCCTGGTGCGCGAATGCCACGGCGACCTGCACCTGGCCAACATCACGATGTTCAATGACAAGGTCACTGTCTTCGACTGCATCGAATTCAATGAGCCCTTCCGCTGGATTGACGTGATCAACGACCTGGCGTTCCTGCTGATGGACCTGGAATCCCGGCGCGAGCCGGTGCTGGCCAACCTGGTGCTGAATACCTATCTGGAGTACCGGGGGGATTTCCAGGCCCTGCCCCTGCTCCCTCTTTACAAGGCCTACCGAGCCATGGTGCGGGCCAAGATTGCCCTGTTCACCATGGCCAACCCGGCACTCAGCGACGACGAAAAAACCGGCCTGATGCAACGGTATCGCGACTACGCCCGGCTTGCCGAAGACTACAGCACCATCCCGAACCCCTACCTGCTCGCCACCACCGGGCTGTCCGCCAGCGGCAAATCCTGCGCCAGTGCCGCCATGGCGGGTGAACTCGGTCTGATCCGGCTGCGTTCCGATGTCGAACGCAAGCGCCTGCATGGCCTTGCCCCGCTGGATAACAGCAAATCCGGCGTCGGTACCGACCTTTACTCCACTGAGGCCAACGAAAAAACCTACCAGCGCCTGGCGACACTGGCCAGAGGCCTGCTGACCGCCGGCCTTCCGGTGATCGTGGATGCCGCCTGCCTGAAAGAGCACGAGCGCGCCCTGTTTGCCGACACCGCCGAATCGCTGGGACTGCCCTTTGCCCTGATTCACTGTGAAGCGCCGGAAACGCTACGCCGGGAATGGATTCGCAAGCGCACCGGCGACGCCTCGGAAGCAACCGAAGCGTTGTTGACGGCCCAGCAAGGCTGGTTCGAGCCGCTCACCGCCGAGGAAAAGAGCCACACCATTCACCTGCACACCGAAGAACTGCACGTTGCCGAAGCAGTGGCGGATCGCATCCGCCAGCATTTCGGACTGGCCGTATCAGACCTCGAGAATCACCGGTACTGATTCGGTCAGCGTGAGCTCTCCGGAGGGATTGCCCGCGCCGTCGCCCAGGGCGGCGCGATAGGCAAGCACCTCCACACCGGCATCGCAGGCTTCCCGCAGAAGCTGGCCGTATCGCGCATCGATATGATCCGCGGGCCGGACGGTTTCAATCCCGGTATGGTTCACCACAAAGAACAGGACGGCGCGGTCACCTCCAGCCACCTGAGCCATAAGTTCCCTCAGATGCTTTTGTCCACGTTCAGTCACGGCATCGGGGAAAAACCCCTGACCGTTTTCCGCCAGCGTTACATTTTTTACTTCCACCCAGGCATCCGGCTCCGTTTCATGGCCGGATAACAGCAGGTCAATCCGGCTTCTTTCACTGCCGTATTTTACTTCCGGCCGGCAGTGCTGGTAACCGGTGAGCGGGCCAACCCGACCAGCACCTATGGCCTCTTGCGCCTGGGCGTTCGGCCTCGCCGTGTTCACGCACGCCAACATACCGGGGGCCGTTTCAACCAGCTCCCAGGTGTACCGCAGCTTGCGCTTCGGATTGTTGCTTTCGCTCAGCCATACCCGGCCCTCGGTGGGCTGACAACCAAGCATGGAGCCCGTGTTCGGGCAGTGGGCGGTCACCTCGCGGCCATCCGGCAGGCGCACATCCGCCAGGAAGCGCTTGTAGCGGCGAATCAGCCGCCCCTCCACCAGGGGTTCTGGAAACTTCATCTGACCTCCGTGCAAAAAGTAGGCATCACAAGGCTGGCACCCCCGTGACTAATCTGCTATTTTCCGCAAATTCCCGTTTCAGGACGAATGCTTCATCCAGGGTACAACCGCACAGCCACGGGGGCTGGAGCGGCATGGAGCAAAACGTTCTTGTGAAGTCCAAACAAGAGGCCGGGTTCAATGGCAACGACTGCAGAACAACCACGCGAACGCTTTACCAACTTCACCCCTTATGAAATGAAAAAGGGTGAAGAGTACATGAGTGCCGACATGCTGGAGCACTTCAAGAATCTGCTGCTGCAGTGGAAGCAGGAGCTGATGGAAGAAGTGGACCGCACCATGCACCATATGCAGGAAGACGCCGCAAATTACGCGGATCCCAGTGATCGCGCAACCCAGGAAGAGGAATTCAGCCTCGAGCTGCGCACCCGCGACCGCGAACGCAAACTGATCAAGAAAATTGACCAGACCATCGACCGGATCGACAAGGACGATTACGGCTTCTGCGACCAGTGCGGCGTGGAGATCGGTATCCGTCGTCTGGAAGCCCGGCCGACTGCCACCCTGTGCATCGACTGCAAGACACTGGCCGAAATCCGCGAGCGCCAGACCGGCATCTGAAACAAACGCCTGAGCCCTGCCGGCATGCGCATCCGGCGGGCTGACCCGACATGACGAGCACACGCTATCGCGGCCGCTTCGCACCCTCACCCACGGGACCACTGCATTTCGGCTCACTGGTCACCGCACTGGCCAGCTACCTTGAGGCGAAAAGCCAGGGCGGTCAGTGGCTGATCCGGATCGAAGACCTCGACCCTCTCCGGGAACCCCCGGAAGCCACCGGCCAGATTCTCAACAGCCTTGAGGCCCACGGGCTGTTCCCGGATGAGCCCGTGCGTTTTCAGTCCCGTCGCCACGCCGCCTACCAGGCCGCCATTGAACGGCTGCTACGTCAGGGTGATGGCTACCGTTGCAGCTGTTCCCGCAAGGAACTCCAGGCCCATGATGGCTGGCACCCGCAGCCGTGCCGTGCCGGGCAGTCCGACATTGGCCAGCGACCCTACGCGGTTCGTTTTGCGCTTGGGGACGACGCCTGCGAATGGCGGGATTTACTACTGGGGCCACAGCGCCAACAGGTTGTCGCGGAACTGGATGATCCAGTCTTGCTGCGCAAGGAGGGCTTCTACGCTTACCAGTTGGCGGTGGTGGTCGATGACATCGACCAGGGCATTACCGATGTGGTGCGTGGCTCCGACCTGCTTGACATGACCGCCCAGCAACAACAAATCTACAGCGCCCTCGGTGCCCGTCCGCCAAGCTGGCTGCATATACCGGTCATCCTGAACGAACAGGGCCAGAAACTCAGCAAACAGACCCACGCACCGGCTCTCGACGACGGCCGTCCGGTCGACAACCTGTACCGGGCACTGCAGGCGCTTGGCCAGCAACCGCCGTCGTCACTGACGATGGCCAGCGCGGACCATCTGCTGGCCTGGGCCGCGGAACACTGGCAGCGACAGGCGATCCACCTGACAGCCCGGTGAAGGGCATGGTATAAAGCCTTTCACAAACCTCAGCGCGGATACTATGCCTGATGTACATCTACCGTCTGGTCTTCCTCCTGGTGCTGGCCATTTATATATTTTCACCCAACATCCTCGACTGGTGGACGTCCCCTGGCAACGCCTGGTACAGCCCCTTTGTGATCTGGGCTGGCCTGATTGCCATCGGCTTCTGGCTCGAATGGCGGCGGGACCCCAATGAGTTTTAGCGCAACCGGGCTGCTATTGTGCAGCCTGCTCTATCTGATGCTGCTGTTCGGTATTGCCTGGGTAACCGAGCGAGGCATGCTGCCACGACACTGGGTACGCCATCCGCTGGTGTACACCCTCAGCCTGGGTGTCTATGCCGGCATCTGGGCGGTCTATGCCGCGGTGGGCATGGCGGCGGAAACCGGTTATGGCTTCCTGGCCTATTACCTCGGCATCAGTGGCGCGTTTCTGCTGGCACCGGTTCTGCTTAACCCGATCATGCGCATCGGCCGGGCGTACCAGCTTACTTCGCTGGCCGACCTGTTCGCCTACCGGTACCGGAGCCAGTGGGCGGGAACGCTGGTTACCCTTTGCTCCGGCGGTGCCATCCTGTCCTTGCTGAGCATGCAGATCCAGGCCGTTACCACCTCCGCCAGCATTCTGGCTCCGGACACCTCGCCGAAAGCCATCAGCGTCATGTTCAGCCTGATTGTCGTATTGTTCGCGATGCTGTTTGGCGCCCGCCGGGATCAGAATTCCGACAACCATCAGGGCCTGGTGCTGGCCATTGCCTTCGACTCCCTGGTCAAGCTGGTGGCCCTGTTGACGTTGGGCGGCGTTATCCTGTTTGGAGTCTTCGACGGGATGGCCGGGCTGGAACACTGGCTGGCCAGCAACAACAGCCCGGCCAGCGCCATGACCCTGAGCATTGACGACGGCAGCTGGCGGGCGCTGATGCTGATGTCGTTCGCCGCGGCGCTGGTGTTGCCACACATGTACCACATGACGTTCAGCGAAAACCCCTCCCCAAAAGCGCTGGCAAAAGCCAGTTGGGGACTGCCACTGTACCTGCTCCTGCTCGGGCTGCCGGTGCCCCTGATTCTCTGGGGCGGACAGGAACTGGGCGTGACCACCGGCGCCAACTTTTTTTCCATTGGCGTCGCCCAGGCCCTGAACAACCCGCTGCTCACCTTGCTGATGTACATCGCCGGCCTGTCCGCCGCCAGCGGGCTGATGATTGTCAGTACCCTCGCCCTGGCCGGCATGGTGTTGAACCATGTGGTTCTGCCCCTGAAAACACCCCGGGACCAGGGGGACATCTACCGCTGGCTGCAGTGGATCAAACGGCTGCTGATCGCCGTCATTATTTTTCTGGCGCTGTTGTTCCATGAAACCCTGGGCAAAAATCTCGACCTGTCCATACTGGGGGCCATCTCACTGTCAGGAACCCTGCAACTGCTCCCCGGGGCTCTGGGGGTTATTTACTGGCCAGAGGGCAACCGCCGGGGACTGATTTCTGGCCTGATTGCGGGGCTGGTCATCTGGATTGTTACCCTGGTATTGCCCTTCTCCCACACCGGCAACCTGCTGGCCTGGCTGGGAGCGCCCCTAGTGCCGGACTACAGCAACTGGCATATCTTCACCTTTGCCAGCCTGACGGCGAACGTCACCGTCTTCTCGCTGATTTCCATCCTCAGCAGCAGCAGCAGCGAGGAAACCAGTGCAGCGCAAGCCTGCTCGCTGGGCGCATTATCACGGCCCCAGCGACGGGAACTGCTGGCATCCTCATCCACGGACTTTGTCCGCCAGCTGGCCGACCCGCTTGGCCACAACGTTGCCAGACGGGAGGTGGAGCGCGCCCTGGCCCAGTTGAAACTTCCCAATGTGGAATACCGGCCCTATCAGCTGCGCCGGCTCCGGGATCAGGTGGAAGTCAATCTCTCCGGGCTGCTTGGGCCTTCGGTCGCCCGCGACATGGTCAAGCGGCATCTGGGCTTCAAGCCCATGACCCGAAGCGGCACCGCCCAGGATATACGCTATGTGGAGCGGGCCCTGGGCGATTACCAGAACCGGCTTACCGGCCTGGCGGGCGAACTCGACAACCTTCGGCGACATTACCGCCAGACCCTGCAGAATCTGCCGATACCTGCCTGCTCCGTGGGTGAGGACGGCGAGATCCTGATGTGGAACCATGCCATGGAGTCGCTGACCGGCATCACCGCCGACGACGTGGTGGGTGCCCGCCTGATGGCACTGCCGGAGCACTGGCATTTGTTGCTGGACGATTTTAACCGGGGCGAGGAGTTGCACCGTTACAAGCACCGGCTGGACCTGCGCGGCAAACCCCACTGGCTGAATCTCCACAAGGCCGCCCTGAGCGGCCCGGATCACACGGAAGGTGGCAGCATCATTCTGGTGGAGGACCAGACCGAAACCCGTCTGCTCGAGGACGAGCTCATGCACAGTGAGCGCCTGGCGTCCGTCGGGCGTCTGGCTGCGGGCGTCGCCCACGAGATTGGCAACCCGGTCACCGGCATTTCCTCACTGGCCCAAAACCTGAAACTTGAAACCGACCACCCGGACATCCTGGATACCGCAGACCAGATTCAGCAGCAAACGCGACGCATCTCTGCCATCCTGCAATCGCTGATGAACTTTGCCCGTACCGGCAATCATGCCCAGGCCAACCGGTACGAGCCCGTGGTTATTCGCCGCTGCGTGGATGAATCCGTCAACCTTTTATCACTCAGTGACCGTGGTATGGGCATCCATTACCTTAACGAATGCCCCCCGGAACTGCAGATCCTGGGTGACGAGCAACGACTGGTGCAGGTATTCGTGAACCTGCTCGCCAATGCCCGGGATGCCTCGCCGGAAGGCGGGACAATCCGGGTCAGTGGAAACGGCGACGGTTACTCCGCTATCATCGAGATCATCGATGAGGGCTCGGGTATCCCCGCGGACCAGCTTGATCACATCTTCGAGCCCTTTTACACCACCAAGGCTCCCAATAAGGGGACCGGCCTTGGCCTGTCACTGGTGTACAGCATCGTTGAAGAACACTACGGCAATATCCATGTCGAAAGCCCAGCGGACACCGACACCGGCAAAGGCACCTGCGTCAGGCTGAGACTGCCAGCCTACGAGCCGGAAGCCGGTACCGTAACCGCCAGCCAGAACGAAAGGTCGTAAAACCGATATGCCTCGCATTCTGATCGTGGAAGATGAAGACATTATTCGCTCGGCAGTGCGCAAGCTGCTGCAACACGCCGGCTACGACGTGGCCGACGTCGGCTCCGTGGAGGAAGCGGAACAAAACCACGAGCCGGATCAGTTCGATCTGATCATTTCCGATCTGCGCCTGCCCGGAGCCGCGGGCACCGAGCTCATCAACCGGGCGCCCAACACCCCGGTGCTGATCATGACCAGCTACGCCAGCCTCCGGTCCGCCGTGGACTCCATGAAAATGGGGGCAGTGGAGTACATTGCCAAGCCATTCGATCACGATGAAATGCTCGCAGCGGTTGAAAACATTCTGGCCCGCAAGCCCCGCTACCCGACAGAGGAATCGGGTAACACGCCGACGGCACCGGAAAGCAGCGACCCCGCCAATATCATGTATGGCAGCTGTGAGCCCATGGAACGGGTGTTTACGCTGATTCGCAAAGTCGCGCCAACCGAAACCACCGTCCTGATCCAGGGCGAATCCGGCACTGGTAAGGAGCTGGCCGCCCGCGCCCTGCACCTGCTGAGCCCCAGGGCCTCCAAGCCTCTGATTTCGGTGAACTGCGCCGCCATCCCCGAAAGCCTGATCGAATCGGAGCTGTTCGGCCATGAAAAAGGCGCTTTTACAGGCGCGGTCTCGGCACGAACCGGTCTGATCGAAGCCGCCGATGGTGGCAGCCTGTTTCTTGACGAAATCGGTGAGCTGCCGGCGGAGGCCCAGGCCCGCCTGCTGCGCGTGCTTCAGGAGAGTGAAATCCGGCGAGTCGGCTCAACCCAGAGTCTGAGTGTGAACGTTCGCATGATCGCCGCCACCCACCGGAACCTGAAAGCCATGACCCGTTCCGGCGAGTTCCGGGAGGATCTGTATTATCGGCTGAACGTGATGCAGATCCGGATTCCACCCTTACGCGAGCGCCAGAGCGACATCCTCGGCCTCGCCCGCCGCTTCATCAAACGGCAGGGCGAAAAGATGGGCAAACCGGGCCTCAATCTCAGCCCGGAGGCCATGCGGGCCCTGGAACGCCACCGCTGGCCCGGCAACGTACGGGAACTGGAAAATGCCATCGAACGGGCGACCATCCTGTGTGATGGCGATGTCATCACGCCCTCACTGCTGGACCTTGACAGTGAAGGCGGCGACGAGCACATCCCGGAAACCCTGGTAGAGGGCAATAACGAGCAGACCCGGGCCCGCGACGCCGACTCCGCCAACGACTTGTCGCTGGAAGATTACTTTCAGCATTTCGTTCTGGAGAACCAGGACAAAATGAGCGAGACCGAATTGGCACAAAAACTGGGCATCAGCAGAAAGTCGCTGTGGGAGCGCCGTCAACGCCTGGGCATCCCCAGAAAAAAATCCTCCGGCAATTAGTTCTGCCGCCCGGCGGGCGCTCACAAGCTGTGAACCAAGGCTCACTTGTTACCCCATGTTCCTCTCGGTAACACTCCTTCCCGAAGAAGCGGGAGCTCAGTAACACTTCGGCCGAATACGGAGTAACACTTATGCCCAGGAAATTACTAAACTGCTGTTAATAAAGACTTTTAAAAAACTGGCACACGGCCTGCACCCTATTAAGCGCACAACAACAAGAACAAGAGTGGCAACGCAGCGTCAAAACAAGAACAAAAAGCTGCAGAAAAGCGTTCGGCAACAAAAACAATAACTGAACGTGAGCGAACTGAGTGTTTTGGGTACTGTGCTTTTTAGTGGTCCCATGGCATGTGCGGGTTGTAGATGTAGAGAAGAATCGTCTTCCAGACGGCACTGCATTTATCACAGACTCGCCCGATGTCTCTGACTGCTCTATGTGTTCAAAGCTTTCCGTTTGCGCTACTGAGACTCCCCATTTTTGGGGGTGCACAGTGGGGTACAAAACCAAAAAAAATCCCGGCAACAACAAAAACAATGCAGATCGTCAACGCTTTCAGGGCGGATTCGTGAGAACGAATCCGCCTTTTGATTATCTGGTCAACGGAACTTCAACCGCCCCCCCACGCCCGGAATACGGCGACAATCCGAAGCAAACGTGTGCAAATCCTGCTCAAACCGTTAAACTCTCGGTTTTTGCTCATCGCAACCACGGATTTCAATGCCTAAATCAATTTTCTCAATCTTCGAGCAATCGGTCGATAAATTTCGCTCAATGATGGCCGGTAACGAAAAAAAGCGCACCCGCACCTATCAGCGTCGGGAAATCCCCAGGGACCAGCACAATGTCTCCCGCTCGGTCATCAGTGAGCCCGCCAAAAAGGTGCTCAGCCGCCTGAATAACGCCGGCTACGAGGCCTACCTGGTCGGTGGCAGCGTGCGGGACATCCTGCTCGGTGGCAAACCCAAGGATTTTGACATTGCCACCAACGCAACGCCTGAGCAGGTGCACGATCAGTTCCGGAACTCGCGCCTGATTGGCCGGCGCTTCCGCATTGTGCATGTCGTCTTCGGCCGTGAAGTCATCGAGGTAACCACCTTCCGGGGCAACGCCGCCGATGCCGGCGATGACGGCGTGGATGATGATCGCAGAACCAGCGAGCACGGGCTTCTTCTGCGGGATAACGTATACGGTAACCAGGAAGAAGACGCCCTGCGGCGGGACTTCACCATTAATGCACTGTATTACTGCATTCGGGACTTTACCGTCATCGATTTCGCCGGCGGCATGGAAGATCTGCTCAACCGTCAGCTCCGGCTCATCGGCGACCCGGACACCCGATACCGCGAAGACCCGGTCCGGATGCTGCGGGCCATCCGTTTTGCCGCCAAGCTCGGGTTTGATATCGAGCCGGAGACCGAAGCACCGATCCGGGCACTGGCACCGCTACTGACCCATATTCCGCCGGCCCGCCTGTTCGACGAGGTCCTGAAACTGTTCTCGGCCGGTCACGGGGAAGCCACCTACGACTTGCTGATCCACTACAACCTGCTGGGGCCGCTGTTTCCGGAAACCGCGTGGGCGATTCAGGCCGGTGAGCCCGACGAGCTGATTCGCCAGGCCTTGCGCAACACCGACGCCCGCATCGCCCAAGGTAAGTCCGTCACCCCCTACTTCCTCTTCGCTGCCATGCTCTGGCCAGCCCTCCAGGCCGAGTGGCATCGCCGGCAGGATAACGGTGACCCGGTCCAACCGGCCTTACACAGCGCCATCGGCAAAGTGATCGGGGAGCAGGTACAGGCAACCTCCATTCCCAAGCGGTTTTCCGGGCCCATGAAGGAAATCTGGGAACTGCAGATGCGTTTGCCCCGCCGTCAGGGCAAACGGGCGTTCGCAACCATGAGCCACCCGCGTTTTCGTGCCGCTTACGATTTTCTGCTTATCCGGGAGGCCACCGGCGAAATCGAGCCCGGACTGGGCCAGTGGTGGACCGAATTCCAGAACACCGATGAGCGGGGGCAGGAGAGGATGCTGTCGGAACTGAGCAGCGACGCGCCCAAAAAGCGCCGCCGTCGCAAGCCGGTGAAACGCCCGGCGCCGTAATGAAGATTGACGCTTTCATCGGGCTCGGCAGCAATCTTGACGACCCGGCCGGCCAGCTCGCCCTGGCGGTCTCGGAGCTCGCGAAGCTGCCTGGCACAGAGCTTGTCCGCCAGTCACCCTTTTACGCCAGTCGGCCGGTCGGCCCACCGGATCAACCGGATTTTATCAATGGTGCAGTCTGGCTGAGCACCGAACTGGCGCCCCATGCCCTGCTTGACCACCTCCAGGCGATTGAACAGGCCCACGGTCGCGAACGCCTGCAGCACTGGGGACCACGCACACTGGACCTGGACCTGCTGATTTACGGCAACCAGACACTCCAAGACGAGCGCCTTACCGTACCGCACCGGGAGCTGGCCCACCGGGACTTTGTCCTGCAACCGCTACTGGACCTGAAGCCGGATCTTACCCTGCCCGACGGCACCACCGCAGCCTCGTTACGGGCACAATGCCCGGACAACCGGTTGCGCAGACTGACACCCCCGGATTAACCTTAATGCCTGAATGCCGGAGAACCCGGCAAGGTCTTGGCCCATCCACCCAAAAGGCAAGGATTTTATGGCTGTTACCATCAATACCCTGCGTGAATACAAGCAAAAGGGCGAGGCCTTTTCTGCCCTGACCGCCTATGATGCCACCTTTGCACAGGTCGTCAGTGAGGCCGGCGTTGACGTCATCCTGATCGGCGACTCCCTGGGCATGGTGCTCCAGGGGCACGACAGCACCCTGCCGGTTACCATGGACCAGATGGTCTATCACGTCAGCTGTGTTGCCAAGGGCAATCGCGGCTCGCTGATCATGGCGGACATGCCCTTCATGACCTACGGCACGGTTGAAGCCGCCCTCGAGAACGCGGCAGAGTTGATGCGGGCCGGTGCCCACATGGTCAAGCTGGAAGGCACAGACTGGATGCGGGACACCATTGCCGCCCTCAGCGAGCGTGGTGTTCCGGTATGCGCCCACCTGGGCCTGACCCCCCAGTTCGTCAACAAGTTTGGCGGCTACAAGGTGCAGGGCCGGGACGAGAGGGCCGCCGAGATGATGATTGAACACGCCTGCGAGCTGGAAGCCGCCGGTGCCGATGTCATTCTGCTGGAGTGCGTACCCGCGCCCCTGGCAGCGCGGATTGCCCAAGCCGTGAAAGCGCCCGTTATCGGCATTGGCGCGGGCTCCGATACCGATGGCCAGGTGCTGGTTCTGCACGATATGCTGGGCATTACCACAGGCCGGAAGCCCCGGTTCGTCAAGAACTTCCTGGCCGACACCGAGTCTGTACAGGACGCCATTGCAGCCTACGCCAACGCCGTACGCGAGCGCACATTCCCCGCCGAGGAGCATACGTTCAAGGCATGAGAACCATACATTCCCTGAAAGAACTGCGCACCCTCCTCAACGGTTACCGGCGCAAGGGCAAAACCATTGGTCTGGTTCCCACCATGGGCAACCTGCACGAGGGCCATGCGTCACTGGTGCGCAAGGCTGCGGAAGCCGCAGACATCGTGGTCACCAGCATCTTCGTCAACCCGATGCAGTTCGGTGCCAACGAAGACCTGGACACCTACCCTCGTACCCTGGCCGCCGACCAGGACATGCTGGAAGCGGCGGGCAATACGCTGGTGTTCGCCCCCACGGTTCAGGAGATTTACCCGGAAGGCCTGGCACAACAGACCCGAGTGGTGGTTCCCGACGTCAGCGATGGCCACTGTGGCGCCAGCCGCCTCGGGCACTTTGACGGAGTTGCGACGGTGGTCACCATGCTGTTTAACATGGTGCAACCAGACTTCGCGGTCTTTGGTGAGAAAGACTTCCAGCAGTTGGCGGTGATCCGCAAAATGGTCCGGGATCTGATGATGCCGATCGATGTGGTCGGTGCCCCCACCGTGCGCGAGGACGACGGCCTGGCCAAGAGCTCCCGCAACGGCTATCTGTCGGCGGAGGAACGCAGGATCGCACCGGTGGTTTACCAGACGCTGACCGTTACCGCCGGCAAACTCGCCGATGGTCGTACAGACTTCCCGGCGCTGGAGCGCGAAGCTGAAGATCTGCTGAATCAGGCCGGGCTTCGGACCGACTACTTCAACATCGTGAACAGCCAGACCCTGAAACCGGCGAGCGCCGGAGATCGTGACCTCACGCTATTGGTGGCCGCGTTTCTGGGCACAACGCGGCTGATTGACAACGTTTCGGTCACGATCTGATTCGGCGACTCGCTCATACCACAGACTCGCTTACACGACAGAAAAGGACGCTCTGATGCCCGCACCCCTGGCCCACCTGACATCGACACAGGAATGGCAGACGCTGGAAGCGCACCGGGAACGGTTGCGCCCGGTGCCCATGACCACCCTTTTTAGCGCAGATCCGGAACGGGCACAGCGTTATTTCATCGAAGGTGCGGGCCTCTCGCTCGATTTCTCCAGAAATCGACTGGATGATGACGTGCTGGATGCGCTGCTCGCCCTGGCCCGCGCCCGCCAGCTCGAGGAGCGCCGCGACGCTCTGCTCAGGGGTGAGCGGGTGAATGTGACCGAAGACCGCCCGGCACTGCATACCGCGTTGAGAAACCCTGGTACCGACTCGATCATGGTGGATGGTCAGGATGTGGTAGCGGAGGTGCAACACACCCTTGAGCACATGGACCGTTTTGTGACCAGCGTGCTCGGCCAGACCCGCAAGGGCTATACCGGCAAGGCCTTCACCGATGTCGTGAGCATTGGCATTGGCGGATCCTTCCTCGGCCCGAAGCTGGTGGCAGAGGCGTTGCAGCCCTACTGGCAGCCCGGTCTTCGTTGCCATTACGTCGCCAACATCGACGGCACCGAGATCTGCGAGACCCTGCGCCAGGTCCATCCGGAAACCACCCTGTTCCTGATTCAGTCCAAGTCCTTCCGTACCCAGGAAACCCTGGAAAACAGTAAGGTGGCGCGCGCCTGGTTTCTCAAACACTGCGGCGACGAAAGCGCCGTGGCCAGCCACTTCATGGCAGTCACCGCCAACGTACCGGCGGCCCGGGAATTCGGCATCGACCCGGACAACGTCTTCCCCATGTGGGACTGGGTCGGCGGCCGGTATTCGCTCTGGTCCGCCATTGGCCTGCCGGTGGCCCTGACCATTGGCATGGACCACTTCCGGGCGCTGCTGGCCGGGGCTCATGCCCTGGATACGCACTTCCGCGATGCGCCGCTGGAGAGCAACCTGCCGGTCATCATGGGCCTGCTCGGCGTGTGGTACAGCAATTTCTGGGGTGCCGAAACCCACGCCATCCTGCCCTACGACCATTACCTGCGCAGCTTGCCGGACCACCTCCAGCAACTGGATATGGAAAGCAATGGCAAGCGGGTCAACCAGGCGGGACAGGCTCTGGATTACCAGACCGGCCCGGTGATCTGGGGTGGCGTCGGCGCCAACGGCCAGCATGCCTATCACCAGCTGATTCATCAGGGTACACGGCTGATTCCGGCGGACTTCATCATTCCGCTGACGACCCACAATCCGGTAGCCACCCATCATGCCGACCTGTTTGCCAATTGCCTCAGCCAGTCGCGGGCCATGATGGCGGGCAAGTCCCTGGCGGAGGCGAAGGCTGAGCTGGCAGCGGAAGGCCTTAACGAGGCCGAGATCGACCGACTGGCTCCCCATAAGGTCATCCCGGGCAACAAACCCAGCAACACCCTGCTGATGGACAAGGTAACCCCGGAAACCGTTGGCGCCCTGATTGCGCTTTACGAGCACCGGACCTTCGTGCAAGGGGTGATCTGGGATGTGGACTCGTTCGATCAGTGGGGAGTTGAGCTGGGCAAACAGCTGGGCAAAACCATATTGCCCCGCCTGCTGGGCGAAGGGGCCGGTAACGCCGCCAGTGACAGTGCCACCGACCACCTGATCGCCCGTTTTCGCTCAGTCCGCCGGTCGTGAAATCTGGCGGCCACGCCAGTTGAAATCCACCGGCCAGAGTTTCTGGCCGGTGTCATAAGTACGCCAAAGCTCACGGTACGTTTTGCCACACACCGGATGCGTTTCGTCGGGAGCGATATCCGCCAGTGGTCGCAGGACAAAGGCATTCCTGAGGATCTCCCCCCGGGGCAGCTCAACGCCGTCGATGCAGCCCACCGCCTCGCCGTAGGTCAGGATATCCAGATCCAGGGTTCGGGCACTGAATTTGGGGACATCGCGCCGGCGACCGTTTTCTGCCTCCAACTGCTTGAAGCGTCGGGACAGCTCAGCCACTGAAAGCGTGGTCTCAATGCCCACCACCAGATTCAGAAACGGTGAGCCGTCGAACCCCACCGCCTCACTGTCATAAACCGGTGAAATGACGATATCGCCAAACCAGTCCGCCAGGGCGTCCAGCGCCGCTCGCACGTAAAAGGGACGATCAACATTGCTGCCGATGCTCACATAAACCGAAACCGGACAAGCCATCAGCGCACTCCCCTTTCGATGCTCACACCCACCGATTGCGCCGAGGGAACCGCCCCAGGCTTACGAACCGTCAACCGCAGCCACGCCACGCCAAACTCCGTCTGAAGCACCCGGGCCAGCACCTCGGCCCCATGCTCCAGCAACCGGGGCTGAAGCGCCTGCAGGCACCGGGTGACCCGCTCGCTCACCGCGGCGTAGTCCAGGGCATCGCGGACATCGTCTGAATCGCCCGGAATCTGGTTATCCCACGCCATCTCCAGATCCACCACCAGCCGCTGGCTGACGTTCCGCTCCCAGTCGTAGACACCGACAACGGTTTCCACGACCAGGCCTTCAATAAGCACACTGTCTGCCAAAGGGCGCCCCCGGAGTGTTCCACTCTTTGCTGATTGAATAACGCACAGCCAGCGGATACTGTGACATGGTCGGCCTGCGTTTTCAGGGCCGGCATTTTCGCACAAATCACCCTGACCCGTCTCCGCTTCCGAGCTGACAGCATGACTTTGAGTGACCCGGTAACAACCGTCCTGCTTTGCGCTGCCGCCTATCTGGCCGGCTCGGTACTGTTTGCGCTGCCGGTCTGCCGGCTCTGGCAACTGCCGGACCCGAGAGCCCAGGGCTCCGGCAACCCGGGCGCGACCAACGTCTACCGCACCGGTGGCTGGCTGCCGGCCATCGCCACCCTGATCCTGGACGGCGCCAAAGGCTGGTTGCCGGTGTGGCTGGCCCAGGCTGCAGGGCTGTCAATCATAGTGCAGGCTGTGGTTGCGCTGTGCGCCGTAACCGGGCACATGATCCCGGTGTTCTTCCGGTTCCGCGGCGGCAAGGGCGTCGCAACCGCGCTCGGCGCCGGGCTTGCACTGGCACCGGCCACCACGGTGATCATGGCCGGCCTGTGGATTGGCGTGATCTGGCGCTGGCGCATTTCCGCCCTCGCCTCCCTGGTTGCCATTGTCAGCGGCCCGGTGATCAGTGCCTTCCTGGAACCGGACACCCTGCCCCTGTTCGGCCTGCTGGCGCTGCTGATTGTGGTGCGCCATCGCAGCAACCTGATCCGCCTGGCCCGGGGCCGGGAAACCGGCCTGTAACCTGTAAGAGACCGGTTCAGTCCACCAGCCCGTTCGTCCTGGCGTCGCCAACGGGCGGCAGTGTATTCATCGGCCAACGTGGCACTGACACAATCCGGTCGCCGTCCTGCTGACCGGCCTTCAAGCGTTGGGCGCCGGCATAGGCAATCATGGCGCCGTTATCCGTGCAAAACTCCGGGCGGGCGTAAAAGACCTGCGCCTTGAGTTTGGTGGCCATCGCCTCAAGGCCGGCCCGCAGCCGTTTGTTGGCACTGACGCCCCCGGCGATCACCAGCCGCTGGCAACCAGTCTGTTCAATCGCCCGGCGGCACTTGATCGTCAGGGTATCCACCACAGCGGATTCGAAGGCCAGGGCAATGTCAGCGCGGGTCTGGTCATCCAGATCGCCGGATTCCCGAGCTGCGTTCACGGTATTCAGGGTGAAGGTTTTCAGGCCACTGAAGCTGAAATCCAGCCCGGGACGGTCCGTCATGGGTCGCGGGAATCGATAACGGCCCGGTGTTCCCGCCTCAGCCAGGGCCGCCACCCGGGGCCCGCCCGGGTAATCCAGCCCGAGCATTTTCGCGGCTTTGTCGAAAGCCTCACCGGCGGCATCGTCCACCGACTCCCCGAGCATCTGGTATTCACCGATACCATTCACCCGCACCAGTTGGGTATGACCACCGGACACCAGCAGGGCGACAAACGGAAAAGCTGGCGGGTTGTCCTCCAGCATCGGGGCCAGCAGATGCCCTTCCATATGGTGAACGCCCAGAACAGGCACGCCCAGGGAAAAACCGAGGGCATGGGCCACCGAGCCGCCCACCATCAATGCCCCTACCAGGCCCGGGCCGGCCGTGTAGGCAATGCCACTGATCTCACTGCGGGCACAGCCTGCATCGGCCAGCACCTGGTCGCACAGGGGCAGCAGTTTGCGCACATGGTCCCGGGATGCCAGTTCGGGCACCACACCGCCATAATCCGAATGCATGTCGATCTGGCTGAACAGTGCGTGGCTTAAAAGACCACGCTCGCTGTCAAACAGCGCCACGCCGGTTTCGTCGCAGGAGGTTTCAATACCGAGTATCAGCATAGGGTTCGGGCCACATGGGTTGGCATGAATGAAAGCGGACGGCATTTTAGCAGAAACCCGAAACGGACAGGCAGTTTCATCGAACAAACATTGACCTCGCCATAATCCAGACGCTATCATTGCCGCCCTAAAATACGCACTGGTCGAGTTTTAGCCAATCTGACCAGCGATCGCATAGCGCCCGGGCGGCTTTGCCGAACGGACCAAATTGAAACCGAATCTATCAGGTAGGTGATTTTCGAATGCCAGCTGTTAAAGTGAAAGAGAATGAACCGTTTGACGTAGCACTGCGTCGCTTCAAGCGTTCCTGCGAAAAAGCGGGTGTACTTTCCGAAGTACGTCGTCGTGAGCACTATGAGAAGCCGACTTCCGTTCGCAAGCGCAAAGCCGCAGCTGCCGTTAAGCGTCATCTCAAGAAGCTTCAGCGGGAACAGCGCAAGTTTGAGCGTCTGTACTGAGTTCAGCCGACGCCGCTTGACTGCAAAGCACTGATTGCCTGTACAGCCGCAGGCTGCACAGAGCGACTCGAAAAATGCCGCCGAGGCCTGGCTTCGGCGGCATTTTTGGCTATTGGCCATACTTGATGCCCCGGCCTGATGTGGAGTCTCCATGAGCGGACTGATCCCTCAACGTTTTGTTGACGATCTTCTGGATCGGATAGATCTGGCGGAGCTGATCGGTTCACGCATAACACTCAAGAAAGCCGGTGCCAACTATAAGGCCTGCTGCCCGTTTCACGATGAGAAGACGCCATCGTTTAATGTCCGCCCCGACAAGGGTTTCTATCATTGCTTCGGTTGTGGCGCCCATGGCGACGCCATCAGTTTTATCCGCGAATTCGAGGGCCTTGGGTTCACCGATGCCGTGGAGGAACTGGCCAAACGGGCCGGGCTGGAAGTGCCCTATGACCAAGCCGCGAAACAGGAAATCCAGCAAGCGCGAACGCTGACGGATGCCCTGGATTATGCCAGCCGTTTTTACTATTCGGCACTGCAGGGCCAGCAAGGCACCTACGCCAGGGACTATCTTCGGCAGCGAGGCCTGGATGAGGCCATTATCAGCCAGTACCAGGTGGGCTTTGCCCCTGCCGCCGGCACCGCTCTGTTCGACACGGCCAGCGAGGGCTTGCGAGGGCCACTGATCGAAACCGGCACGGTATCCGACAAATACGGCCGCCCCAGGGATCTGTTCCGGAACCGGGTCATGTTCCCGATCCGCAACAGCCGGGGTCGTACCGTCGCCTTTGGCGGCCGGACACTCGGAGACGACAAGGCCAAGTACATCAACTCCCCGGAGTCTGATGTCTTTCATAAAAGCCGCGAGATATACGGCCTGTATGAAGCAAAACAGGCCCTGAAACAGCTCGACAAATTGCTGGTTGTCGAGGGCTACATGGATGTCATCGCCCTGGCCCAGCATGGCATCCACTATGCCGTGGCAACCCTGGGTACTGCCACCAACCAGGACAGCCTGACGGCGTTATTGCGACAGGTCCGGCACGTGGTGTTCTGTTTTGACGGCGACCAGGCCGGTTTCCGGGCGGCGGATCGCGCCATGGATAACGCACTGGAGCTAATGGCCGATGGCCTGCACCTCCAGTTCCTGATGTTACCCGAAGGCGAAGATCCGGATACGCTGGTGCGCAAGGAAGGCCCGGACGCATTCCAGGCACGCATTACAGCGGCAACGCCCCTGTCCCGGTACCTGTTTGACCGGCAGAGCGAGGGCCTGGACCTGCAGCTCCCCGAACACCGCGGCGAATTGCGGGCCAGGGTTGAACCGCTGCTGAACAAGATGCCCAGATGCACCCTCCGGGATGCCATGTGGCATGAAATGCTGCGCCTGTGTGGCGGTCGTCATCAGTGGCAGAACCGCCAGTCGACACAATGGAGCCAGTGGAGCGGCCAACGCCGGGACCGCCCCAGTGAAGAGCGTATCGATGTAAAACTGAGCAAGGACAGCATTTTGTGCCTGGCACTGCTGGAAGCGCCGGACCTGGCCGACGACGTCACTGAACTGGCCCGGGGCTCACGCCAGTTCAGCCAGGCCGGCGGTTTCGCCCGCTGGATTCTCGAACGGAACCTGCGGGACCGGAAGGCACTGGTTACCGCCCTGGCACTGGATAATGAGGCCCGGCAGCGGTTTTACCACCTGTTTGACGGAATCGAACACATTCCGGCCAGGGAAAGCACGCTGGCGGCTGCCCGGGAGCTGCTGAGCCCGAATGAGGAGGCTTCCCGACAGCAACGTTTGGCAACGCTGTTACGCAACCTTTCGACGCTGACCGCCGAAGAGCGGCAGGAGCTCCGGGCACTCAGTGGCGGGACGCAGTCGTAACGGCACTTGAAACTTGAGGCACCGATCACCATCTAACCATTCGGTGGCGGTGTTACTGAGCGACAGCTATAATGGCTGTTTAACTTTTTTCCTTCTATAAGCGAGTTCACAGGGTGTCTATGTCAGGCAATTCGCAAAAATCACGTTTGAAAGACCTCATTGCACGGGGCAAGGAACAAGGTTACCTGACTTACGCCGAGGTGAACGATCACCTCCCGGAAGACATTGCCGACCCGGATCAGGTCGAAGATATCATTCGCATGATCAACGACATGGGCATTCAGGTGTCTGAAGTCGCGCCGGACGCGGATACGCTCCTGATGACCGACGGCGACTCCACCGCCGACGAAGCAGCTGCCGCCGAGGCCGCTGCCGCACTCGCTGCCGTAGAATCCGACGCTGGCCGCACCACAGACCCGGTTCGCATGTACATGCGGGAAATGGGCACCGTGGAACTGCTGACCCGGGAAGGCGAGATCGTCATCGCCAAGCGCATCGAGGAAGGCATCCGCGATGTCATGGCAGCCGTTGCCCACTTCCCCGGCATCACCGGCACCGTCAGCCAGGCCTACGAACGCATTATCGAGAACGAAGGCCGTATCAGCGACATCGTCACCGGTTTCCTGGACCCGGACGACGCCGAACCGTTCATGGGCGAAGACACCACGTCCGACAGCTCGGACGACTCCGACTCATCCTCCGATGATGATGACGACTCCTCAAACGAGGAAGAAACCGATAACGGTCCTGATCCCGAGGAAACCCGCCTCCGGTTCGAACTGCTCAATGAAAAGCTGGAGGCCGCCAACAAGGCACTGGCCAAGCACGGCCGCTCCGACAAGAAAACCCAGGCCGCCCTGAACGAGCTGGGCCAGGTGTTCGCACCGTTCAAGCTGGCCAACAAGGCGTTTGATGAACTGGTGAACGTGGTCCGTTCCACCAACGATCTGGTGCGCGAGAACGAGCGCGCCATCATGCAGATCTGTGTACGTGACTGCAAAATGCCGCGCAAGGACTTCATCAAATCCTTCCCGGGCAACGAAACCAACCTGGACTGGGCTGACAAGATCGCCAAAGGCAAGAAGGCCTACGCCGCTCCGATTTCCGAGCGCATCGACGAAATCGTCCGGCTGCAAAAGCGTATCCAGAACGTACAGACCGAGGTCGATCTGGATGTGGCCGACATCAAGGAAATCAACCGCCGCGTGTCCATCGGCGAAGCCAAGGCCCGCCGCGCCAAGAAGGAAATGGTCGAGGCCAACCTGCGCCTGGTTATCTCCATCGCCAAGAAGTACACCAATCGCGGCCTGCAGTTCCTTGATCTGATCCAGGAGGGCAACATCGGCCTGATGAAGGCCGTGGACAAGTTCGAGTACCGCCGTGGTTACAAGTTCTCCACCTACGCCACCTGGTGGATTCGTCAGGCCATCACCCGCTCCATCGCGGACCAGGCCCGCACCATCCGAATTCCGGTGCACATGATCGAGACCATCAACAAACTCAACCGGATTTCCCGCCAGATGCTGCAGGAAATGGGCCGCGAACCGACGCCGGAAGAGCTGGGTGAGCGCATGGAAATGCCCGAGGACAAGATCCGCAAGGTACTGAAGATCGCCAAAGAGCCGATCTCCATGGAGACCCCGATTGGCGACGATGAAGACAGTCACCTGGGTGATTTCATCGAAGACATTCAGGCCCTGTCCCCGGTGGATTCCGCCACTGCGGAAGGCCTGCGCGAAGCCACCCGCTCCGTACTGGCCGGCCTTACCGCCCGCGAGTCCAAGGTACTGAGGATGCGCTTTGGTATCGAGATGAATACCGACCACACCCTGGAAGAAGTCGGTAAGCAGTTCGACGTCACTCGAGAGCGGATCCGCCAGATCGAAGCCAAGGCCCTGCGCAAACTGCGCCATCCTTCACGCTCCGACCACCTGCGCGGCTTTATCGACGATCAGGGCAACGGATAAGCACCACAACAGTAGCGGGCGCCACACCTCACCGGTATAATGGCGCCCGCTTTGTTTCCCCCTTCGGAAACACCTTTCCAAACAGCGTTCGCTGAACGGGCCTATAGCTCAGTTGGTTAGAGCAGGGGACTCATAATCCCTTGGTCGCAGGTTCTTATGAGGAGGCGTAGCGAGTGTGGTACTTGAAAGAGTTTTAAATGTGACGTAATGTCACCGCGTTACGGGCCTATAGCTCAGTTGGTTAGAGCAGGGGACTCATAATCCCTTGGTCGGTGGTTCGAGTCCACCTGGGCCCATATTTCCTTTATTTTCAATAACTTAGCGAACCCCGCCCCACCTCGAAATAATCGACGCTATCTTTAAATAGCGAAACCACGCCCTCTAGTGCGCCCGTCAAGCTCCTCGTCAACCTTAGGAATTATCCTCCAATAAATTGACATTCTGACCTGTGATATTTGGAAACACCCCCGGCACGACCGATTCTCTCCAATATTTCACCCGCGACCGCCTTTGACTGACGACGCTGATCCGTCCTACGAAGCCTCACCACCCATTTTTGTCAGCTCAGATTGTAAATCTTAAACACCTTATCATCCGCAACATAATTCCTGTTCGGGCCCGGCTCGATATATTATCGATATTCATTTTTTTTGCCTAGTTAGTTGGCAATTGGAGAATATCCAACTAGATAAGCATTAGTGATACCCAAACAAATTATGGAATCACTAACTTATGAAAAACTTTATCCTTGTCGAAGCTCCGTCAAGTAGACGAGAGCGCCATCTTCTTCTGCATCTCAGCCCAAATATTGATGACAATAATAGAGAGCTGGCCTCTTTCTCCCATTACTCAAGATGGTTGGCTAGGCATGGTTATGCAGAGTCCACTATTCTCAAATATTCCGAAAACGTCGCAAATTTCTTAGACTTTCTTTTCGAGGCTTCGAAATCGCAGTCCCTTATTACTGAAAAAATGGACTTTGAAGACGTCACGTACAGCTACGAATCTTTTATGCTGTTCGGCAGGGAGTCCGAAAACCCTCTTGCTAAAGAGCTTGCAGAGAAGTTAAACAAAGAAAATAAAACCTCACCAACATCTCTTGCCCAGAACATTCAGGCATCAATATATTGGTATATAAAGATTTCTCTATTGGATTTAGCCAGTCAAGGTAAATTTGATCCGTTCTTCGAATTCTTCTTCCAAAGAAAAGTAACCCATCGAAGCAACGCTGAAAAAGCAAAGATCAAACAAAAATCCTGGCTGGCAGGAACAATTCGCAACAGCCTGAACCGTTTAGCCACAACGGGCCGGCACGAGTCGTTGTTCCCAGGTGTGACAAGAAGGCAAAACAAAAAAGGGTCCAGAAAGTTCAAAGTAGATCCCTTCCCAATTGAATCTTCCGTTCGCTTAGTGCGATCTAAAAAGCCGAAAAAAAGCTCCTATTACCATAGAGATATGGCGTTGTATTCTTTGCTTTCCGCCACAGGAGGGAGAACTCATGAAGCCCTTCAATTGCGATTCAAGGACATAAAAACGGGTGGAGATGGATATACCAGAATCGAGTTCCACTCACCTTTCGAGCGCGAAAACCCAGGCCTAACTCCCAAGGAAAACCATAAACTTGCCTGGAAAGGTCGAGAAACAGAAAAAACCTTTATGATCGAGCCGTTCGCATCCATATTTTGGGAACATTTACAGAGCTACCTAAAACTAGAATATAACAGCAGTGTCAATCATGATTTTGTCTTTCAAAAACGTGGTGGCCGCCCGTTCTTTTCATCCGACCGGAAAAATCGCAACGAAACGTTTAGGGCATACGCGGTAAAAGCCGGTGTCAAAATCGAAAAAAGACTCGGCATGCATTCACTCCGTCATATGTATGGGACCTATGTTCTGAATTATATGCCGGTTCCCGGAAATCGCATGCCAGGACTTCCTCTTGCCTACGTCCAAAAGCTTCTAGGGCATGCATCGGCAACTTCTACTCAGCGTTATGCAAGGCACGATGATGACATCCTTGACGCCTTTATCGAACACGCGAACAAGTTTGTGACAGGCAAAGGCGAGGATTCTTTGGCTTCTACAAGGCTGGAGTTCCATAAGAGACAAATCGAAATGCTCGAAAACGAATTTGGGGGTGCGGCATGATTAATTTAACGGAACAGATTCAAGTGCTAAAAAAAGCGGATGAACTCTCATC
>CBIHLH010000015.1:0-36201 GCA_966210405.1 uncultured Marinobacter sp.
CTGCAGGACAGCGTCAACGGGCTGGCAGCGCAACCCCACGTTGTCAGTGCCCTGAATGGGAGCGCCGGTGTCGGGGAAGCCGAAGCCGGCCTGCAGAAAGCACTGCCCGGTGCCCAGGTGGCGTACCTGTTTCCCTATCGTGACATTCCCCGGACCGGTAACGGCGATGATCTGCTCGGCTTTGCCGGCCTGGAGCTGGCCCGCCGGGCCGAGAAAGGCCAGCCGCTGTACCCGGATGCTTTTCCCCGGGACAATCGATGGTTCATACAGATGGCGGCACCGGTCAAAAACCCGGTCAGCCAGGCAACGATTGGCAGTCTGTTGATGGTGTTCGATGCCTCCAGGCTGCAGCCGCTGTTGTCGGTGGTTGATACCCGCCTCGGTGGCCAGCTCTCTCTGGTACAGACGGTATCCGGTACCGCCAGGACCGTGGTCAGCAAGGGAGCGGGATCTGGCCAGGTTGAAACCCGGACGTTGGCGAACCCGGACTGGACCGTGGTGTATGCCCCTGGCACGGTGCCGGCGGCGCCGGTGAATACGACCATGATTGGCATTCTGGTGGGTGTGCCCGCGTTGCTGGCGGCGCTGGTGGTCTGGCTGCTGCTTGGCAATGCCCAGCGGGGCCTGCGTCAGGATGTGACGCTTCTCATCCAGTGGGCACACAAAGTGTTTGGCGGGGATCGGGCCAAATTGCCGGCGTTCCGCTGGGACCTGGTGGCATCGGCCGGCGAGGTCCTGTCCCGCCTGTCCCAGGCGGTTGAAAAACGGGTTGCCAAGGCGGCGGAAACCGCGCGCCCGAAGCTGGCGCCGGGCCGCAAGCCAGACACGGCGGCGGACGATGAACCGCTGTTCCAGGACAAGGACATGCTGGACATCGACATGCTCGATGGCGATGAGGATGTACTGGGCTTTGGCGGCGGCGATGGCGGTCCGGGTGGAAAGATGCCGGAGGTCGGGGAAACGTCCCTGGCGCCGGTCGATGTGTCGCCGGAGATATTCCGGGCCTATGACATCCGGGGCATTGTGGGCGACAGTCTCAGTGCCGAGGTGGTTCAGGTTATTGGCCGGGCGATTGGTTCGGAAGCGGTGGCCCGGGGCGTGGACTCACTGTGCATCGGCTACGACGGCCGGCATTCCAGCCCGGAGCTGGCGGATGCCCTGGCCCGGGGCATTATGGCGACCGGCTGCCAGGTTGTGCATATTGGGGCCGTACCCACGCCGGTGCTGTATTTTGCCACCCACGAACTGCAGACCGGTTCCGGGGTGATGGTGACCGGCAGCCACAATCCCGCCAACTACAATGGCCTGAAAATCATGCTCGGCGGCGAGACGCTGTCTGGCGACGCGATTCAGGCCCTCTACCAGCGTATTCAGACCGGTGATTTTGCCAGTGGCCAGGGCGGCCAGTCCTCCGAGGATGTCCGTCGGGCCTACCTGGACCGGATTGTCGGTGACATCGCCGTGGCTGCGCCCCTGAAAGTGGTGGTGGATGCCGGTAATGGCATCGCCGGGGAACTCGGGCCCATGCTGGTGGAGGAACTGGGTTGTGAGGTCATCCCGCTCTATTGCGACGTCGACGGGGACTTCCCCAATCACCATCCAGACCCGGGCAAGCCGGCCAACCTGGCGGACCTGATTGCCAGGGTTAAGGCCGAGGGCGCCGACGTGGGGCTGGCCTTCGACGGCGATGGCGACCGGATTGGCGTGGTCACCAACACCGGCAAGATTATCTGGCCGGACCGTTTGCTGATGCTGTTTGCCCGCGATGTGGTGTCCCGGAACCCCGGGGCGGATGTGCTATACGACGTGAAATGCAGTCGCCGTCTGGCGGGGGTGATCTCCGAAGCCGGTGGCCGCCCGATCATGTGGAAAACCGGGCACTCCCTGATGAAGGCCAAGATGAAGGAAACCGGCGCCCTGCTGGCGGGCGAGATGAGCGGCCACATTTTCTTCGGGGAGCGCTGGTACGGGTTTGATGATGGCCTGTACTCTGCAGCCCGGCTGCTGGAAATCCTGGGTATTGAGGATCGACACAGCGATGAGGTGTTCGAGGACTTCCCGGAAGACATCAGCACTCCGGAGCTGAATGTGGAAGTGACCGACAGCAACAAGTTCGCGATCATCGAACGCCTCGGCCAAGAGGGCCAGTTCGGTGATGGCAATATCAGTACCATTGACGGCATTCGTGTCGATTATGCCGACGGCTGGGGCCTGTGCCGGGCCTCCAATACCACACCGGTACTGGTGTTGCGTTTTGAAGCGGAAACCGACGACGCGCTGGCGCGGATCAAGGCGGTGTTCCGCGACCAGTTGCAGAAGGCTGCGCCGGATCTGGTCGCCGACTTCTGAGTAGAGTCCGGGGCCCGTTGCCCCGGGGTTTTCATTGTGTTCAACGGACTAAAGGCAAGACTATGGCGCTGGATCGTGCAACAGCAATGCAGGTGGCCTCGGTACTGAGTAACGGCCTGCCGTATATCCAACGGTTTACCGGCAAGACCGTGGTGATCAAGTATGGCGGCAACGCCATGGAAAACGAGGACCTGAAAAGCAGCTTCGCACGCGATGTGGTACTGATGAAGCTGGTCGGTATCAACCCGATCGTCGTTCATGGCGGTGGCCCCCAGATTGGCGAGTTGCTTGAGCGACTGAACATCCAGTCCCGGTTCGTCAACGGCATGCGAGTGACCGACGCGGAAACCATGGATGTGGTGGAAATGGTGCTTGGTGGTCAGGTGAACAAGGAAATCGTGTCGCTGATCAATGCCCAAGGCGGCACTGCGCTGGGTCTCACCGGGAAGGACGCCAACCTGATCCGGGCGCGGAAACTGGAAGTGGTTAGCCGGTCACCAGAGCTGGAGCGGCCGGAAATTGTCGACATTGGCCATGTGGGTGAGGTGGCCAGTGTTAATGTGGACGTGATCGACATGCTGACCCGGAGTAATGTGATCCCGGTGATTGCGCCCATTGGCGTGGGGCCGGACGGTGCCTCCTACAACATCAATGCGGACCTGGTGGCGGGCAAGGTGGCGGAGGCGATGAAGGCGGAGAAGCTGATTCTGCTGACCAACGTGGCCGGTCTCAAGAGCAAGGATGACAAGGTTCTGACCGGGCTGACGGCAAAACAGGTCAACGAACTCATCGAGGATGGCACCATCCATGGTGGCATGCTGCCGAAGATCCGGTGCGCGCTGAGTGCGGTGGAAAACGGCGTTCGCACCTCCCACATCATCGACGGCCGGGTGGCTCATGCCTGCCTTCTGGAAATCTTTACCGATGAGGGTGTCGGTACCCTGATTTCCCGCAACTGACGGCATGGCCAGAGGAGTGTCCGGATGAAGCGCCTGCTCACATGGCTTGTTCTGTTGGTTCTGGTGGGCTTTGGCGTCTTCAAGGCCGGTGTCTGGTGGCTGGCGGATCAGCGTCTGGCGGAGGCCCGGCTGGCCCTGGATGAATACGGTGTGTTCGAGCGTGGAGCCATTGGTTCGGGCATTGAAGGCCGGCTGGTCCTGTCGGGTGCCAGTTGGCAGGATTTTCGGCTGACCCGCCCACTGGAGATCGGTCGCCTGGAATTCGACGCCGGTTCGCCCCTGAACCTGCTGACGGTACTGATTGCCCCGTCCCGGGTGCCCGCTCGCTGGTCGCTGCAGGCCAGTCGTCTCGGTCTGACCCTGGAGGCGACCATGTTCCGCAATTGGGTCACCGCCGGCGGTGACACCGGTACTGGCGATCCGGCGCTGCTTGCATTGGCTTGCGCCCCGGACCCGCGCCAGCAGATCAGCAGCGGTGACCTGATGCGTATGGGTATCACCGAGTTGACCGGCGAACTGCAATTGCAGCAGGAGCCCGGAGGCCTCCAGGGCGAGATCAATACCGCGGGCACCGGCAGTCTGGAATTCAACTGGCCTGGTGTCCAGCTAGACCCTGTCGATCTGTCGGAACTGACCGCTGGCACCTTCGAGCCGATGAATCTCACCGTGCGCGATGGTGGCCTGATGCGTCGGGTGGCCGCCTACTGTTCCCGTGAGTCCGGCATGGAGCCGCCCGCCTGGGCCGGCCGAGCCGTGGCCGCACTGCGCGACGGGCTTGCCGCTCGTGGCCTGATGGCCAGTGAGCAGTTGCTGGCGCTGGTCCGGCAATGGTTGCTGGAAGGGGGCGAGTTGACGGTGGCTGTGCGCCCGGGGGCGCCAGCCTGGGGGATTCCCGTATGGGAGCCCGAGGCAACCGGAGGTGACGACTGGCGGGTGGAGTACAACGGCGCGAGGGTTCCGGGCGTGTATCTGAAAAAAGTCCTGCCCGTTGTTCAGGCAGCGCCCGATGCCGCGGTGGAGCCCGTGGTTGCCGGTGCCGGTGAGATGAAGGTCGCCTGGCACCCACTGGCCCTGGAGGATGCGGGCCAATGGCTCGACTACAGGGTGCGGGTCACCCTGTCTAATGATAATGTCGTCACTGGGCGACTGGTCAGCGTCAGCGACCGTGAACTGGAAGTGGCCCGGGTCGTGGCCGGCGGCGAGGTGGCTTACCCGATGCTAGTGCGTGCGATCACCGGTTTGGAAGTCTGGCGGCGTGGCCGTCAGGAGTAGCCCCAGGGGCGAGAGGAAACTATGGCGCAGTCGGTAAACAGCAGCCGGAAAGTACCGGGTGTTCGGGACATGGTAACGAAACTGATCTCATTACCGTCCATCAGCAGTGCATCCGCTGAGTGGGACTACAGTAACGAGCCGGTGATCAGAACCCTGGCGGAGTGGCTCGAAGCCCTCGGGTTCTCGGTGGACATCCTGGAAGTGCCCGGGATGCCGGGAAAATTCAACCTGATCGGAACCCTCGGCAGTGGCGCCGGTGGCCTGGTACTGTCTGGCCACACCGACACAGTGCCCTTTGACGACAAACGCTGGCAAAGCGATCCGTTTACCCTCACCGAACGGGACAACCGCTGGTACGGCCTGGGCACCTGCGATATGAAAGGCTTCCTTGCGTTGGCGATTGAAGCCGCCAAGGCGTTCGTGGAGACGGATCTGAAGCAGCCGTTGATTATCCTGGCCACCGCTGACGAAGAGAGCTCCATGAACGGTGCCCGGGCGCTGGCAGAAGCCGGTAAGCCCAAGGCCCGCTATGCGGTGATCGGGGAGCCCACCAGCCTGAAACCGGTGCGTATGCACAAAGGCATAATGATGGAACGGCTGACGTTTGAGGGCCAGTCCGGGCACTCCTCGAATCCGGCCCTGGGGCGTAATGCCCTGGAGGGCATGCACGAGGCGCTGACTGAATTGCTGGCCCTGCGAACAAGCTGGCAGGAACAGTACCGGAACCCGAACTTTGAGGTGCAGGTGCCCACGCTGAACCTGGGCTGTATCCACGGGGGTGATAACCCCAACCGCATCTGCGCCCGGTGCGAACTGCATTTTGATCTGCGCCCGCTGCCCGGCATGAACATGGATACCTTGCGCCAGGCGATCCTGAACAAGGTTCAGCCGGTGGCCGAACGCCGTGAATTGTCCATGGTGTTCGAGCCCCTGTTCGATGGCGTTCCGCCGTTCGAAACGCCGGCGGATGCGGCCCTGGTCAAAGCCTGCGAACAGTTGACCGGCCACACCGCGCACGCCGTTGCCTTTGCCACCGAAGCCCCCTGGCTACAGAAGCTTGGTCTGGAAACCCTGGTGATGGGGCCTGGCTCCATCGATCAGGCGCACCAGCCAGACGAATACATTGAGCGGTCCCAACTGGAACCGACGGTAAAGATTCTTCAGGGACTCATCCGGCAGTTCTGTCTATGAACTCGGGGACGGCTCCAGCAGGGGGCTGAACCTTGCCGGGCGCTCTCTCCAAAACACGCCCGTGAATACGTCCCTGTAGGGCTCGGTCGCGCCATCCCTGGCGCTCCACGGTTTTGGAGAGAGCGCCCGGCAAGGTTCGTCAGACTGAGCTGCCGGCCTCGCAAAAGAAAAAGGATTGGAGAACACGCATTGAAATCAAACGACTGGCTGCACGGATTCCGTCATTCATCCCCTTACATCAACGCCCATCGCGGACGTACGGTGGTGCTGACGATTCCGGGGGATGCCATTGAGCATGGCAATTTCATCAATATCATCCATGACATCGCGTTGTTGAGCAGTCTCGGTGTGCGATTGGTCGTTGCCTTTGGTGCCCGCCCGCAGATTCAGAGCCGCCTGGACGGCGCCGGCATCGAGTCGTCATTTTCCCGGGGCCTGCGTATTACACCGGAAGCGCAACTGCCGATGGTGATGGAAGCCATTGGCGGGCTACGCGCCTATCTTGAAAGCCAGCTGTCCATGGGGCTGGTGAACTCGCCCATGCACAACGCCCGCATCCGGGTGAGTAGCGGTAATTTTGTCGCGGCCCGGCCGGTGGGTGTGCTGGATGGCATGGACTTCGGTTACACCGGCAAAGTCCGGCGTGTCGACGGTGCCGGTATTGAGAAACTGCTGGAGCTGGGCCATATCGTGCTGTTGCCGCCGATGGGCTATTCCCCCACCGGCGATGCGTTCAATCTGTCTTATGAAGATGTGGGCAGTCAGGTGGCGGCGGCCTTGCAGGCCGAGAAGCTGATTGTGTTTATTGATGATGAAGGCCTGCTGGAGCAGGATGGCGTGCTGATACGTGAACTGTCTGCCCGCCAGGCCTCTGAGCGCCTGGCGGACGGAACCGTTACCGGGCATGATGCCGCGCTGCTGAGAGCCGCCTGTGATGCCTGTGTGAAGGGCGTGCGGCGGGCCCACATTATCAGTTACGTTAACGACGGTGCGTTGCTGGAGGAGCTCTTTACCCGGGATGGCTCCGGCACTCTGGTCAGTGGCGATAACTATGAGCAGGTGCGCCAGGCCCGGGTCGAGGATATTGGCGGTGTGCTGGAACTGATCCAGCCGCTGGAAGAGCAGGGCATTCTGGTGCGCCGGTCCCGGGAGATGCTGGAAACCGAGATTGATCGCTTCGTGGTGGCCGAGCGCGATGGCACGATCGTAGGTTGCGCCGCCCTCTACAGCTATCCGGATGAGGGCGCTGGCGAGCTGTCCTGTTTCGCGGTGGATCCGTCTTATCGGCGCGCCGGTCGGGGCGATGAGATTCTGGCCATGGTTGAGAAACTGGCCCGGGGCCAGGGCATTCAGAAGTTGTTTGTGCTCACCACCCAGACCGAACACTGGTTCCGGGAGCGGGGCTTCCAGCCCTCCACGGTGCAGTCCCTGCCCGGTCCCAAACTGGCGTCCTACAACACCCAGCGAAATTCAAAAGTATTCTTCAAACCGCTCTGACAGGTCTGCCAGGCGCGCATTGCGGCTGGCCTCGGGGAGTGCCGACAGGGTCTTCACGGCGCGGTAGAAGGCGGCGAAATCGCCGCCCTGGTCTTTCAGCAACTGGCGGAATGCCGGAACCTGCTGGTTGTATTGTCGGAACAGGGCGAGATGGGCGTTGTTCAGCGAAACGGGTGGAGGTCCGAAGGGCCCGGGGGTGTCCCAGTGTTCCGACTGCGCCGCGTACCGGTCCTGCAGGTCGGCAAACAGGGCGGCTTTCCGGTGCCTGAGCCGGGGCAGAGGCAGGGTGTCGCGCTGTTGGTAGAGGGCTTCCAGTTCGGCCGCTGTCGATTGCACCAGGGCCAGGGTCTGATGGCGTTGCCGGAGACGGGCCAGCGCTTTGCCAAACTGAGCCTGCCGGCCCTGCCGCTCCAGCCATCGTTTCAAGCCCTCCAGTTCCACCGCCGTGGCGAAGCTCTCGTTGAATGTGGTGTCCCCGGAAATATACACAACCCGATGAGCGAGTTCGTGGAACATCAGGGCAACCATCCGGTCATCGGGCAGGGCGGTGAAGCCGGAGTGCAGGGGATCATCGAACCAGCCCAGCGTGGAGTAGGCGGTCACGCCGGCCACCATCGTATCGTAGCCCCTGGCCTGGAACTGTGATTGTTCGGCGTTCGCGTCGTCCAGGTTGAAATAGCCCCGGTACGCCTGACACCCTAGTAGCGGATAGCACCAGCAATGGGGCTGCAGGGAGAATTCCGGCACGGCCACCAGGTTAACCACAACCCAGTGCCGACCGAGCTCGACATAATCCAGAAACGCCTCATCGACAGGCAGCGCCAGAACATCGGCGGCGAATTGCCGGGCCTGCAGTGAGCGGGTCAGTTTCCGGCGCAGGGCCGGTGGTGTCTGTTTGTCGGCGATCAGCGAGGCCACCGGTTCTCCCGACATCATCAGGTGCGTGTGGCCGCCAATGGCCTGGGTATAGTAGCCAATGGTCGAACACCCGGTCAGTACGGTTACCAGTAGCAAAAGAAGATAGATCTGACTAAGCTGTTTCATGGGCCCGGATGATATAGTGAAGCCGGTTGTCTGCACGAGTCAGGCGGCTATATTACTGTCAGGTTCCAATAGTAGCAGGTGGCATCCGTCATCGTTTCAGGGACGCGAGCCGGTGGCGGGCCAGTTGCCCGGCGATCCTTCCGGCTTTGCGATATATCAGGTAGTTCATGGATCCGAGAGAACGTCGTAGCAGCCCCCGACAGCCGATTAAGCTCGCTGCCCAGATTGATCTGGGAACCGGTGAGATGTGGCCATGTCAGATTGCCGACTTTTGTGCCGAAGGCCTGTTTATCCGTTATTCCGGAGACACCTCCCGCAAGCTTGACCGGGCGCTGGCGCCAGGCACCCCGCCGGAGTTTGTGGTGCGTTTTCGTGGTCTGGAAGGTGCCCGGCGTCACGAGTTGCATGTCAGCATCGTGCGCCGTATCGATGGCGCCATGGGAGTGCACTTCACCCGCCCCAACCCCGAGGCCTTGGACGCCATGCTCAAACAGTGTGGCGCGTCTCGCCACCAGGACCGGTCCTCCCTCCGGCCGCCCAGTGAACGGGTGCAATTTGTTCTGCATCAGTCTGCCAAGGCGGTGATTCAGTATATTGAGCCGCTCATGGACACCTGTTTCGTGACCATGGCGACATTTCTGAAAGCCGCTGCCCAGAAAGCCGCCAACGACCAGCAGGCCAATGAGTACATGGATGCGTCCGGGCAGATCCAGGCCCGCCAGCGGGTGATCTGGCACCAGATGGCCCGTAGCCTGGAGTCTCCGCTGAAACCGGCACCAAAGGGGTTTCCGGGATCCGAACTGTCGGTGGTGGACAAGGGCGAGTTTGAAGACTGGCTGACCATCCGGGTGATGGTGACCAAGGCGGACACCCTGTATCGGGGAGATTTGTTGCAGCTCAAACTGCGCCTGGACAAGCTTGGCGTCGCCAATGCCACCGGACATCACAACCCCCTGGGGCCGTCGCTGGTGTGTGAGTCCTTCCATGCCGGGCTGAGCCAGCTGAAAGCCTCCAGGGAGGTGGAAAAGGTCTGCCTCCGGGCGTTTGAGCAAACGGTGTTGCAGCAGTTGGGGCCACTCTACACCGAACTGAACAATATCCTGATTCGCCATGGCGTGTTGCCGGATCTGGACCTGAGCAAATACCTCAGTGAGCAGGCCAACACCAGGCCGGAACAGAAGCCGACCCCCCCAAAGTCGTCGGAATCGGCCGAAAGCGCTGTGGAAACGGCGGCTGAAGCCCCGGTGCCACCGCCCGAGACCCGGCGCAAGGTCGGCCGCACGGGCGGGGAGTTCCGGGGCTACGCCCAGACCGCCCAGACGGCGTTCGCCACCGTCCGCAACCTGTTGGGTACCCTTAGCGCCAGTCGGGCGGCCCGGGGGGATCCGGAACCGGTGGCGTTCCCCCCCAACGCCAGGCCACTGTCCGCCGGTGAACTGCAGCGAGAGTTGCAGCAGTTGCAGGTCCAGCCTGTTGAGGCCGGTAACGAACCGGTTCCGTTGCGGGACCGGGTGGTGGAAAAAGTTCGGGACATTGGCGATAAAAAGCTGGACGAGGAGCAACAGGAAACCCTCGACGTGGTTGACCGCTTCTTCCGGTCGATCGTGGAGAGCCCGAAGCTCAGCGACTACGCTCAGGCCCGGATGCGTCAGCTTGAAGTGCCTGTGCTGAAAGTGGTGATGCGGGATCCGGCGTTTTTTGACGATCACGACAGCCCCGTGCGCGGGGTGATGAACCGTCTGGCACAGCTGGGCGTGAAGGGGGGGCGTATCAACCCGGTGGTGCAGCGGCGGGTGGACGAGTTGATTCAGCGGATCGCGTCGGACTTCGAGCAGGACATCGGTGTGTTCGATCATACCGTTCAGGAACTCGATACCCTGATTGATCGCCAGAACCTGGTGTACCGCCGCAATGTGGAGCGGGTGACCGCGGCCGCCGAGGGCGCCCAGAAAGTGGCGGAGTCCAAGAAGGCGGTGGCTGAGGTGCTGAACCACAAGCTGGCCGGGCGCAAGGTGCCAAAGGCGGCGCTCAGCCTGCTGGATGGTGGCTGGCGCGACCTGCTGTCGCTGACCTGGATACGCCAGGGGCCAGACAGCCAGCTCTGGCAGGATTACCTGGTGGTGATCGACTCGTTGCTGGCCTTCGCCGAAGAGCCTGACGGCGCGGTGAATCTGCCGGAACTGTTGCGGGTCATCCAGGATGGCCTGGCGTCCATTTCCAGTAACCACATGCCGTCGTCGCAGATTCGTGACGAACTGAAGCAATTCCTCGTACGCAGCCCCGACAAACCACCAGAGCTGGTGGACATGCCGCCCGCGGAACCCGGGAAAACCACTCAGCAGACCCTGTCTGAGCGGGAGCAGCGCAGTCTGCAGCGCTGGATCAATCGCGCCCAGCAGCTGCGCACCGGCGACTGGTTACGGGATCAGGAAAAACCGGACGAGCCCCAGTACATCCGCCTGGTCTGGGTGGCCCGTGGGTTCAGCCGCTTTGTCTTTGTGAACCACCAGGGCATGCGCGTGGTGGAACTGGAGCTGGACGCCCTGGCCCGGCAGATGCGTAAGGGCATCATCGTGCCCGACAGTCAGTACGAGCGGCCTCTGGTGGACGAAAGTATTGATCGCATGGTGCGCAAGGTCTATGACCAGCTGTCCTGGGCCTCGACCCACGACGAACTGACGGGTCTGCTGGGGCGCCGGGAGTTTGAGCGCATGCTGGACCAGCAACTGGCGCGGCGGGAAGATCCGCGGTCGTTGCTGCGCCTGGACCTGAGGCGGTTCCGGCTGCTGAACGATACCGCCGGTTATCAGGCCGGCGACCAGACCCTCAAACGGATGGCCGAGCTGCTTTGCAGCCAGGTCGGGGACGGTATGCCGGTTGCCCGCCTGGCCGGGAATGAGTTCGCCATGCTGGTGCCGGAGGAAAACGCCCATCAGGCGGCGGAGGCGCTGATCAAGTCCGTTGAGGCGGAGGAGTTCACGTTTGATGGGCGCAGTTACCGGCTGTCGGCCAGTGTCGGCATGGTTGCCGAGCTGCCGGCCCTGGTCAGTGCCGAGCGCTGGCTGCGGGCCTCTGAACAGGCGCTGGCCTCCGCCCGTCAGTTGGGCCATGGCAAGTGGGCTGAATACTCGCTTGGTGCCGACGATCAGTCCAGGCAGGAACAGATTGCCGCGAAAGTTGCGGGGCTGAGCGATCTGAACGAAGAGCGGATGCTGCTGCGTTGCCAGAAAATCATCCCGTTGCACGCCCACACCACAATGCCCGCCCAGTATGAGGTGCTGATCAGCATGTACGACGATGCCGGCACCCTGATCACCGGGCAGGATTTCGTCCGCATGGCAGAGCGTTATGACCGGATGCAGGCGGTGGATCGCTGGGTTGTGGGGCAACTGCTGGACTGGCTGCGGGAGCACGCACCGGACCCCCGGCACTTTGGCGGCATCTGCATCAACCTGTCGGGCTATTCCCTGAATGACCAGTCGCTGCTGGAGTTCATCTATGAGAAGCTCAGCGAGAAGAATGCCCCCATTGAGCGGCTGTGGTTCGAACTCACTGAAGCCTCGGCCATTGCCGATGTCGAGGCGGTCGCCGATTTCATTCTCGAGATGAAGGAGCTGGGCTGCCGTTTTTGCCTGGGTAACTTTGGCAGTGGCCCCAGCTCTTTTGAGTTCATGCGCTCGCTTCCGGTCGACATCATCAAAATAGACAGCGCTTTTACCAATCAGTTGACCACCAGCCAGACGGACCGGGCCATGGTGCAATCCATGGTCGACATGGCGCACTATATGAAGCGTGAGGTCATTGCCTCCCGGGTTGAATCCCGGGACGTTCTGGATATGCTGAGGCAATTGGGTGTCGATTACGCTCAGGGCTTTGTGGTTGAGAAGCCCCGGTTGCTCGACAGCCTTACCTGACCATTCATCCCTAACGCCGGCACGTTGCCCCTCATGTCAAAACGTCATCCGATTATTGCGGTTACCGGTTCCTCCGGCGCCGGCACCACCACCACCGGCCAGATCTTCAGCCGAATGTTCGCCAGTGAGGGGCTCCGGGCCGCCATGGTCAGTGGTGACAGCTTTCACCGCTACAACCGGGAGCAGATGGCCCGGCTGGCCGCCAAGGGCCAGTTTGGCGAGCGTAACCATTTCGCCCTGGCGGCCAATCACATCGACAAGCTGGAGGCGCTGTTCTACGACTACGGCCACACGGGTAACGGCCGCTATCGCCAGTACGTGCATGATGAGGACCGGGCCCTGGTGGCCGATGGACACAAGCCGGGCACCTTCACGCCCTGGGGGCCATTACCTGCCGACACTGACCTGCTGTTCTACGAAGGCCTGCATGGCGGCGTGGTGAGGGACAGCTACAATATTGCCCAGTACGTCGATCTGCTGATTGGCATGGTACCCATCGTGAACCTGGAATGGATCCAGAAAATACACCGGGATACCCATAAGCGCGGATACAGTCAGGACGCGGTGGTAGAGACCATTATCAACCGGATGGACGATTACGTGCACGATATCGTGCCGCAGTTCTCCCACACCCACATCAACTTCCAGCGCATTCCCCTGGTGGATACCTCCAACCCGTTTGTGGTCCGGGATGTGCCCACCGAAGATGAGAGCCTGCTGGTTATCCGGTTCCGGGACCCGTCCGAAATCGAGTTTCCCTACCTGCTGCAAGTGATCCCCAACAGTTCGCTGTCCCGCCATGACACCCTGGTGATTCCGGGCACAAAAATGCCGCTGGCCATGGACCTGATTGTCAGGCCCATGGTACAGCGGCTGATGTCCCACAAGCCGTTTGCCTGAGGCTCAGGCCGTCAGGCGTCCATCCCGGTAATCGCGCAGGGTCTGCTCGATTTCCTCCCGGGTGTTCATCACAAACGGGCCATACTGCACCACCGGCTCGCCGATAGGCCGGCCAGCGATGAGCAGCAATCGCGCCCCCCGGGCACCGGCGGCAAGACGCAGCTCATCGCCTTCGGCCAGCACATTGGCCGCCGAGCGTGTGAGCGGTTGCTCGCTCTCCTTGTCACCCAGACTGGCGTCGCCCTCATACAGGTACACCATGGCATTCAGATCCGCCGCGACCGGCAGGGCTAGCCTGCCGTGAGGATCGAGCTGGATGTCGGCGTACAGTGGTCGGGTTGACCCACCCGACACGGCGCCGGTCAGTGTCTCACCCGCAACGTCCAGCTCGCCGGCAATCAGCTTGATGGTGGCATCGTCCCGCTGGAAGCCGGGGATGTCTTCGGGCTGAATATCCCGATAGCCGGCAGGTTTCATTTTTTCCGCCGCCGGCAGGTTCAGCCAGAGCTGGAAGCCTCGCATCAGACCGGATTCCTGCTGGGGCATTTCCGAGTGCACGATGCCCCGGCCCGCGGTCATCCACTGCACGCCGCCGTTGCGGAGGTTGCCGCGATTGCCCAGGTGATCCTCGTGCAACATGTGCCCTTCGATCATGTAGGTGACGGTCTCGAAACCCCGGTGCGGGTGGGATGGGAAGCCGGCGATATAGTCCTGGGGCTGATCCGAACCGAACTCGTCCAGCATCAGGAATGGATCCAGGCGGATGCTCTGGTGCTGGCCAATGGAGCGTTTGATCCGCACACCGGCACCGTCGGATGTTTCCAGGGCAGGGATGGTCTGTTTCAGAGTGCGTACGGTCATGGTGTTCTCCTTTCTCGGGTATGGGAGACAGTTAACCGTACCAGGGGGTGGATATAAAACGCAGAAATCTGGCGGGCGACATCAAAAAAACTGAAGGACCGGTGGTGACCCGCCCGGGGCGCCACCGCTGCTCACCTACTCCACGTTTCGGGAGTAAAAAATCTCCAGCATTTCACGGCGCAGGCGGTCTTCGATCGACTGGGCTTCCTGTGTATCGAGGTCGCTGGCGTTGACACCGAACACGTAGTTATCCAGGTTGAAGTTTTTCAGCATCATCTTGGTGTGGAACAGGTTTTCCTGGTACACATTGACGTCGATCATCTGGTACGCATTCTGGGTATCCTCGGTCAGATAGTTCTGGATCGAGTTGATGTCGTGATCGATGTAATGCTTGGTGCCGTCCACGTCGCGAGTGAAACCGCGTACCCGGTAGTCCACGGTCACCACGTCGGAATCAAAGCTGTGGATCAGGTAGTTCAGCACCTTGAGGGGCGAGATCAGGCCGCAGGTGGAGACGTCGATGTCTGCCCGAAAGGTACTGACGCCGTCGTGCGGATGGCTTTCCGGATAGGTGTGGACGGTCACGTGGCTTTTGTCGAGGTGCGCGACAATAGTGTCGGGCAGGGGGCCTGGTGACTCTTCGTTGTCCGACTCTCCACTGCTCAGTTCATGCTCGGCGATCAGCATGGTCACCGAGGCGCCGTGGGGCTCGTAATCCTGGCGGGCAATATTCAGAACGTTGGCGCCGATGATTTTGACCACGTCGGTCAGAATCTGGGTCAGGCGTTCGGCATTGTACATCTCGTCGATGTAGTCGATGTACGCTTCGCGTTGCTCTTCGGTCTGCGCGTAACAGATATCGTAGATGTTAAAGCTCAACGATTTGGTCAGGTTGTTGAAACCGTGCAGCTGGAGTTTGGATTCCATGCTCAGCCCCTCCGGACAATGGAGATGAATGACTGCAGAGCTGCTCAGGAGCGCTCTGCCGAGGCCGCCACCGACTACTGACCGGGTTGTTCACCTTTTGCGCAGACCGGCGGAGAAGGGTGCGTATTATGCACACCGCGAGTAACAAAGAATAGATGCCGCACCGACATTTTAGCCTCCCTCGTGGTCGCCGCCACTGTGGCCCCCCGGGAGGTCCGGGAACACGCTGCCCCGGCCGGGGTGACAACGGCTACTCCGCCGCGCGGATCTCATGGCTGTGAGTGATCTCCACACCCGCCTTTTCCAGCATGATAGACGCTGAGCAGTATTTTTCCGCCGACAGGCTGACGGCCCGCTTTACCTGGTTTTCCTTGAGGTTGTGGCCGGTGACCACGAAGTGCAGGTGAATCCGGGTAAAGACCGCCGGCACGGCGTCGGCCCGTTCGGCTTCCAGCTCCGCATGGCAGGCGGTGACGTCCTGCCGACTCTTTTTCAGAATAGTCATCACATCAAACGAGGAGCAACCGCCGAGCCCCATCAGGATCATTTCCATGGGGCGCGGGCCCAGGTTCTTGCCACCGTGGTCCGGCGGGCCATCGAGCTGGATGCTATGGCCACTGCCACTGGTCACCCTGAAACTGGCATTGCCGGACCAATCGACGCTTGCTTTCATCGCGTGTGCTCTCCGTTGTAAGGCGTGGTGTGCGCGAATACAGGTTATTGCAGCGGATGCTAGCACAGACACGGCAACGCGACAGCTGGTCGGTGCATGGCGGGCGACATGGTGTATACTCTTTCGGTTGCCCGGAACAGGCCTTCTTGTTATAAGTTGCGCTGATTTGCAAGAATAATGAACGAACCCGCAGGGAAAGCCGGGTGTATAACAATCATCGGACCCGCCAGTATCTGAGGAGGCACGACTCGCATTATGGCCACTATCGTCAAGCCGGTTGAGCAAAAGACCAAGCATCTCGACTATTTCCTATCGCAGTGCCATCGTCGGCGTTACCCCGCCAAGAGCACCATTATTTACGCGGGTGACAAGAGCGACTCCCTGTTTTACATCGTGAAAGGCTCGGTCACCGTCATTATCGAGGACGATGACGGCCGGGAAATGATCATGGCGTACCTTAACGCCGGTGACTTTTTCGGTGAAATGGGGCTGTTTGACAACATGGACTCCCGCAGTGCCTGGGTGAAGGCCAAGACCGAGTGCGAAGTGGCCGAGATCAGTTACACCAAGTTCCGGGAGATTGCCCAGCAGGACCCACGGGTGCTGTATTTCATTGGTGAACAGATGGCCTCCCGTCTACGTCAGACCACCCGCAAGGTCGGTGATCTGGCGTTTCTCGACGTGACCGGCCGCGTTGCCCGCACCTTGCTGGATCTGTGCAAGGAGCCGGATGCGATGACCCACCCGGACGGCATGCAGATCAAGATCACCCGGCAGGAAATCGGGCGCATCGTGGGCTGCTCCCGTGAAATGGTTGGCCGGGTGTTGAAAACCCTGGAAGACCAGGGGCTGGTCCGGGTAAAGGGCAAGACCATGGTGGTTTACGGCACACGGTGAGGCGTTCCGCTTTCCTCCCGGATACGATTTGAAAAAGACCGCTGCCTGGTGCGCGGTCTTTTTCGTGTCAGGCCACCGGCGAGCTGTTCCGGACATCGCTGATGAACTGATCCAGTTTGCCAGCCACCCTGCCGGGATCGGTCAGCAGCACCCAGTGGGGGGCGTCCAGCTCCACCCGGGTCAGCTTGCCGGTCCAACTGACCTGATTGCTGAACAAGGGGCTGCCAACATACCGGTCCCGGGTCGGAATGATGATCTGCACCGGGCATCGGGCATGCCGGGCTTCCGGGTGTCGGAGTCTCGGTATGATATTGGCCCGGTACAGGTTGACGCCGTACCGGCCGTCGCTCCTCTGGTGGGTATTGGTGTGGGCTTTGGTGACACCCTCGCGCCTGCTCAGTAATGATGGCCAGGCCCGGTCAAGACCTGCCCGCCAGGCCAGTTCCGGCAACAGTGGCAACTGGAAGAATGCCACATACCAGGAGCGGGCCAACTGCTGTGCTACGGCCCGGGTACCACCGTCGAAAACGTCTGTTATCCGCCGTCGAACCCAGAATGCAACGTGATCCAGGCAGGGGCCGGAAATGGACGTATAGGACGCAACTCGGGATTGCAGCCTGCCTGAGGTCACCGATTCCCAGCTCTGGATGGCTCCCCAGTCGTGGGCGGCCAGGTGAAAGTCCCGGTCAGGAATAATCGCATCGACCACAGCTTCCAGGTCCCGGGCCAGTAGTGCCATGCGGTAGTCGCGGGCGCGCTTTGGTTTTCCGGAGCGTCCGGCGCCGCGCACGTCATACCGGATGATGAAATACGACTGCCCCAGAACTTCGACTACATCGTCCCAGATGCGGTGGTTGTCCGGGTAGCCGTGCACCAGTACCAGAGGCGTGGCGTCCACTTTACCTTCGGCCACGGCGTAGAGGCTCAGGTTGCCACTGGTTACCCAGTGCTCGCGTTTATAGGTCACGTTACCGCCTATCCTGCCGGGGAATGATGTGATGGTTGACAGGGTAACGCCGATAACACGCTACGGCTGCGGTTATCGGGGCCAGATTCGGGGGCAGTCGGGACACTGCGCCCCGGCCAGCATCAATCGACGATGGCAACGGATTTGATCTGCATCCAGACCTGATGCCCGGGCGCCAGGTCAAGCTGGTGCACGGAACGCGTAGTCAGCCTCGAGAGGAATGGGGTCTTGCCCGCAAACAGGCGTATCAGGGTAGTGCCCGGAGAGGTTTCCGGGGTGATGGCGTCAATGCGCGCTGGCACCAGGTTCTGGGTGCTCTGATCCGGATAGGCCGCCAGGGCGAGGCTGACATCCCGTGCCAGAACCTGAATGCGGACCTGCTGGCCGTCTGTAAAGTCCCGGTCATCCCTCAACCACAGATGGCCGCCGTCAAAGTCTGCCCGGCAGAGTTGCCACTGGGTATCCCGTTCGGTCACCGTTGCGCTGAGAATGATGCTGGTGTCCTCCCCGAGCCCAAAGGGCTGGTCGGTTCGGGCCAGGGTGTCTTGGAGCGGTCCTTCGGCCGCAACCCGGCCGTTGTCCATCATCACCACGTGATCGGCGAGCCGTGCAACTTCAGCGACCGAGTGGGAGACATAGATAATCGGTATCGCCAGGCTGTCCCTCAACCGTTCCAGGTACGGCATGATCTCCCGCTTGCTGGCCTGATCCAGGGCCGATAAGGGTTCGTCCATGAGCAGCAGGCGGGGGCTGGTCAGCACTGCCCGGGCCATGGCGACCCGCTGGCGTTCACCGCCGGAGAGCTTGTCGGGCATCCGGTCCAGCAAATGGGAAAGCCCCAGCCAGGCCACCGCCTGCTCAAGGGTGACCCTTCGTTCCGCCCGGTTAATGCGCCGGTAGCCATAGTGGAGATTGCCCCGGACCGACAGATGCGGGAACAGGCCGGTCTCCTGGAACACGTAAGCCAGCGGGCGCTGGTGCACGGGGCGGCTGTCGGTGCCGGACTGCCAGCGCTCGCCGTTGACGGTCAGGGTGCCCGAGGCGGCCTGTAACCCGGCGATACAACGCAGCAGGGTGGTTTTGCCGCATCCGGAATGGCCGAAAAGCGCGGTGACTCCCGAACCGGGCAGCGCCAGGTCGACGTCCAGCAGGAAGTCTCCGAGGCGGCAGTGGAAGCGGGCCTCAATGCCTGGGATTGCAGTCATTTCACCACCCCTGGCTGCCAGCGACCGTTCACCGAATACAGCGATACCAGGACCACGAAGGAGAACGCAACCATACCCGCCGCCAGCCAGTGGGCCTGGGTATACTCCAGGGATTCCACATGGTCGTAGATCGCCACGGACAACACCTTGGTCTCGCCCGGTATGTTGCCGCCAATCATCAATACCACCCCGAACTCACCAATGGTGTGGGCAAACGTCAACACGCCAGCGGTCAGGAAACCCGGGCGTGCCAGTGGGATCACCAGGGAGAAGAAGCGGTCCATGGGCGAGGCCCGCAGGGTGGCGGCCACTTCCAGCAGTTGTTGGTTGATGGTCTGGAAGGCGTTTTGCAGGGGCTGGACGGTAAACGGCAATGAGTAGATTACCGAGGCCACCACCAGACCTTCGAAGGTAAACGGAAGCAGCCCCAGGCCGAGCTGTTCGGTGAGGCGTCCGACCACGCCATCCGGCCCCATCAGGAGCAGCAGGTAGAAGCCGAGCACCGTGGGCGGCAGTACCAGGGGCAGCGCCACAATCGCCGCTACCGGTTGCCGCAACCAGTGGCGGCTGCGGGCGAGCCACCAGGCGATGGGGGTGCCAATCACCAACAGCAGGACCGTGGTGACGCTGGCCAGTTTCAGTGTGAGCCAGACTGGCTCCCAGTATGCATGCATAGGGTCGACCGGGTGACCGGCTAGTCGGAGGTGTCGTAACCGTACTGTTGAATGATGCGTTGGGCACGGGGGCTGTGGAGAAACGTCAGCCACTGGTGCGCGGCGTCGTTTTCCCGGCCATGGCTCAGAAGGATAGCCTGTTGATTGACCGGGGAATAGTACTCCCGGGGAATTCGCCAGAGCGCGCCTTCCGGCCCTGGCCAGGCGATAACCTGGGCGAGTGCCACAAACCCGGCCTGGGCATTGCTGGTGGCCACGAACTGGAACGCCTGGGCAATGGACTCGCCCCGGACCAGCTTCGGCTGTAGCGGCTGCCAGAGCTCCAGGTGAGCCAGAACCTGTTGAGCCGCCAGGCCATAGGGTGCGGTTTTCGGATTGGCCATGGCGAGCCGTTTAAAATCACCGGCGGCAAGCCAGGCCTCCGGGGTTGCCAGGGTGTCGGGTTCCGGGCTCCAGAGCACCAGGGTGCCCCGGGCATAGGTGAACCGGCTGCCCGGCAGGCCCAGGCCCTGTTGTTCCAGCAGTTCCGGGCGTCGACTGTCGGCCGCGAGAAACACGTCGAAGGGCGCACCGTTGCGAATCTGCGCGTAGAGCTTGCCGGTTGAGCCGTAGCTTGCCGACGCTTCCAGGCCGGTGGTATCCGCGAAGGCGGCCATCAGCTTCCGGGCGGTATCGGTGAAGTTGGCGGCGACGGCAAGCCGGAGATCAACCGCCATGGCGCTGCTACTCACGCCCAGCAGCCATGTCAGCACCAGCAAGCGAAGCGGTCGTTGGATCAGTCGTGGCACAGGAGTGGTTCCCGGATGTCAGAGGGTTTCCATCGGGGGCAGCCCGATAGGGCCATCATGCCGGTCCGTCCCCGGGGTGCACAAGGTCAGAACGTGGGTCCAGACTTCGTCGGCGTTGGTCTCGTTCAGCATTTCATGCCGGCCTCCCTCGAACAGTCGGATGCTCACCGAGCGTATGCCGGCCTCCCGTATGGTACGGAAGTGCCGGCGGATGCCCTGGCCCATTTCCCCGACCGGATCCCGGGTGCCGGCAAACAGGTGCACCGGCAGGTCCTTGCGCCATCGGGTGGGATCAAGGCCCAGCATGCCGCCGATAAAATCATGCCACAGGCCGGTGGTGCATTCGAAGCCACATAACGGGTCGGCCAGATAGCGGTCCACCTGGCGGGTATCCCGGCTGAGCCAGTCGCTGGCGGTCCGGTTGGGGCCAAACAGGCTATTGAACTTGCCAAAGGTCATTTTCGCGATGGTCGGGCTGCGGTGACGGTTGCCGTAGAGTGCCCGGATGCTGCCGATCAACGCCCGGGACGCCTGAAGCTGGGGCCGGTGAATGCGGTTGGTGGCACTCAGGATGAGGGCATCCAGGGCCTCGCCATGGCGCTGGGCGCAGCTCTGGGCAATGAAGGACCCCATGCTGTGCCCCAGCAGGATCAGCGGTACGCCGGGAAACCGGGCCCGGGTTGCCTGCAGCACCCGGAGCAGATCGTCTGTTACCTTGCTCCAGCCCCGGCTATCGCTGAAATGACCGAGCAGGTCGGGCGGGCAGTGGCGGCCGTGCCCCCGATGGTCATACGTGGTCACCGCGATGCCGTGGCCGGCCAGCCAGCGGGCAAATCCGGTGTAGCGAGCCGCGTGTTCGGCCATGCCATGGGCAATCACCAGGGCCGCCCGGGGCTGCTCGGGCTGAAATACCGTACCGGCAATGGTGTGGTTATCGGTCGTGGTCAGTGTCAGTGGCAGTTCGTGCATCGCGAGTCCCTGAGTCCGAAGGGGCCGGACGTTCCCACTCCGGCGGTTTCCAAAGGTGTCTGAGCCGTGACAATAATCCGCCCGGGCGGGCCATGTCGCGGAACAGGTCCACGTATTCGTGGGTCCAGAGCACCAACAGGCGGTTCGATGGCACCGGGCGGGTAATGCCATACTCCGGCGGATCACCGGCCCGCTCATCCACAAAAGTACCGAACAACCGGTCCCAGACAATCAGCGTGCCGCCATAATTTCGATCAATGTAACCCGGGTTGCGACCGTGGTGAACCCGGTGGTGGCTGGGGGTATTGAATATCCGTTCGATCACGGCGGGCAGCCGTCCCACCACGGTGGTATGGATAAAGAACTGATAGACCAGTGACAGGGCATAGGCGACACCAATCCAGACCGGGTTGAACCCCAGCAGCGCCAGAGGCAGGTAAAACACCCAGACCCCATTGAAAATGTTGGTGGCGTTCTGGCGCATGGCGGTGGAAAAGTTCATCCGGGCGGAGGAATGGTGTACCACATGGGCGGCCCAGAACCAGCGCACCCGGTGGCTTGCCCGGTGCATCCAGTAAAAGCAGAAGTCGACGCCCAGGAAGGTCAGCAACCCGGTGAGCCAGCTCAGCTCGATATCAAACAGCCGGTAGTGGTAGCACAGGGCGTAAACCGGAAAGGCAATCACGCCGGCAAACAGCAATTCGGTAGTCTGGTAACCGGCACCAAGGACAAAGTTACGGAGCGCTTCCCGGGTATCCATTCGTGCCGGGTCGTGGCGAATCCGGAGGTACTCCCAGACCGCAACGGCGATAAACACCGGCGTGGCCAGAAGGAAAATCAGTTGTCGTTCGTCCAGGGCCAGCCAGGGCGCCACGGCCTGCCAGAGGGTGAGCAGACCGCTGTGTTCAAGCACGGCCAGGAACATGTCGGTCAGAGCCATGACGCACCTGTCGGACGGGAAGTGAGGGAGTGGATAGTCTGACACGGCAGGGCGGGATTACGACTGTCGTTTCCCGCCAACCGCCCTGTCGGTTTGCGCCACTCCGGCCTGGCGCCGAACCGGTTACCGATGGCTCTGGTAGTGCCCGGCCAGCGCCTGGATTTCCGTTTGCCACTGTGCCAGCCAGGCCTCCATATCGCCGGGGATCCGGCGGGTGTCCGGCCAGGGCACCGGGTACTGGTGTGGCTGGAACAGGGGGGCAAACAGAGCGGCGGCGGTGAGGTCCGCCCGGGAAAAGCGGTCACCGGCCAGGAATGGATTCTGGCGATAGGCCTCGGCCAGATCGGTCAGCAGGGTTTCCAGGGTGTGGCGTGAGCCTTCAGCGGTTTTCTCGTTGATCTTCATCCACTTGCGCATGGTCTCCTCAACACGGCTGAACACCAGGCTGAGCAGAAACCGGTTGTAGAACGGGGTGCCGGCGGCGAGCATGGGGATGACCAGCTTCGGGCGCTGCAGCAAATGATGGTAGGCGTAGCAGCGGACGGCGGGGCCCGCTTCGGTGTCCAGCCGCTGCTCCCAGGCCAGGGCCTGGGCCCGGGGCTCCGGCTCGGAGAGCGTCAGTGGCCGCTCGGCGAAGGTGTCGTCCAGGTAATCCAGAATCCGCGAAGAACCCTGGACCCCGTGGCCATCGTGAACCAGCACCGGAACGGAGGCGTCGCCGCCGGTGAGTGAACGGACAGTCTTGATGTGCTGCCCGGGGAGCAGGTTGATGGTCTGGTATTGCAGGCCCTTGTAATCGAGGGCCCAGCGGACTTTTTCGCAATAATGGGAAATGGCGAACTGATAGAGTTTAAGGGCCATGAGGTGTCTCCGGAAAGGTGGTTCCAAGCATAATGGCCCGGGCCGCGGATAGGAAGGATGGCATCGATACCCGCAGGCCCGTAAAATGACGCCGGTTACGTACTGAAGCAAGGGATCTGATTATGTACTCACGACGAGTGTGTCTGTTGTCCGTCGTTACCGCCACGGCGCTTATGTTCACCGCCTGTGCCACCGCTCCGCCACCGTCCGGCCCCACGGTTGCCGGCCAGTACGCCTGTGGTCAGTTGGCGATCGAGGTAGGAGATGTCGAGGGCAGTGATTTGCTGGGCATCGACTATCAGGGCAAGCGGCTGTTACTGAAACCGGAAACGAGCGCCTCCGGTGCCCGCTACGTTGCCCCCGGTGACGACAGCACCTGGTTCTGGAGTAAGGGTGAGCGGGCCACGCTTTCGATTCGGGATCAGACTTACCCCGAGTGCCTGCAGCCGGGTGCATTGGCGATGCCGTTCGAAGCCCGGGGCAATGAGCCATTCTGGCACGCGACCATTGAAGGCGACGAGCTGTTCCTGACCCGGCCCTACGAAGAAAAGGGCACCCGGCGGCTGGCCGTTGAGGTGGTCACCGCCAATCGCCACGGGCGCGAATTCCGGGCCGAACAGGATGACGGGGTGATCACGCTTACGGTCGCGAGGCAGCTGTGTGAAGACTCCATGTCCGGCATCCAGTACCCGGCCCAGGCCCGTCTGACGGTTGACGGCGAGACCTTCAACGGTTGTGGTGGCAACCCCCAGCGGCTGTTTCGCGGCGCAGAGTGGGTCGTGGAAGACCTGGCTGGCAGTGGCATCATTGATCGGTCCCGGATCACCATCGAATTTCTGGATAGCCAGCGGGTCGCCGGCCGTGCTTCCTGCAACCGGTACTCCGGCCACTATCGGTTCTCGGGCGAGAGCCTGACGCTCGACCGGCTGGCGACTACCCGAATGGCCTGCGCGCCGGCCCTGATGCAGCAGGAAGCACGATTCCTGGACCTGATGTCGCGGGTTCGCCGGGCGGCTATCGGTCGGCGTGGGGAATTGATCCTCGCGACCCCCGACGGCTCCCGGATCACCGCCGTTCAGTCAACGTCCGTCAGTCCGTAACTGGCCAGCAGATTGCTGAAGCGCCCGGACGTTCGCAGCGTCCGGGTGCCCTCGGAAAGCAGGCGGGCAAGCTCCGGCGATTCGGGATTGGCCGGTGAAAAGGCAATGTAGGTCCGGGCCTCGAAGAGGCGACCGGCGGTTCGGGGCATGGCAACGTCATCAAGTTGCCGGATGGCCCACTCCAGCACATACCGGTCCTCCGGAAACACGTCTGTCCGGTGCTGGTCGAGCAGGTAGATGGCCCGGTTCAGCGGCGCCGGCCCGGACAGTATCCAGACACGCTCCTGATTCTGCAGGTGAGCGTCAATGTAAGCGTCCAGTTCCGGCGAATAGGAGTAGCCATTGATGGCCAGCAGGGTCTGACCCCGCAGGGAGTCAATGCCCCGATAGAGCCATTGGCTCTGGGGGTGGGTGTAGAGATTGATCTGGGAGTAGCCCAGGGGTTCGTCCGGGAATATGAAGTCGGGCGCATCGCCAACAAACGCGCCCACCACACCGTCGACGACGCCTTCCCTCGCCAGTTGAAGGGCTCGGGCCCAACTGACGTTCATGTAGCGAACCTCGTACCCGGCCTCGCCAAACACCTCCCGGGCGACATCCACCATATACCCTTCCAGAGCGGCGCCCGCCGTGCAGTTGTGTGGGCACCAGGGATCTGCGGCGAGCGTTATAACGCGCCCATGGGAAGCCGGCGCCAACGCCCGGGGCATGGCAGGGGCCCCGATGGGTTCAACGCCAACCGTCCCGGGCTCTTCCGCCGGTGAGCAGGCCACCAGCAGTGCCAGCAGAAATAACAGGAGGTATCGACACATGATTGAGAGACCGATTGACCGTGCCCGACGGCCCGTTCTCTAATCATAGCCGATGCCCGGGTGTTTGTATTGGTCTCGCAGGGCCTGATTCGGTGCCTCAGCGGGCGTCCGAGGCGGGTGTCGGAACCAGCGCCAGGGTCAGGTCTTTCATGTTGAGTGACCCCACGGTTTCACCGCGTTGGGCGACCCGGAAAATCAGGCTGGTGTCACCGCCGGATTTGACGAGCACCGATTCCAGGTTGTCCCTGGGCGATACATCGCCGGCGTAGTCGGTATCGCTGTCCGACGGGGGCTTCATGATCGAACGTACCCGGAGCACGCGGGCCCGGTTGATGTCGCTGATGAAGTCGATGATGTAGGGGTCGTTCGGCTCCAGCAGGATGGTTTGCGGATCACCTTGCTGCACCACTTCACCGTCTTTCAGGATAACCAGGTGGTCGGCCAGTTTCAGGGCTTCGTCCAGGTCGTGGGTGATAAAGACGATGGTTTTGTGCAGCTCTGCCTGAAGCGCCAGCAGCAGGTCCTGCATGTCGGAGCGGATCAGCGGGTCGAGGGCCGAAAACGCTTCATCCATCAGCATGATCGGGGCGTTGGACACCAGGGCCCGGGCGATGCCAACCCGTTGCTGCATGCCACCGGAGAGCTGGTGCGGGTACTGGTTCTCGTTGCCCTCCAGCCCCACGCGCGTCAGCCACTTGCGAGCCTCACTTTCGAAGTCCTCGGTTTTGTAGCCCCGGATGTCCATGGCCATACCGGCATTCTCCAGCACGGTCTTGTGGGGCAGTAGGGCGAATTTCTGGAACACCATCGACATACGCTCACGCCGGAGCTGCCGGAGCGGCTCTTCAGCAAAGCTGAGCACATCCTCGCCATCCACCCGGATTTCACCGGTGGTGGGCTCGATCAGACGGTTCAGGTGGCGGATCAGGGTCGACTTGCCGGAGCCGGAGAGCCCCATGATCACCGTGATTTCGCCTTCGCGTATATCCACGTTGATGTCCCGAAGACCAAGCACATGGTTCTGTTTGTCCAGCAGTTCGGTTTTCCCCATGCCCCGCTTGACGTGCCCCAGGGCCTCGCCCGGCGTTGGCCCGAAGATCTTGTACAGGTTCTTGATGGAGATCTTGATGTCGTTTGCCATGGGCCGCTCCTTATTGCTTCTGGGACGCATTGATGCGCGCCAGTGACGCCTTGGTGACCCGGTCGAGAATGACGGCGAGGATCACGATACCGAGGCCGGAGACCAGGCCGACACCCAACTCCAGATTGCGAATGCCGCGCAGCACCAGCACACCCAGGCCGGGGGCAGACACCAGCGAGGCAATCACCACCATCGCCAGGCTCATCATGATGGTCTGATTCACCCCCGCCATGATGTTGGGCAGGGCCAGCGGAATCTGAACCTTGAACAGCTTCTGCCGGGGTGTCATGCCGAAGGCGTTCGCCGCCTCGATGACGTCCTTGTCGACCAGCCGTATGCCGAGATTGGTCAGCCGGATAACGGGGACGATGGCATAGAGGATGATGGCGATGCCGTAAAGCTTGGATTCGGTGACACTGAACAGGAAAATCAGCGGGATCAGGTACACGAACGGTGGCAGCGTTTGCAGCATGTCCAGTACCGGAATGGTCAGGCGCTGCATCATGTCGCTCCGGGACATGGCGATGCCGATCGGAACCCCCACCAGAACGCAGAGAAACGCGCACACCAGAATGATGGCCAGGGTTTGCATGGCGTATTCGTAGTAATCGATAAAGGCCAGGAGCAGGATGTTGCCCCCGACAAAGAGCATCAGGCGCCAGGATTTGGTGACCAGGTAAACCACCGCGAGCAGCAGCGGAATAATGATCCACCAGGGCGTATTGAGCATGCCGTAAAGCGCCCCGTCCAGAAACCAGCTCAGGGGCTGGGTCAGCGGGTCGAGCACCAGGCTGAGGTTATCCTTGATGGCCAGAAAGCCCTGCTCAAGACCCTTGGTAAGTTCCCGGGACTGGGGGAAGGCGGCACAGGATTCGTTCAGGGCGTCCATGGACGGAAACGGCAGATCCCAGATCGATACATCCTGGGCCTTGCCGCCACTGGTTTTGTTCAACAGATCCGCCATGGACATGGGGGCATTGCTGGTCCCTTCTGAACACCACTCGGTTAGCCCGAGGGATGAAAACAGGGGGTCATAGGTTGCCATGAGCGTTCAGCCTCTACTGAGAGTACGCGATTCCGTTCAGGTTGTGGGCAGGGTGTGCCCGGAACCGGCCGGATGGCCATGTTCCGGGCGGGCAGGTCGATTACTGCTCAAGAATCCTGGACAGTTTCTGCTTGGCTGAATCGTTCAGCCAGTCTGACCATTCGTCGCTGTTGTTGGACAGAAAATATACTGCCGCTTCTTCACCGGAAGCGTTGTTGGCGTCCATCCAGGCCAGCACTGAGCTCATGGTGGCCGTCTTGAAGGTCAGCTTGCTGAGCATTTCCGCCACCTCCGGTTCGCGTTCCTTGAAATCGGTGGTGACCGCCGTCAACACCGTGGCAGCCGGAAACTCCGAGACGCCCGGGTTTTCGGCTTCCTGGGTCTGGTTACGCTGGTGTACCTCGGGCTTGTACTCACCCAGATCGACCCGGGTCATGTCGTACTTGCCGAGTGGTATCGTGGGCCCCCAGTAGTAACCGAACCAGGGTTCCTTGTTCTGGACCGCGGACGCCATGGAGGAGGCCAGGGTTTCCCCTGAGCCGTGGTTGAACACTTTGATGCCGGAAGATTCGAGGTCCAGGGCTCGGATCAGATTATCGCTGACCACGCGGCAGCCCCAGCCACTCGGGCAGTTGTTGAACCGGCCACCCACCAGCTCCGGATTGGCCATGACGCCCTCAATGGTGGTCAGTTCCGGGTGTTCCTCGGCGAGATAGGTCGGAATCCACCAGCCTTCGACGCCGCCCGGATCCAGAACCTTGCCGAGTCGCTCGACTTTGCCCTGTTCCTCCAACTGCAGATAAGCTTCGCCGGCGGAGTTGAGCCAGAGTTCCGTTACGATATCCGGCTCGCCATTCTCAGCCACCGAGGTGACCGCCGGGACGGTGTCGGATGGTACCACGGTGACTTCGCAGCCATAGCCCTGTTCCATGATGAACTTGGCTACATTGGTGACCACGGTATTGGACGCCCAATTCATTTCGGTGATGGACACTTCACCGCAGTCGGCCTGGGCCAATGCGGGGACGGAAAGCGCGCAGAGCATTGCGGCAGACATGAGCTTTCGCATGGTCGCTTCTCCTTTTCAGGGTTGGTTGTATTGGGAAAGTCTTTCGGGCACTACTTGTTTGGGCACTATGAGGTCGCGGTCAGAACTGACCGGTTTCAGAGCAATGATCACGTCGTTGCAAAGATATGACAAACCACGGGGTCTCGGTTACTACCTAGCTTTAAGGATAGCGATCCTGAAGCGAGTTACAAGGGTGTAACAGAAATCTGTCCTCAACAATGACAGGTCGCCTGGCGCTGGCGGCGTCAACGGATTGTAGCAATCGTCCGTTAGACTCCGCCCATTCAGGGCAGGAGAGCATTATGACCGAACTACGCGCACTGACGCCCCACGCGTCGATTCCCCGGGAGCAGGAGGGCCGTGACCGCCGGCAACGGCACTTGCTGAGAACGTTCCTGCCCGAGCTGGTCGACCTGGAGCGGATTCTGGCTGAGGCACCGGAGGCAGTCGCCACCTCGGTGGTGGACCGGATAACGCTGGATGAGCTGGCGTTACCGGTTTACCGGGTGGATCTTGGCAGTTGCCGGCCAGACGCGCCGGCGGTGCTGATGGTGGGTGGTGTCCACGGCCTGGAACGCATCGGGGCCCAGGTGGTCATCGCCTGGCTCAAGACCTTGCTGGCCCGTCTGGCCTGGGACAAGACATTGCAGGGGTTGCTGCAACAGGTACGCATTACCCTGATGCCCATCGTCAACCCCGGGGGCATGTTCCTCAACCAGCGCTCCAACCCCAACGGTGTGGACCTCATGCGCAACGCTCCCATCGCCGCCCAGGAACGCAGCGCCTTTCTGCTCGGTGGCCAGCGACTGTCCGCACGTCTGCCCTGGTACACCGGCACACCCGACGAAGGCATGGAGCCGGAGAGCCAGGCCCTGGCCGCAGTGATCGAAGGCCTGCTGCCTGGCCGGCCATTCAGCGTGGCACTGGACTGCCATTCCGGATTTGGCTGGCAGGACCAGATCTGGTTCCCCTACGCCTACCGCCGGCGCCCGATGCGTCGGATCGCCTCGGTGATGGCGTTGAAACTGACCTGGGAGCAGGCCTATCCCAACCATGCCTATCGTTTCGAACCCCAGTCCCGTCACTACCTCACCCACGGCGACCTATGGGACCATTTTTACAAACAGATCAATCGGGATAATACCGGCGTATTCCTGCCCCTGACCCTGGAAATGGGTTCCTGGCGGTGGATACGCAAGCGCCCGCGTCAGTTGCTGCGATTACAGGGCCTGTTCAACCCGATGGTTCCCCATCGTCACAAGCGGGTGCTCAGGAGCCACCTGAGCTGGATGGACTTTCTGCTGAACGCGGCGGCCAGCCATGAAAACTGGTTGCCCACCGGTGACCAGGAGTCCATGCTGAGGGAAGCGGCCATCATGCACTGGTACCGGGACCTGGACTGATATGCACTGGATTCTGTTGCGGGGACTCACGCGGGAACAGGGGCACTGGGGTGACTTCCCGGAGTGGCTGCGACTTGCCTTTCCGGAGCACCGGTTTCACCTGGTGGACCTGCCGGGAACCGGCGTACATTACCGGGAAGCCAGCCCGGACACCGTCGCCGGCATCCGTAAGCGAGTTTGCACCCAGGTCAGTCACATTCCCCGGCCATTCAGTATCCTGGCGCTCTCCATGGGCGGCATGGTCGGCCTGGACTGGGCCCAGCATGCCGCGCCGGGTGAAATCCAGCGTCTGGTTCTGATCAACGCCAGTTGTGGTTTCTCGCCGCCCTGGCATCGCATGCGGCCAGTGGCCTGGCCCCGGCTGGTTCGGCTGCTGACCCGAAAAGAGCTGTTCGACCGGGAAAAAGACCTGCTGCAGTTGACCTCCAATCGCCCCGTGCCCCTGGCCCTGGTCAAGCACTGGTACCGGCTTCAGCGCCAGCGTCCGGTGTCGCTTCGTAACGCCGCCCGCCAGTTGGCTGCAGCCGCCCGCTATACGCCGGGCCGGCAGCGGCCGATGCCTGATGCCCTATTGCTGGCCAGCCGGGGTGACCGGATCGTGCACTGGCGTTGCAGCGCCGTGATCGAACAGCGCTGGCAGTGGACCTTCAAATTGCACCCGGACGCCGGCCATGACCTGCCGCTGGATGAGCCGGACTGGGTTGTCCGGCAATTGTCGGACTGGCTCGGACCGTAACGGCAGTTGCTTGACGCAACTCTTTTTTCGGGGCAGTCTCGTTGCCATTCATTCGTGAAAATCCCAGCCACCGGTCCGGAACGGAGCCGACAATAATGAAGATTTTTGAAACCAAAACTGCCCCCAATCCCCGTCGGGTACGCATGTTCATGGCCGAGAAAGGCCTGTTGGACACAGCGGAGTTCATCCAGATCGACCTGCAGAAAGGTGAAAACCTGACGCCGGAATACGCTGCCCGGAATCCCATGAAAAAAGTGCCGGTGATGGAGCTGGATGACGGCACTTGCATCGCCGAAACCATGGCCATCTGCCGCTACTTCGAAGAAAGTTATCCCGACACCCCGAGCCTGCTGGGTAACACACCGCTGGAAAAAGCGCAGTTGGAGCAGTGGCTGCGCTGGATCGAACTGTACTTCTTTCTCCCGACCGGCATGTGCTTCCAGCACACCAGTGGTTACTTCAAGGACCGCATGAACCCGATTCCGGAATGGGGTGAAGAGTGTGGCAACAATGTCGAGAAATTCATGCACTTTCTCAACAAGCACCTCGAGGGCAAGGACTACCTGTGCTGCGACCGGTTTACCGCTGCGGACATCAATGCGTTTACCACAATAGCGTTTGCCCGGGTGGTCAATATCCGTATCAAGCCGGAACAGGAACACCTGCAGGCCTGGTATGATCGGGTCAAAGCCCGCCCGTCGGCCCAGGTCTGAGACACACCGGAGGATAGACAGATTGACCACGAACCACCCACGGCTCGACTGTGTTCTGGCCGGCATTGATGAGGCAAATCGCGCGGACCCGAACCGGGAACGGGTGAATGGTGAGTCTCTGCCCAAGGAAGTCGCGTACAGCCAGCACATGACCCGCTGGCTGTTTGAGCTTGAACCGACACCGTCGGAGCGCCTTCAGATCGCCTGCCGGGCCCAGCACATTGAACGCTGGACTCTGCCGCGTGCGGACTATCCGGAGGGTCGCAAGGCTTACTACCAGTGGCGTCAGGCCTGTGGCCGGATGCATGGCCGGCGGGCGGCGGAGATTATGGCGGCGTGTGGTTACCCGGTTGAGGAGTGCCAGCGGGTGGAGACCATTCTGACCAAGCGGGAGCTTCGGCAGGATGCTGATACCCAGTTGCTGGAGGATGTGGCCTGCATGGTCTTCCTGGAGCGGTATTTTGCGGATTTCTACGAGGAAAAAGCGGACTACGATCGAGAGAAGTGGTTGCGTATTGTGCGCCGCACCTGGGGCAAAATGTCGCCCCGGGGGCATGAGGCGGCGCTGAAACTGGCGGAGGGCATGCCAGCGCATCTGCTCCAGCTTCTGCAAGAGGCATTGGCTGAATCTGATGCCTGATGGGAACATGCGAGTCAGCGGGTAAAGTTTTCCAAAATACGCTGTGAATACATCCCTGTACGCTCGGCTCCGCCATCCCTGGCTCCGACATTTTTTGGAAAACTTACCCCGCCGACTCACCCGATCTGAAGGAGTCAGCCTGCAGGAAAAAACAGCTCCCGCAATTTCTGGCCAGGCTCCTCAGCCCGCATAAACGACTCGCCGACCAGGAACCCGTAAATTCCACGCCCGGTCATGGCCTCCACATTGGCGCGTGTCATGATGCCGCTTTCGGTAATCGTCAGCCGGTCCAGTGAAATCCGCTCGTGCAGATCAAACGTGGTATCCAGAGACACCTCGAAGGTATGCAGGTTGCGGTTGTTGATGCCGACCAGTGGTGTTGTCAGGGTCAGAGCGTCGTCCAGTTCCTCGCCATCGTGCACTTCTACCAGAACATCCAGTCCGATCTCATGGGCGATGCCTTCCAGTTCCTGCATCTGGTCTCGGGTCAGGCAGGCGGCAATCAGCAGGATGCAGTCGGCGCCGATGGCCCGGCTTTCATAGACCTGATACGGCGCGACCATGAAATCCTTGCGGATCACCGGCAGGCCGCAGGCATTTCGGGCAGCGATAAGGTAATCCTCGTGCCCTTGGAAGAAGTCATGGTCGGTGAGTACAGACAGACAGGCAGCGCCGCCGTTTTCGTAGCTCTCAGCGATGACGGCGGGTTCGAATGGGTCGCGCAGGATGCCTTTGCTGGGTGAGGCTTTCTTGATCTCAGCGATAACCGCGGGTTTCTGCTGTTCAATCCTGCTGCGCAATGCCCTGGCAAAGCCTCGTGCCGGTGACTGATCGCCCGCTCGCGCTTTCAGGTCAGCAACCGAAACCTTCGGTTTGCGCTCGTCAATTTCTCCCCACTTCCGGTCGACGATCTTACGAAGAATGGTCGGCGTCTTGTCTAAATGTCTGTCAGTCATATCAGGCTCGTATAAAGTTTGCGAGAGCCGGTGGGGTATCCCTTCCGAAACTGTCTGCAGCCATGGATGGCTGCAGCCAAGCCCTACAGGGACGTATTCACGGGCGTGTTTCGGAAGGGATACCCCACCGGCTCGTCCGGCACCGTAATCAACAGGCCGAAATTAAAAACACTGAGAAAAGTCAGCCAGCTCCGACATCTTGCCGGCAGCGAGCCCGGAACCCATTGCATCCAGCGCCATCTCCACGCCTTCCGCCGGAGTCTTCGCCAGGCCGGCCACGTAGATCGCCGCGCCAGCGTTGAGGGCGATCAGATCCCGGGCTTTTTCGGCCATTTCATCATGACCGCGGCCAAAGGCGGCCCGGATCAGTTTCAGGGACTCATCCGCAGTGTCCACGGCCAGGCCCACCAGCGACTGGCTCTTGATGCCAAGATCCTCCGGGGTGATGTCGTACTCGGTGACTTTGCCGTCTTTCAGTTCCGCCACGTGGGTGGCGCTGGCCAGGCTGATTTCGTCCAGGCCATCTTTCGAGCACACCACCATGATGTGCTCGGCGCCGAGACGATGCAGGACTTCGGCCATCGGCCGGCAGAGTTCCCGGGTGAACACGCCGACCAGTTGGCGTTTCACGCCCGCCGGGTTGGTCATGGGACCCAGGATATTGAAGAGCGTGCGGCAACCCAGCTCCTTGCGGGGCCCGATGGCGTGCTTCATGGCGCCATGGTGGGCCGGGGCGAACATGAAACCCACCCCAATCTGCTCCACGCAGCGAGCCACTTCCTCGGGTTTCATGCTGAGGTTGATGCCGAGTTTCTCCAGCAGGTCGGCACTGCCGCTTTTCGAAGAGACCGCCCGGTTGCCATGCTTGGCCACGAAACCGCCAGCGGCCGCCACCACAAAAGAGGCGGCGGAGGAGACGTTGAACAGGTTGGCGCCGTCGCCGCCGGTGCCGACGATGTCCACCAGCGGCTCGGCATTCACGGTGACCTTGGTGGCCAGCTCGCGCATGACTTCGGTCGCCCCGGTGATTTCATCGATGGTTTCGCTTTTCAGTCGCAACCCCATGAGAAACGCGCCGATCTGGGCATCGGTGGCCTCGCCGTTCATGACGATGCGCATCACGTCCTTCATTTCCTCCCGGGACAGGTCCAGGTTGGAGGCGATGCGGTTGAGTGCTTCTTTCATGTCCATGTCTCGGCCTCTTATCGGGTTCTCAGAAAGTTGCGCAGCAGCTCGTGGCCCTGTTCCGTCATAATAGACTCCGGGTGGAACTGCACGCCTTCAATCGGCAATGTCTTGTGGCGCACGCCCATGATTTCCTCGGTGGAACCATCGTCGTTGCGGGTCCAGGCGGTCACCTCCAGACAGTCGGGCAGGGTCGTCTTGTCGATCACCAGGCTATGATAGCGGGTCGCCTGAAGCGGGTTGCTCAGGCCCCGGAACACGCCGGTATCCTGGTGGAACACCGGCGACACCTTGCCATGCATCACGTGCCCCGCGCGGATAATGTCGCCGCCGTACACCTGGCCAATGGCCTGGTGGCCCAGGCAGATGCCCAGGATCGGCAGCTTGCCGGCGAAGTGCCGGATGGCGTCCATGGCGATGCCGGCCTCGTTGGGCGTGCAGGGCCCCGGAGAAATCACCAGGCGTTCCGGGTTCAGGGCCTCAATTTCTTCAACGGTGATTTCATCATTCCGGTACACCTGGACGTTGGCGCCCAGCTCTGCCAGATACTGCACCACGTTGTAGGTGAAGGAATCGTAGTTATCGATCATCAGCAACATAATCCGTTCCTCCGCCTCAGTGGTCGAAATCGTTGTAGGTCATGGCCACGGCGCGAAAAATGGCGCGGCCCTTGTTCATGGTTTCCTTCCACTCAAGACGGGGGACGGAATCGGCTACCACGCCGGCGCCAGCCTGGATGTGCAGGGTGTTGTCCTTGATGACCGCCGTGCGGATGGCAATGGCGGTGTCCATGTTGCCGTTGAACGACAGGTAGCCCACGGCGCCACCGTAGACGCCGCGCTTCACCGGCTCCAGCTCGTCGATGATCTCCATGGCGCGGATTTTCGGTGCCCCGCTGAGGGTACCGGCCGGCAGGGTGGCCCGCAGCACGTCCAGGCAACTGGTGTTTTCCTTTAGCCGGCCGGTGACGTTGGAGACAATGTGCATCACGTGGGAGTAGCGCTCCACGATCATCTTGTCGGTCAGCCGGACGGTGCCGGTTTCCGACACCCGGCCGGCGTCGTTGCGACCCAGGTCGATCAGCATCAGGTGCTCGGCGATTTCTTTCGGGTCGGCCAGCAGTTCCGTTTCCAGGGCTTTGTCTTCGGCATCGGTGGCGCCGCGCTTGCGGGTGCCGGCGATGGGTCGCACGGTGACTTCCTCGTCTTCCACCCGGGCCAGAATTTCCGGGGAGGAACCGACGATGTGGAAGTCGTCCAGGTCCAGGAAGTACATGTACGGCGAGGGGTTCAATACCCGCAGGGACCGGTACAGGTTCAGCGGCGGCGCCTCGAAGGGGATCGACATACGCTGGGAAATCACAGTCTGCATGACATCGCCGTCCAGCACGTAGCCCTTGATCCTGTCCACGGCGGCCTCGAACCTGTCCTGGCTGAAGCCGGAGATGAAGTCCTGCTCGTCCACGGTTTTGCCGCGCAGGTGTTCCGGGGTGCGGGGCGCATCGGCGGTTTGCCGGTGCAGCCGGTTTTCCAGTTCGTCAATACGGGCCTGGGCTTTTTCGTAGGCCCCCTCGATCGCCGGATCGGCATGCACAATCAGGTGCAGCTTGCCGCGCAGGTTGTCGAATACCACAATCTCGTCGGACACCATCAGCAGGATGTCCGGCGTGCCGATGCGATCGGGCGGGCAGCTTTTCTGCAGGCGCTTTTCGATGTAGCGCACGGTGTCGTAGCCGAAGTAGCCCACCAGGCCGCCATTGAACCGGGGCAGTTCCTCGAGATCCGGGGCGTGGAAGCGTTTCTGGTAGGCCTCCACAAAGGCCAGCGGATCGCTCACCTCGTCCGCTTCCACAAGCTGACCACCGCGACGGATTTCGACCCGGTGATCAAACACCTTCAGTACTTCCTGGCTGGGCAGCCCGATGATGGAGTAACGGCCCCACTTCTCGCCGCCCTGCACCGATTCGAACAGATAGGAATAGGGGCCGCTGGCGAGTTTGAGGTAGGTGCTCAGAGGTGTGTCGAGGTCAGCCAGGACCTCACGGTACACGGGGATACGGTTAAAGCCGGCGTGGGCGAGCTCGGCGAATTGCTCGGGTGTCATGGTACGGTTTCCTGAAATCTGATCTGCATTGTGGACGAAAGCCAGACGCTTTCATCAGGTGCTGCGGTCTCGGCAGGCAGGTGCCAGCCAGCCGCTGGGCTCGCTCAGCCAGTGCGCCATCGCCACCATCGTGTTGCGCGGGTTGTCAGGATGCCTCGCGCTGCAGTCAGATTCAGTCCCTGCACGGCAGGAATCTCCCGTAAAGAAGTGCTCAATGTAACGTCCCTATGAGATTACAAAAGCTCGGCCAGCGAATCAACAACCGCGTCTGCGCCCAGGGTATCCACTGCGGGCCCGTAGTTGTAGCCATAGCGCACCGCCACGCAGGGTATGCCGGCGGCCCGGGCCGCGATAATGTCCGCTGCCGAGTCGCCGACCATCACGGGGGTTCCCCGGGTTCCGCCCAGGGC
>CBIHLH010000016.1:0-36169 GCA_966210405.1 uncultured Marinobacter sp.
GGGCGACACCATGCCGGCCTCGGCGACCGCTCATCGCCCACAGTTGGCAGGTGCACCCTGGCAGGCCATGGGCGTGTCGCTGGTGATTCATCCGCATAACCCCTACGTGCCGACCTCCCACGCCAATGTCCGGTTCTTCATCGCGACACCGGAAAACAGCGAGCCGGTGTACTGGTTTGGCGGCGGTTACGACCTCACGCCCTACTACGGCTTCGAGGAAGACTGCGTGCACTGGCACCAGACCGCCCGGGCTGCCTGCGATCCGTTCGGCGCGGATACCTACCGGCGGTTCAAGCACTGGTGTGACGATTACTTCTACCTGAAACACCGGGATGAACCCCGGGGCGTGGGTGGCCTGTTCTTCGATGACCACAACACCGGGGACTTTGGCCGGGATTTCGGGCTGATGCAGGCCGTCGGCGACAGCTATATCGAAGCCTACGAACCGATTGTCCGGCGCCGGATGAACCATGATTTCGGCGAACGGGAGCGGGATTTCCAGCTCTATCGCCGGGGTCGGTATGTGGAATTCAACCTGGTGTATGACCGGGGGACTCTGTTCGGTCTGCAGTCCGGTGGCCGCACGGAATCCATACTCATGTCTCTGCCACCGCTGGTACGCTGGGACTACAGCCGGGTGCCGGAGCCCGGCTCCGAGGAGGCCAGGCTGACCGAGGTGTTCCTGACCGGGCGCGACTGGCTGGAGCCTGCTAATGACCAATGATCTGTACGCCGTGGTGGGCAACCCCATCAGCCACAGCAAGTCCCCGAGAATTCACAGCCTGTTTGCCCGCCAGACCGGCGAGCCCGTGGAGTACACCGCGATCCAGGCGCCACTGGACGATTTTGCCGGCACCGCCCGGCATTTTTTCGCCCGTGGCGGCAAGGGGCTGAATGTCACCGTGCCCTTCAAGGAACAGGCCTGGCAACTGGCCGATCGCCGCACCGAGCGGGCGGAAAAGGCCGGAGCCGCCAATACGCTGTACCACGACAGTGAGGGTTTACTGACCGCAGACAACACCGATGGTGCGGGGCTGGTACGGGATCTGGTTAGCAATCATGGGGTGACACTGACCGGTGCCCGCATTCTTGTGCTCGGTGCCGGCGGTGCGGTGCGGGGGGTGATCGGCCCGCTCCTGGCTCACGGGCCGGCGTCGCTCACCATCGCCAACCGGACCGTTGCCAGGGCTGAGGCCCTGGTAACTCTGTTCCGCGGTGACGCGGGTGAAACCCGTTTGCAGGCCTGTGGCTTCGGGCAGCCCGATCAACCCTTTGACCTTATCATCAACGGCACCAGCGCCAGCCTTCAGGGCGACTTGCCGCCCCTGTCACCGACGGTGATCGGTGCCGGCACCGTGGTGTACGACATGATGTATTCTCTGCAGACCACAACCTTCAATCAGTGGGCCCTGGATCAGGGTGGCATCCGGGTCTTTGATGGTCTGGGTATGCTGGTGGAACAGGCTGCGGAGGCCTTTCTGGTCTGGCGTGGTGTCCGTCCCGATACTGCCCCGGTTATTGATGAGCTGCGCACCGACTGAGCTGTTGGTTACGGATTGGGCTATGCTCAGGGTCAATCTTTGCTAAGGGTCTTACATGGACATTCTCACCCTGGTCGGGCTGGTTGCCGGCGTTCTGATTGTTATTCTCGCGATGCTGGCGAACGCCTCCTTTCTGACCTTCCTCAATTTACCGGGGTTGGCCATTGTGATCGGCGGCACCATTGCGGTTACCCTGATCAAGTTCCGCCTGTCGTCGGTGATGGGCGCCTTCCGGCTGGCCCTGTCCGCGGCGTTTTTTGATCGGGTGCCTCGGCCCACGGAGCTGATCCGGGAAGTGGGTGCCCTGGCACTGGTGGTTCGCAAGGACGGCATTCTGGGGCTGGAGAATCACCAGACCGACAACGGATTCCTGCAAAAAGCGATCAACCTGTGTGTCGATGGCCACCCGCCGGAACTGGTGGAAGAAGCCCTGGCCCAGGAAAGCCAGCAGACCCTTGAGCGCTACGAAGTGGCGGAGCGGGTGTTCCGGGGCATCGGTGAATCGGCGCCGGCCATCGGCATGCTGGGGACCCTCGTGGGTCTGGTGCAGATGCTCAACACCCTCGACGACCCCTCATCCATCGGGCCGGCCATGGCCATTGCCCTGCTGACCACTCTGTACGGCGCGTTTATCGCCCAGCTGATTGCCCTGCCCCTGGCCGACAAACTGCAACTCAAGGCGGAAGATGAGGGCCGGAATCACCGGCTGATCATCACTTCCATCAAGAACATCATGCGCGGTGAGAACCCACGGGTGATGACCGAGTTGCTGTCGTCGTTCGTGACGCCGGAGCAGCGCACCGGTCTGGCCCCGGAACGGGAGACCTGAGGTTTGGCGCTGTCCCACCCCCGGAAAAAAGCCCGGGCCGGAAACCAGACGCCGGCCTGGATTGTTACCTTCGCGGACCTGGCCACCCTGCTGCTGACGTTTTTCATCCTGCTGCTGTCGTTTGCCGAGATGGATGTCGAGAAATATCGGGCCATGGCCAACTCCATGGCGGTCGCGTTTGGCTCCGGCAATGTCCTGGCGCCGGGGGTTGGTGGCTCGCCGGTGACGCTGATCGAGTCCGATACCGTGTCTCTGCCTGAACCCACCGAGTCCGATACCCGGGAGCCGGAGTTTATTGATGAGCGGGCCGAGGGCACCGCGCCCACGAAAATCCCCGGGGGTGTGATTGACCTGGCCAGCCGCATGATCCGTGAGCTGGAATCGGAAGTGGCCTCGGGGGCCCTGAACGTTAATTACGATCAGAACCGGGTGGTGATCCGGTTCTCCGAAGAAGCCACTTTCCGGTCCGGCGAAGCCGAAATCAAACCGGGTATGATCCCGATCATCGAACGGGTGGTGGAGGTGCTGTCCGCCTGCTCCGGTGACATTCTGGTGTCCGGGTACACCGACGACCGACCGATTGCCAGCGACCGGTACCGTTCGAACTGGGACCTGTCCGCGGCCCGGGCCGTGTCGGTGGTTCACGAGCTGGTGCTGAACCGGAAACTGCCGGCGGAACGGGTGATGGCGGCCGGGCGGGCAGAAACCAATCCACTGGTCCCCAATGATTCCCCGGCGAACCGCGCCCTGAACCGGCGGGTGGAAATTGCCATCCGTAATCCGGAGTGTGACGGTACGGCGCCGATCACCGACCTGCCGGTGGAAATCCTGCCCTGAGCCCGGAGACCGTCCGAGCCTCGCCCCACGCCTTATAGCCTTGCTGCAGATTCTCATGCGTAATCCAACTATCTGTCGGCGATTCAGGGCTTTATACTGTCCGCCCGATTACTGGTACAGATGGATGAGAGTGACGTTATGAGTGGACCGGACAAGCCCAAGGTCATTGGTGAGGAATGGAGCGATGAGCGGGTCAAGAGTTTTCTTGCCATCAAGCCCTATGACACGGCAATCAATGCGGATTTCAATGCCTTGCTCAAGGCCTACCAGGCTATGACAGCCGAGGACTTCGAGCGTTTCGTTGGATTCTTCGTCGATGCCGGGCGGGACCTGAATGCGGTCAACGAAGACGGCCAGACCATTCTGGACCGCATTTCAGAGCACCGGAAAGGCGAAGCCTACGCCCGGGCTCTGGCACAAGCGGGTGCAACAACATCGGCCGGGGCCGGGAACTGATCCCGGCTTTCAAGGGTCGCTCTGGTTGATTTTTCACCCGTATGAGGCGGCGGTCAGAATGCCCCGAAGTGTCGGTGCAGGAAGGGCCGGAACCGGCTCATGGCGGCGCCGGGCGTGTGCAGGTCGGGCCGGGTGCCACGCCGGAATCCGGGCAATTCTCCCGACAGGAACGGCGCCACCAGTGCCGGGTCGGCACTGATCACATGCACCACTACATCCCGGCTGGCGTCGTCGCCGGTAATCAGCGGGGCCGGCTGGTGATCACCAAGAATGATCATCAGGGTTTCGTCCCGCACATAGCGGGCAGCAAACCCGCCAGCGACGTTCAGGGCGTAGGCGATGGCGCGCGCGTAATGGTCGCGGACGCGGTCCGGGTCGCGCCAGAGCGAAATCGGCGCTTCTCCGGCCCCCTCCCAGCGTTGGAAGACCTGGCCGTTGCCAATGTCGCCCCAGTCGTCGAGCACCGGCAGTACCGGCACCCAGGGCGCATGGCTGCTGATCAGTGCCAGCTCAGCGAACAGCGGCTCTTCCTGGCTTTCCCGGATACCCTGGAACCGGTGCCAGGTGTACTGGTCCGGCATGGTCACCCAGTTGAACGGTGGTCCCTGATAGCCCAGGTCGTCGTGACCGTAGATCTGGTCATACCCGAGCAGCCGACCCTCGGGCCAGGCCCGGGTAATCGCCGGCATCACCGCCACAGTCCGGTGACCGGTGCGGCGAAAGTCATCAATCAGAGTGGCGTAGTCGCTGCTCAGGAGAGTTTCGTAGGCAAGCTGGTTATGAATCCACTGGCCGCTGAGCACGGACAGGTGGCCCAGCCAGGACTGCCCGCCCTGAATGGGCGACTGTAGCCGCCCGGTGGCGATGGTCAGGCCGGCGGCAGTCAACTCCCGGGCCATGGCGTCCAGGCTCGGGCCCACCACGGACCGGTAACGGGCGTCAGTCACCGTGGACACACCGTAGGACTCGATGAAGCCCAGAATGACGTCCTTGCCCGCCAGTTGCGGTAACGGCGTGGCCTCCCTGCCCTGGTCGGACAGGGTCCTGAGCTGCTCGGCAAAGGCTTGTGAGGTCTCGTGCGTGTGACTGATCAGGGAGGCCTGACCGGCGACAAAGGCCAGCGCCGGACTACCGATCCAGGGCGTGATCGTGCCGGCTGCTACCAGGCCGGTGATCAGCCAGAGGGGTTTGGCCAGGTACGTTGGCGACGTATGGGCCAGCCGCTCCAGGCCGTACCGACACAGCCAGACAAAGCCCGCCAGCAAGACCACCAGCAGAACCAGGGCCAGGACCGCAAGCGGAGCGCCAAGGTTGGTGTTCAGCAGATTCCAGGCGGCGTCCAACAGCCTGACTTCCAGATACAGATTCAGCCCGCGCCCGAGGCTTGCCCGCACCAGGGTGTCGGCCAGAACAAGCAGGGTCAGCAGCCCGCAGACAATCGCCACCAACAAGGTGAATCGACGCCGGCCTCCCTTCCCAAGGCCACAGAGAACGGCCCACACCACCAGGGCGTCCAGCGAGAACCAGGGACTGGTTCCCGGCAGTGCCAGTGCGGGCAACAGGAACAGACCATTCAGAAGCAGTAACCAGAGCAGCATCACCAAGATACGATCCCTGCCAGCCACTCGGACCACTGGCTCACCGTTCGTTGAGATAATCGTCCTTGAGCCGGACATAATTGGCGGCGGTGTACTTGAAGAAATCCCGCTCTTTCTCAGTCAGAGCCCGGGCTTGCTTGCAGGGGGAACCTACATACAGGTGCCCCGATTCCAGGGTTTTCCCCGGCGGCACCAGACACCCGGCGGCGACAATCACCTCGTCTTCCACCACCGCTCCGTCCATGATGATGCAGCCCATGCCCACCAGCACCCGGCTGCCAATGGTGCAGCCGTGCAGCAGTGCCTTGTGGCCAACCGTTACATCGTCCCCCAGCGTCAGCGGATACCCGCCCGGGTTATAATCACTGGCGTGGGTAATATGCAGGATCGACCCGTCCTGAATGCTGCAGCGGTGCCCGATACGGATCCGGTGCATGTCGCCGCGAACGACGGTCATCGGCCAGATGGAAACGTCATCGCCGGTTTCGACGTCACCAATGACGACAGCACCGGGGTCAACCCAGGCGCGTTCTCCAAATTGTGGCGTGTTACCCTTGTGTGAGCGTACATTCGTCATTACATAGTACCTGTGTAGCGTTTACCCGGTGGCCCGGGGTGCCTGTGGGAGAGACCCTTCCAAAACTGTGCGGAGCCATGGATGGCGGAGCCCAAGCGTCACATGGACGTGCCGCAAGGAGTGTGTTTTGGAAGGGTCTCTCCCACAGGTGCCTGCCCCGATGGTTGATACACCGAAACTACCTGAGATCCAAAGAGCTGAGAAGGGGACCTATGAATAACCCGTTACTGACCGACGACCTGTTGCCGAAGTTTGACCATGTGCGCACCGAGCACATGGAACCGGCGATTGACCAGATTCTCAGTGAAAACCGGGTGAAGATCAGCCAACTGGCGGAGCAGGAGGACCCCATCTGGGACACTCTGGCCCAGCCGATGCAGGCCATGGAAGACAAACTGAGCAATGCCTGGTCGGTCATTTCACACCTCAACGGCGTGATGAACAACGACGACCTGCGCAAAGTGTACAAAAACTGCCTGGAAAAGCTGACCGAATACAGCACCGAGCTGAGCCAGAACGAAGCCCTGTGCAACGCCTACAAGAAGCTGGCGGCGCGGGACGACTTCAAGAACCTGAGCGAAGCCCAGCGCAAGTCCGTGGAAAACACCCTGCGGGACTTTCACCTGGGAGGCGTTGACCTGCCCGAGGACAAGAAAAAGCAGTATGCCGACCTGTCCCGGGAGCTGGCCGAGCTCTCCAACAAGTTCAGTGACAACGTGCTGGATGCCACCCAGCACTGGTTCAAACACATTACCGACGTCAATGAGCTGGCCGGCGTGCCGGGGACTGCCATCGAAGGCGCCAAACAGGCGGCCCGGCAGAAGGACCTGGACGGCTATGTGATCACCCTGGATTTCCCCAGTTTCTTCCCGGTGATGACGTACTGCGACAACCGGGACCTGCGACGGGAAGTGTACGAAGCGTTTGTCACCCGGGCGTCGGATCAGGGTCCGGACGCCGGCGAGTGGGACAACACGCCGGTGATGGCGGAGATTCTGAAGCGCCGCCATGCCCTGGCCCAGTTGCTGGGTTTTGGCAACTATGCCGAGCGCTCACTGGCCACCAAGATGGCCCGCAGCACCGATGAGGTGCTGGACTTCCTGAACCAGCTGGCGGCCAGGTCCAAGCCCCAGGCGGAGAAAGAGTTTGCCGAGCTGAAGGCCTTCGCGAAAGACCAGTATGGCGTGGACGACCTGCAGGCCTGGGACATTGGCTATTACAGCGAGAAGCTGCGCCAGGACCGCTACGACATCTCCCCGGAAACCCTGCGCCCCTGGTTCCCGGTGAACAAGGTGGTGCCCGGCCTGTTCCGGGTGGTGGAGAAACTGTTTGAGGTGCAGGTCGAAGCCCGTCCCGAGGTGGAGACCTGGCACGACGACGCCACCGCCTACTGCATCAGCCGGAACGGCGAACCCCTGGCCTGGTTCTATCTGGACCTGTTCGCCCGTCAGGGTAAACGTGGTGGCGCCTGGATGGCGGACTGCCGGGTGCGCTGGCGCAACCAGCGCGGCCACCTCCAACTGCCCGTGGCCTTCCTGACCTGTAACTTCACGCCACCAGTGAACGGTAACCCGTCGCTGCTGACCCACGATGAGGTCACCACGCTGTTCCATGAATTCGGCCACGGCCTGCACCACATGCTGACCCAGGTGGAGGTGCTGGACGTGTCCGGCATCAACGGCGTGGCCTGGGATGCGGTGGAGCTGCCCAGCCAGTTCCTGGAAAACTGGTGCTGGAACCCGGAGTCCCTGGGGTTGATCGCCTCGCATCACGAAACCGGCGAACCGTTACCGGAAGATTTGTTGCAGAAGCTGCTGGCGGCGAAGAATTTCCAGTCCGGCATGGCCATGGTGCGACAGCTGGAATTCTCCCTGTTCGATTTCCGGCTGCACGCGGAGTTTGTGGACGAGGCACCGACCAACCCGCTGGACACGCACCGCCAGGTGCGCCGTGAGATTGCGGTGGTGGAGGCCCCGGAATTCAACCGCTTCCCCAACTCGTTCTCGCACATTTTCGCGGGCGGCTACGCGGCCGGTTATTACAGCTACAAATGGGCGGAAGTGCTGGCGGCGGATGCCTTCTCGCTGTTCGAGGAAAAAGGCATCTTTGACCCGGGAACCGGTAAGGCCTTTCTCCACAATATCCTGGAAAAAGGCGGCTCCCGGGAGCCCATGGCACTGTTCAAGGCCTTCCGGGGCCGTGAACCACAAGTGGGTGCGCTTTTGACACAAACCGGCATCGCGGACAACGCTGCCTGATGATAGACAGTGTCGGATTACGCGTCGCGAATCCGACCGCCAATGCCCATCGTTACGGGAGTATTTGTATGGCGAGTCCAAAACGTTTCATCGCCGGTGCCGTCTGCCCCCGCTGCGCGGAGATGGACAAGATCATGATGTTCACCACCGATGCCGGAGACCAGGTTCGCGAATGCGTGGCCTGTGGCTTCACCGATGCCATGTCCGACGCCGAAAAACCGGCCAATCCGGAACTGGAAACCCGGGTAAACAAGCGCAGTAACGAGGATGATCATACGGTGAAGCAGGTCGTGTTCTTCAAGGCTGGCGGGGATAACTGAGCTCTGGGTTTTCGCCTTGTAGCCTGCCTGTTACGGGGGCGGAGAGGGCATGAGGGTGCTTTTCTTCTGGGAAAAACAACTCGCTTCGCTCAGACATCTTTTTCCCGGCAGAAAAGCACCCCCACACCCTCTCGACCTGACAGTATCAATATGTCTTTAAAAGTGTTTCCCGGCGATATCGCTCTGGTCTGACGTGAGGGGTCACCAATGTTCAGGCCCCGACCGTCCCGAACATGTCTTCAACCAGGTTGACGAGATTGCGCAGGGCGGGCGAGTCGTTGTTTGACCGCCACGCCATCCAGAGCGGCATGTCGCAGTCCGCCAGTTCGTCCAGATGAAGGAAGGAAATCCCTGGCAGGGGGTTACTACTGCTGGCGGAGGGCACGACCGCAACACCCAGCCCGGCCGCAACCATACTCAGAATAGTAATGTTGTCGGCACCGTACTGGACGACTCTCGGCGCAAAATCCAGGTGTTCAAAGTGCGCCATGACGCGGTCGTAATACAGTGGAGAAATACTCCGGAAGCCCCAGACAAAATCCGTATCTTTGAGATCGGCCAGCTGTAATGGTGGCGTTCTCGCCCACTGCGACGTTTCTGGTACGGCGAGCATCAGGTAGTCCCTTTGCAGGAGGCAGGTGTCCAGCCCCGGCTGCAGACCGTTGTCCAGATACAGAATGCCGGCATCGAGTGTTCCCTCGTGCAAGCGCTCGAGCTGTGGCCCGGATAGCAGAGGAAAGACTTCGAAGGCTACTTTTCGGTACCGATCGCGATAATGGCGCAATAGCATGGAAATTTCCGGTACCCAAAGGTGGGTTACAGTGACACCAAGACTGACCTTGCCAATCACGCCCTGTCCAAGCTCTGACAGTTTCGTACGCATACGGGACCGTGTGTCCAGCAGTTGCATCGCTTCGCTATAAAGAGCCTTGCCAGCTACGGTTGGGCTGACTCCTCGGGGGTGACGCTCTAGCAGACGAGTGCCGAGATCCTCCTCCAGTAGCCGAATTTGTCGCGTCAGAGCCGGTTGTGCGATGTGAACCTGCCTGCTGGCCGCTGAAATTGAACCGGTGTCTACCACTGCAACAAAGTAACTTAGCTGTCGGAACTCCATGATTTTCTCCGCCATTCCAGTATCAACGAGTATATCCATACCATTTTGATATGTCTGCGATCCGAAATTCATATTTTTAATATTGCAAAGGCAAATTAATAATCAAAGAACAACCTACAACAAGACTCGCCCCTGGCGAACAGGATTTATCTCATGAACAAGACCTATCAACTGCTGACCGGGTTGCATTTCCTTTTGTGCACCCTAGCCATGATCTGGCCCGGAGCCATGATTGCCAATCGTATTGAGCCAACCGTGCTGGGTCTGCCCTTTTTATTCTTCTGGTACACCCTCTGGATGCTGATACTGTTTGCTGGACTTTGGGTGGCTTTCGTGGTGCGCCACCGGGGAGGCCGCGATGAATAACTCCTTGATAGTGATCGGTATCACCCTCGTATACCTGGCTGCAGTGCTGGTGGTGGGGCTTCGCGCCCGGCGCCAGTCTGGTTCCAGTCTGGAAGGCTACGTCGCTGGTGGCCGCCATATGGGTGTGGTGATTTTGTTCTTTATTCTGGGTGCCGAGATCTTCTCGGCCTTCGCATTTCTGGGCGCACCGGGCTGGGCCTATAAACATGGAGCGCCGGCGTTCTACATCCTTGCCTATTTGTCGCTTGTTCCAATCACCATCTGGATTCTGGGGCCGCGAGTGGCAAGGCTGGGCCGCGAGCGGGGGTATCTGACACAGGGTGACATGATCTCCGACCACTACCGGAGCAAGCCCCTGGGCATGCTTGCAGGCATTATCGGAGTGATTGCTCTTGTGCCCTACCTGACCATACAAATTGCCGGCGCTGGCCTGCTTTTCCAGGCAGCTACCGACGGCATGGTGCCATTCTGGTTAGGTGGGCTCCTGGCCTTTATGGTGGTTGCGGCTTATGTCTTTTGTAGCGGCCTGAATGGTATCGGATGGACCAACCTCTTGCAGGGGGTGATGATGGTGGCTATTGCCTGGTTTTTGGGCCTGGCCATTTCCGAGCGTCTGTACGGTGGTGTGGGTGAAATGTTTACCCAGATACAGCAGCAGGCTCCCGAATACCTGACTATGCCCGGTGCGTTGGGTATGGGATGGGGTTATTTCAGCACAGCTGTGCTGGTCAGTGCCTTTGGCGGAGCCATGTGGCCCCATCTGTTCATGAAGTTCTACTCTGCCGATAGCGGCAAAACCCTGCGCAAAGTCAGTGTGTTCTACCCACTGTACGCTTATTTGCTGGTGCCCCTCCTGTTCATAGGCTTTGCCGGGATTCTGGTGTTTGAAGCGTCGCCACTGGCCCGGGCTGATACCGTGTTGCTACGCATGGTCATGGATGAGGCCAGCTTTTCACCCTGGGTGATCGGGTTGATGCTTTCCGGAGCCCTGGCAGCGGCTATGTCCACGGGCGCTAATCTGGCCCATACCGCAGCCGTTGTTCTGGTGCGTGATGTAATGACGCCCACAATAATGAAAGGAGCCAGTGACGCAGCAACTGTCAGGGCCACACGCTGGACGGTACTGGGCCTGTCTCTGCTCGCTTACCTGATTGCCCTTCTCAACCCCGGTTCCCTGGTGATGATCCTTCTTACCGCTTACGGGCTGATCGTGCAGCTTTTCCCGATGATGGTTGGTGCCCTGTTCATGCCGCAGCTTAAAAAGGCCAGTGTTATGGCCGGTGCGCTGGCTGGCAGCCTGACGTTTTTGCTGATCGAGTTTGCCTGGGGTTCACCTTTCGGTTGGCATGCGGGCGTCTGGGCCATGGCGGCCAATGTGTTCATCGTCGCCCTTTGCCAGCAGTTCCTTAAAGATTCCGCCACCAATCCGGGGCTTGGTGGCGAGCAAAAAGATGTTTCCGGGAGTTTGATGTAATGACACAAATAGAGCAAAAGACGCTGAAAGATGCCATAGGCAACCAGTTAGATCGGGTATTTCAGGAGGTTAAAGAGCTTTATCAACATATTCATGAACACCCGGAACTGCCCTTCGAGGAGCATGAAACCAGTGAAAGGCTTGCCCGGGAACTGGAAAAACATGGCTTTGAAGTGACCCGGGGAGTCGGAAAAACCGGCGCGGTGGCGCTTTTTAACAATGGTCCAGGCCCGACGGTAATGTTGCGGGCAGATATGGATGCCCTGCCGATAAAAGAAGAAACAGGTGTCGGGTTCGCCAGCACGCGGACTTGTCATGCCGGCGGAGGGGCGGTGCCCGTTATGCATGCTTGTGGCCATGACTTGCACAGTAGCTGCCTTGTGGGTGCTGGTGCGGTCCTGCGAGGGCTCGCAGAGCAATGGTCGGGCACGCTCATGCTGGTTTGCCAGCCTGCCGAGGAAATTTTTGGCGGAGCAAGAGCCATGCTCAGAGACGGCCTGTATGAACGTTTCCCCCGCCCTGACATTATTCTTGGCCAGCATAACATGCCTGCCCTGGCAGGAACGATCGGTCATATTGCCGGCAGTGCAATGGCCGCTTGCACGAACCTGTCAGTGACCATTCACGGTTCTGGTGGTCATGGTTCGATGCCTGCTCAGGCGGTGGACCCCGTTGTCATCGCAGCGCATGTTGTCACTCGACTGCAGACCATCGTCGCGCGGGAAGTGCCACCGGAAGAGACGGTGGTGGTAACCGTCGGAAAGCTGCATGCCGGCACCCAAGCCAATATTATTCCCCATTTTGCCGAGCTGGAAATCAATATCCGCAGTTTCGACAACGCCCTGCATCGCAAGGTCGTATCATCGATTGAACGGATTATTCGGGCCGAATGCGAGGCCGGTCGCGCACCCAAACCACCGGAGATTCGGGTGCTGAATGACACCATCGCGTTGGACAATGATCCTGTGTCAGTTGAAAGGGTGCGTCGCGCCCATGAGGCCTTCTTCGGCGAGGCCAATCTATACGCCATGCCGCGACTCAATGGCAGCGAAGATTTTCCATTTTTCGGCAACGCCGAAGGCGGCGGGTTCGCCGGCGAAGATATTCCTTACACCTACTGGTTTATTGGTGCTACCCCCTCAGACCGCTGGTTGAATACGCCTGGCCAATCGGTGAAGGAGAAAATGCGAAATCTGGAAATGCCTCATTCACCACACTATTTCCCGGGTAATGAAACAACGCTACGGACTGGCATTGAAGCTTTAGTCACCGGAGCCCTCTCCTACCTGGGCTGAACCTGTAAAGACAAGGTACGCGGATCGCCTGCCCACCATTGCCGGGCTGGTTGACTGCGCTCAAAAAATTGAAAAACAAAACTCTGAGTTGTCGAGAGGAAAGCAAGATGCGTTTCAACAACCCTGTTATTGCACTGGCGTTCAGCTGCTTCCCAACCGTGTTGCTTGCTAGTGATTTTCTTTCTGAAAGCCAGGCAAGCGCCCAATATCTGCAGTATTACTGGAATGAAGACCAGGGCGATGGTGTCGGCCCGATTCGGGATGAGTGGGTCCACGCACTGAGACTGGATTATCAGTCGGGCTACTATCGGAATCTGATCGGATTCGATGTTGGTTTCGGCGCAGCTGATGCCCTCGCTATCGGCAAAGGTGTTACCAGTGTCACTAATCTCCCGACTGATAACGGGTTACAAAACCCGGATGCCATTGCCAAGCCAATCACCGCCTATCTGAAGTTGCGCACCGGCACCGGGGACCACCAATTCCGGTTCGGATGGGGAAAGAAGGTCCGGCGTTACCACCTCTACTCAGATAGCACCACGCGAATACTGCCTGCCGCCTCTATCGGGGTTGATCTTTCCTATGAATTCCAAAGCCTCAGACTTTATGGGGCAAGCCTGGAACGTTTCAGTCCACGAAACGAAGCGGGTTGGGGCGAGGACCTGAGAACCTTTGATGGCCAATCGATCGATCGGGTAGATCTGGTCGGCCTGGATTACATGTTTCCGAGAGACTTTCGTGTGGAAGCGGAATATGTTTTATCAAAGAATTACCTGGAAGCGAGTCTGGTTCGACTTAGCCACGATGTTGCTATTAGCGCTGAGGCCAAACTTTCCATGGCGCTCGCTCACGGTAGACAAAGTGATGCGGGACACCTATTCGAACAGCAGGGGGTGCCCGGGCTTTTTCCATCAGACAGAAACCATGAATCCCGCTATAACGAACTGACAATGAAACTTCAAAGGCCCGGATATTATCTGGGGGCCGCGTTTACGAAGGTTAACGGTGACCATTATGAACGTGTTCTTTTCAGCCGCGACTATGGCACGTGGGACAGTGCCGCCGACAACTTCTACCGGTTCGGGTTAGCTGGCGAGGCGATGTGGAAGTTGAGCGCAGGTATTGATCTGACCTCGTTCGGCCTGGAGGGGTTACGTTGGGATGGATATTATGCAAGATCGGATGGTGCCGACGATTTTTCCGGTTTTTCGCGCAGTGAGTTGCTGAGTTTCCTGAAGTATCGCTTTCCTGGGAAACTCAAGGGCTTGTCCATCTCCTGGTTGCATGTTGCTTTTGACACCAACGGCGAGCCAAAGCCGGGAACCGGTCAAATAAGGAGTTTCGGGCCCGCCGGAATTATTACCCACGATGCGGACCGGCTTTACCTCAGTTATTCCTACGATTTCTAACTGGTACCTTGGCTGATTTGTTCACTTAAGCAAATCAGCCAGGCTCTGTCCCTTTAGAGAACCATCGCAGCTACCCACCCAAAGGCGAGCAGCGGCAGGTTGTAGTGCAGGAACGTGGGCACCACCGTGTCCCAGATGTGGTTGTGCTGGCCGTCGACGTTCAGGCCGGCGGTGGGGCCGAGGGTGGAGTCTGAAGCCGGGGAACCGGCGTCGCCCAGGGCACCGGCGGTGCCGACCAGGGCGACGATGGCCAGGGGGCTGAAGCCCATTTCCAGGGCCAGGGGTACGTACAGGGCGGCGATGAGGGGGATGGTGGAGAACGACGAGCCGATCCCCATGGTGATCAGCAGGCCCACCACCAGCATCAACAGGGCTGCCAGCGCCTTGTTGTCGCCGATGCTGGCGACTGAGCTTTGCACCAGGGTATTGATGTCGCCGGTTTCCCGCATGACCTCCGCGAAACCTGATGCAGCGATCATGATGAAGCCGATCATGGCGAGCATTTTCATGCCTTCGGTGAACAGGTCGTCCGCTTCTTTCCACTTCACCACGCCTGACAGGTTGAACAGCACGAAGCCCGCCAGGGCGCCCAGGATCATGGAGCCCAGCCAGAGCTGAACGGCAAACGCAACGACGATGGCCGCCAGCGCCATGGCCAGGGTGCGTGGGCTGTAGGATACGTCGACCCGTTCGGCGCGGGCGATGGCGTCCATGTTGTAGCGGCGCTCGCCGCGATAGCTGAAAAACACCGCGATCAGCAAGCCGCAGAGCATGCCCAGGGCCGGCAGGGCCATGGCTTTCATGACGTTCAGGCCGTCTGTGGTGACGCCATTGTCGGCCACGTTGGCCAGCAGGATCTCGTTCAGGTAAATACCGCCGAAGCCCACCGGCAGGAACATGTACGGAGTGATCAGGCCGAAGGTCAGTACGCAGGCCACCAGGCGCCGGTCCATGTTCAGTTTTGCCATCACATACAGCAGCGGCGGTACCACCAGCGGGATGAAGGCAATGTGGATGGGCAGGATGTTCTGTGACGACATGGCAATGGCCAGCAACAGGCCAATGATCAGAAAACGGATGCCGGTAGTGGCACTGCCGTCGTCCTGGCGACCCACCAGGGCCAGGGCCCTGTCGGCCAGGGCATGGGCCAGGCCGGATTTGCCGATGGCGACCGCGAAGGCCCCCAGGGTGGCGTAGGACAGCGCCACGGTAGCGCCGCCACCGAGGCCGTTATTGAAGGCTTCGATAGTGGCGTCCAGGGACAGGCCTGCGATCAGGCCGCCGGAGACGGCGCCGATAATCAGGGCAACAACAACGTGAATGCGGCACAAACTCAGGGCGAGCATGATGGCAACCGCGGCAACAACGGCATTCATGGCAAAACTCCGGGTAGGAATTAATGGTTTGTCCGGCCCCTTGTGGCGGCCGGCTTCATGAAAAGCGCGGTAATGTGCAGGAAATGCGTGCAGGAGTCAAAACGCGAGCGCCCGCCCGGGCGTCATTCGTCAATGAAGGCGAATCGTGGCACCTGTTCGCCGGCGACCTCGACCGCTTCCCGGAACATTGCCAGTGGCCGGACCCACAGGCTGTGGTCGCCGTAGAGGCAACGGTAAACCACCAGGGGTTCCTCGGTTTCACTGTGCCGTGCCACGCCGATAACCTGGTAGTCCCGGCCTTTGTAGTGGCGGTAGCGACCCGGTTTCAGGTCCGGCTTTCGATCGTTCATGGCTACCTCTGTTGTGGTATACCGGAGAGCTCCGGAGGACTTGTTGCTGGTAAACGTATAAACTTGGCGTCAGGTGCACGGATGCAAAAGTCTTGTTCAGGGCCTGTCAGTGTAGATCAACGACGGCGGGCCGGAAACCGGAATCCGTTATGACCCGGTCGATGTTTGCGATCCGCCCCCTCTGGTATCTTTCGCTGTTGCTGCCGGCTGTTCTGGTGATGGCCCTGGGCAGCCCTGCCGTCCGCGCCGCGCCGGTGGCGTTTGATTGGCTGGCGGAATCACCGCAGGTGCAGGGTCTGGCGGATATGCGCCGCCTGCCGGAGTCGGCCTGGCGGCATCATGGCCGGGATGCGGTGTTCAACCAGGGCCTCAACGGCAATGGCTACTGGTTGCGGGTGACGGTGCCACCGCAACCGATGAACCGGGTTCTGGAGATCCGCTATCCGTTGCTGGACCAGGTCTCGGTGTTCTGGGTGGTCGGCGGCGAGGTGGTTGAACAGCACCGGACCGGTGATGCCCGGCCCTTTGCCAGCCGCCCGATCCCGCACCGGTACTTCGTGTTCCTGGTGCCATCCAATACCCAGGCCGCCACGGCCTATATCCGCGTACAGACAGAGGGTGCCCTGCAGGTCCCGGTGGCCGTGACCCCATCGGCGATCTTCCTGGCCAACGAACAGGTGTCCTTCGGCTGGCAGGCGATGTTTTTCGGCATCATGGTCGCGATGACACTCTACAACCTGTTCCTGTATGTCATCGTGCGCCGGGCAGCCTACCTGTGGTATGTGCTCACAGTGGTGGCTTCGGCGGCGGTACACCTGAATTTCAATGGCCTGCTGTTCCAGTGGCTGTGGCCGTCGACGCCGGTCGTCAACCAGTACTTTACCGGACCGATAGTCGCCCTCAATGTGGTGGTGGCGCTGGGGTTCACCCTGAACTTCCTCGCCGTCCGCCGTTACAGTCCATGGTGCTACCGCCTGTTGCAGGCCTTTATCGCCGCCTCGGTGGTGACCTTCATCGTGGGGATTTTGGGTAACTACCACACCAGCGTGGTGATGATCAGCGTGGTGGCCGCCATGGTGACGCCTTCCGCCTGGCTGGTCAGTCTGTATATCTGGCGGCGGGGTCAGATACTGGCGGGTTTCTATGCGTTGGCCTGGACACCGCTGCTGCTGGGTCATCTGGTTCAGGCCCTGGGCAAGGTCGGGTTGACTCCGACCACCACGCTGACTGAGCTGGCGCCCCAGCTTGGCGTGGCCATTGAGGTGATTCTGCTGTCCTTTGCCCTCGCCTACCGGATCAACCTGGAACGGCGCGGCCGGCAGGCTGCCCAGGATCATGCCCTGCGTATCCAGCAGCAGGCCAATCAGACTCTGGAGTTGCGGGTGCAGCAGCGGACCGAGGCTCTGGAGCAGGCCAATGAACAGTTAAAAGCCATCAGCGTCACCGACGGTCTGACGGGTGTGGCCAACCGCCGCCGGTTTGATGAGAAATTGTCGGTTGAGTGGAACCGGGCCCTGCGGCAGGCTCACCCGCTCAGCCTGCTGTTGCTGGACATTGACTACTTCAAGCGGGTGAACGATGAATTGGGGCATCTGGTGGGCGATGATTGCCTGATAGAGGTGGCGAGCCTGTGCCACGCTGAAATCCAGCGCTCGGGCGATCTTCTCGCCCGTTATGGTGGCGAGGAGTTCGGCATCCTGTTGCCGGCAACACCGGATGAGGGTGCGGTGCAGGTAGCAGAACGGCTTCGCCAGGCGATCGCCCGTTCGTCGGTCCACACTGCTGGCGGTGTTGCCCCGGTGAACCTGACCGTCAGTGTCGGCGTGGCTACCATGGTGCCCAGCAGCGGCATGCTACCCCAGGATCTGATTCGCCGGGCCGATGAGGCCCTGTACGCCGCCAAGGCCGGTGGCCGGAACCGGGTCATGGTCCTCCGGGGCAGTACCGCCGTGGCGGCCACCGGATCCTGAACACGGGGGCCCGCGCTTACAGGTTGCGGATCTCGGGGTACAGTGGAATCAGTCGCTTGAGCAGCCGGTTCTGGGCGCCGGTCGGGATACCGTTTTCCTCCATGGCGAGGATCAGGTTTTCCGCCAGGGCGTTAAACTGGGTATCCGTTATCCCCATATCGGCGTGCAATTCGCGCATCTCGCGGCCGGTATAGGTGCAGGGCCCACCGCTGAGCTGGCACAGCTGGTCGGTCAGGTTGCGGTGGAACCGGGCGACGTCCATGCCTTTGAACTGGTGGTTGATCCGCTCATCCTCGACAATCAGATAGAGCAGGTCTTCCACCACCTCGGCGATGCCTTTTCGTTCGCCGAGCTGCTGGTACAGGCTGGGTTCCGAAGGAACGGGGTCGGATGACCCCGGTATCGACTGACATCCGGCGAGCGCCAGGCTGGCCAGGATCAGGGGTGCGACGTGGCTGCGGATAAGACGCTTCATGGTCAGAAACTCCCCTGCAGGGACAGATAAACCCCCTGCTGGCTTTCCAGGGTGGCCACATCCCCGAGATTCACCAGGGCCGCCGTAACCGCCAACCGGCGATCCGGCACCCAGGCCACGAACAGGTCCCACCAGTCGTCTTCCGTGGCAAAGCCGAGGTTATCGGGTTTCTGGCGGTATTCTGCCCCCACCAGCCACTGGCGATTGATAAACAGACCGACACTGCCCTCGGCCATGACCTGGTATCCGTTATTGCGGTCGCCGCCAAACCCGAGCAGGCCACCCTGGTTCGCCCGGGTGGCGCGCGCGGTGGCGTTGACCAGGAGGTTGCGGTCAAACACGGCGGCAAAGAACAGCTTGCTGCCGCCCAGGTACACGTCCGTGCCGCTGTCGTCCCGGGCGCCGATGGCCTCCGGGACCGTAAAGTCCCGCTGTCGTTTGTACTGGACACCGGCGGACCACTGGCCCCAGGGACTGTAAAGCACGTCACCCGCCAGCCGGACCTTGACGCCGAGGATGTCCTGGCTGAGCTCGTCCTGCTCCAGGCCAAAACCATTCTTGAGCGTGAACACCAGGCTATCCAGGTCCAGGGTCTGTCGGGCCAGGGTCAGTTCCACCCGGTTGTGCCAGTTCAGGCCGACACCGGTGACGGACAGCGTGTAGTCATCTGTCTTGACGCGGCTCAGCGCCAGCGTGCCACCCCATTCCTGGTCGCTGGCGTAGCTGCCCAGCAGCGCCCAGGGGACCAGCCCGCCGCCAGCGCTGCCCTCGATGGTGGTGACGCCGCCGGTGGCCCAGATCCGGCTGCCGATGTCGGCCTGCGCCGCAGGCACGGTCAGTGCGCAGATGGTCAGGCCGATAAGTGACCATGGGTTCATTGCAAATACTCCGAGGTGGAACGGGCCAGTTCGCCATGGCGTTCGGCAAGTGCCCGGGCCGTGGCGGGAAGGTCAGCCGCCGGAACCGGCCGGCTAATGAAGAACCCCTGCCCGAGATCGCAGCCCCACCGTTGCAGCAACTGCCAGGCCTCGAGGCTCTCAATACCTTCTGCCACGACCTGCAGGCCCAGGCCGTGGGCCATGTCGATGGTGGACTGCACAATCAGCTGGTCGTGAGGCTCGGAATCCAGCCTGAGCACGAACGACTTGTCGATCTTCAGTTCCTGCACCGGCAGGGTGCGCAATTGCGAGAGCGAGGAGTAGCCCGTGCCAAAATCGTCAATCGCCAGGGTGACACCGAGCCCACGCAGCCGGTTCAGGGTGGCGAGGGCGACCTCCGGGTCATCCATCAGGGCACTTTCGGTGACCTCCAGGGTGATACGCTCCAGGCCCTGGTGCCAGTTACCAAAGATGGCAGCAATCCGGTCAGTCAGCGCCGGCCAGGTCAGGTCCTTGGCCGAAAGGTTGATGGCGACACCGGCGTCCACCCCCACCTCTGACCAGGCCCGGGCATCGTTCGCCACGCATTGGAGGATGTAGGCGGTAAGCTCGTGGATCTGGCCGGACTGTTCTGCCAGGAAGATAAACTCATCCGGGACAATATTGCCCAGTTCCGGGTGGTTCCAGCGTACCAGCGCCTCCACCTGGGCCAGTTGTCCGGTGCGGACGTCGAGCTTGGGCTGGTAATGCATGTGCAGCCCGTTATTGGCCAGGGCAGTATGCAGGTCGCCGATCAGCTTCAGCTCCCGCAGGTGGCTCTCGTCCTGTCCCGGCTGGTAGTGGGACACGGTTTCCGAGTGCTGCCGGGCCTGTTCGAAGGTCAGGTTCAGGCGCCGTCGCAATTCATTGGGGTTGGCGGCGTCGGAGGGCAACTGCAGGGTGACCATGGTGACCCGCAGGGCGAAGGGTGTGTCGTCTACCAGTAAGGGTTCCTCGATGCGATCGTGCAGCGCCTGGGCCTCGGTATCCAGAATGTCTGGTGACCGGGCTGGCAGCAGTGCCAGAAATTCGCCGCCGCCGGTGCGGGCCACCAGCCAGGCGTCCGGCAACGCCCGGTGCAGTCGCCAGGAGATGGCGGTCAGCACCTTGTCACCGAATTCCAGGCCCAGGGTGTCGTTGATGTCGGAAAGATCATTCAGGCGGATACCGATCAGGGTGCCACCGGTGCCGGCTTCGAACAGGGAGTGGGCGGCTTCCATCAGGGCGTTGCGGTTACCCAGCCCGGTCACTTCGTCGTGGGACGCGGTGTAGCGAATCTGCGCCTCCCGTTCCCGAAGGCTTGTCAGCATGTCCCGGAGCGCGTCCCGTAGCTGGCCGAGTTCCCCGCCGGTGCGGATGGCTGGTGGGGCGGGGGTTTCCCCTTCGCCCACGGCCCGGGCGTAGTCGGCGAGCTCTAGAACCGGCCGGCCCAGGTTACGGGCGATCACCAGTGCCAGCAGGATGGCAAGCACCAGAATGGCGCTCACCAGCAAGGCGATTTCCATGGCCCGCTCATAGTAGTTTTGCAGGCTGGCCTCGCGACTGAGTAGCATCACCGCCTGAATCGACGGCGAGGTGTCGGCGCCCAGATTAATGGCCTGGCTGAAGTACCGGGCACTGTCAAACATGTCCGGGTTGGCGGAGGCCTGCCCCAGATCCTGCGCCAGGCTGCCCTTCAGTTCGACGGTGGATTCCAGCAGCCGGTAGGCCTCGGTGGGCCCGGGTCGGGCCCGGAAGAACACCGAGGTGCCGCTCAGGCGGGCCATGAGATTGGCCAGGGCCTCGTCCAGGGCAAACCCGGTGACCAGCCATGCCCGCAGGCCGGGCGCCTCCACGGGGATAATCAGCACCTCGAATCCACGGGCTGCGGTGCTGATCAGAAAGCGCGAGAAGCCAGCCCGTCGGGCGGTCGCCAATCGTTCCGGCGTGATGCCGGGCAGCGTCCGGGACAGGGTGGAGGCGATCGGTTCGCCATCGTTATCCAGCAGCACGGCGAAATCGGCGCCCACTCGCCGGCTGTGGTTGGCGAGTGCACTGCCGATGGTGGCGGCATCCCGGCTGGCCAGAGCCGACAGAAAACCAAAATCCTGCACCACCACGCTGAGTCGCGACAGCTCCAGGTCGGTACGCCGCTCCATCACCTCCCGGGCGATGCGTTCACCAATGTTGAGCTGCGTCAGGGCGCGGCTTTCCTCATCTTCGAACAGGTACACCATCAGCAGCGCGCCAATGACCAGGCTGACCACCGCCACCAGGGAGATCATGGCGATGATCAGCCGGCCGCGGAAACCGGGGCGGGGGAGCCACCTCATTCGATCTCCCGGAACCGCTGTTGCAGAAGTTCAAGCGGCCCGCTGGTGGCAGGCACCGGAGCTAGGCTGATCGTAACGGTGGCCGGGTCGCCCGGAATTACCGTGCGGGTGACGGCTTGGGTGTTGTCCGGCAATCTCGGGTGCCAGAGTTTGAGGTCAAGGGAGTCGGGCAGTGGAAGCGCTCCAAGGGGCAGGGTTACCCTGCCCTGGGCATCGGTGGTGCCGACCGCGGCCGTTTCCGTGACCAGGATAAACGCCTGCATGTGATCGTGGATATTGCAGCCGATTTCAACAATGCCCGCCTTGTCGAAGACCACCGGGGCTTCGGGTTTACCGGCATAGAGTTCGATGTTGAACGTTTTTGCCGGCGAAAACGAGTACACGTGATGCTGGGTGTTGTCCCGGTTGGGAAACTCGACGCGTGAGCCTTTCGGAATCACCAGAACCTTCGGATGGAATTGCTGGTCTTTCTGAATGACTTCTGCGGAGACGGGAGGCACGTTGCCTCTGGTGCTGGCCAGATAGACAACGGCACCGGCAACCGGTTGGTTGCCGGCATCATTGAGTACCGAAATGGACAGGTCTGCACAAGGGGCCTGGGCCGAAAAAAATAGCCCGCCCGCCAGCAGGACAGCAGTTGCATGTTTCATTACGACTCTACGCCGTTCAGGCTAACCCTGAACCGAGGGAAAACCGGATATGGTTCCGTTCCAGCAGGCTTTCCCAGTAATGCCGCATCCAGTCCCAGGCGGCGTTGTTAACCTGATCTACGAAGGGATCCAGGTTCAGTTCAAAATAATCCGGCGTGCCGGCAATCTGCAGCACGGTGAGGGTGATGGAATCGTCCAACTCGTTGGCAAAGGGCTCTCCGATCAGCTGATGAACCAGCAGATTAGCACGGGTGGCTTCGATGTCCACGATTTCGCTGGCCCGGGTGAAACGGTTGTTTTCGTACATTTCCTCCATCAGCCGGTGACAGAGGTAGGCACGGATCAACAGCCCGTCCAGGCCATCGTAGCGCACCAGCAGGGCGGAGGGCTGGGTGAAGTAACGGGTGGCGGCACTCACAAACGGTTCGAACAGGTCGGCCTTGTCGGCTTGCCGGGCACAGGCCTCGACACACTCGATCAGCCGGGGCGCCATTTCGATGTATTCCACGGCAAACTGAAACAGGCAGGTCGCTGGCTGGTAACCTTCAATGGTCACCGCGGACGGCAGGTACGCGGCTTTCTCCCGCAACTGCCGGAGGAAGGTTCCGGACCGGGCTTCCTTGCGCCGCGCCTGACTGATGATCTCGAGGACTACCTGTGGTGTCATTTCAGGAGAAGCCGATGTTTGGGCAAATTGAGGTCGCAAGGCGCCTCCCGTTGGCTGCAACGAGTAACCGGGCACGAGGGGCAGCGGCTGGCTGCCACGCTGCGCCTGTCTTTCCAGACAAGTGTAGCCGAGATTTTTCCGGCTGCTCCGGTGGCGGATACAAAATGGGTGGTCGTAATGTTGTGGGTCGGGCCGAGGCCTCAGTTGTCCTGAAACCAGCGACCGTTCCGGGTGTGTACCCAGCACAGAGTACCCATAGTGATTGCCCGGGCCAGCATCAGGCAGATCAGCGAGAACCAGAGGCCGTGATTTCCCCAGCCAGTGGTCAGCCACCAGACGGGGGCGAAGACCCCAAGGGCGCAAAACAGCATGGTGTTCTGCATGTCCCGGGTGCGGGTGGCGCCAATGAATACGCCGTCCAGTAAAAAGCCCCAGACGGATGCAAAGGGCAGCAGCCAGAGCCAGGGCAGGTAGGTCCAGGCCGTGGCGCGAACCTCGTCGATACCGGTCAGCAGGCCGATCAGGCTTCGGCCGCCGATGACGAACATCACGGTGAGCAACAAGGCCCCCCAGAGCGACCACCTCAGTGCGCTGGCGAAGACGGCACGGAAACGCCGGCGGCTGCCCCGGCCGACGGCCTCACCGATCAAGGCCTCGGCGCCGTTGGCAAAACCGTCCAGGGCGTTGGAAATCAGCATCAGGAAGGTGATCAGCACCGCGTTGGCGGCCAGGATGGTGTCGCCCTGCCGGGCACCCTGGGCGGTAAAGAACGCCAGCACCAGCAGCAAGGCGATGGTGCGCACCATGATGTAACGGTTCACCCGCAGTATGGCCAGGTAGTCGGCGACCTGGCCGATCAGTGCCCGGGTCAGGCGCTGGCCCTCGGGCAGCCGTTTCAGCACAATGGCAAAGCCGATCGCGGCAGCGCCGTATTCGGCCATCACCGTGGCCATTGCGACCCCCCGGCTGTTCCAGCCCAGGCCGGTCACAAACAGTACATCCAGCACAATGTTCAGGCCATTGGCGACGACCAGCATGATCATCGGACCCCGGGGGAACTGAGTGCCAATCAGCCAGCCTACCAGGGTGTACTGGCAGAGTACGGCAGGGGCGCTCCAGATACGGATGGCGGCATACTCGGCGGCCAGTTCGGTCACGCCGGCGCTGGGGTTCATCAGAGCGAGGCCGGTCCGGATCAGGGGCTGGTGTAGCAGGATCAGCATCAGGCCGATTCCCGTCGCCAGCAAGACCGACCGCAGCAGCAGGGCAACCTGGGAAAACGGATCGCGTTTGCCCCAGGCCTGGGCGGCAAGCCCGGTTGTGCCCATGCGCATGAAGCCAAAGGTCCAGTAAAGGAGGGTGAACAGGTTGGCGCCAACCGCAACGGCGCCCAGATATTCCGGGCTCTCCAGGTGGCCGAGCACCGCCGTATCCACCAATCCCAGCAAGGGCACGGTCAGATTGGTGAGCATCATGGGCCAGGCCAGCGCCCAGAGGCGGCGGTCGGTCGCCGGGAGTCGGCGTTTTTTATTCGCTTTAATTGTTAAAATCCTGTGTTTAGTCGTTTTGGATTTAATCGATTGTTTAGCTTTTCCCGAATCTGTGTCTATACTCGGTCTTGAGGTATCCATTAGCAGGCTTCCACCCTGACTTCCATCGTGTTGCGAGCGCGCTGGAAACCAGGGGGAGAAAGCAAATCCGACAAGAATAACACTCTGTGGAGACACAGTATGCGCGTGCACGCTCAGCGGGCAGGTGCCCTGTTAGGCGGTCTGATGTTCCCCGCCTGGTCCATGGCGGACTGGACATTGAACATGACCCCCGGGGTGACCGGCATTAGTAACGAAATATTTGATCTTCACATGACCATCCTCTGGATCTGTGTCGCCATCGGCGTCGTGGTCTTCGGAGTCATGTTCTGGTCCATTTTTGCCCACCGTAAATCCCAGGGCGCCAAACCGGCCAATTTCCACGAGAACACCGTGGTCGAGATTCTCTGGACCATTATCCCCTTTGTCATCCTCGTCGTCATGGCGATTCCCGCCACGGCCACCCTGGTGGATATGTACGACACCAAAGAGGCGGACGTGGACATCAAGGTCACCGGTTACCAGTGGAAGTGGCAGTACGAATATCTGGACGAGAACTTCGGTTACTTCTCCAATCTGTCGACCCCCATGGATCAGATCAACAACCGGCAGGAGAAGGGCGAGCATTACCTGCTGGAAGTGGATAACCCACTGATCATTCCGGTTGGCCAGAAAGTCCGCTTTCTGGTGACCGCCAATGACGTCATCCACTCCTGGTGGGTACCGGCTTTTGGCGTGAAGAAAGACGCCATTCCCGGCTTCATCAATGAAACCTGGACCCGGGTCAACGAGCCGGGCATCTACCGGGGACAGTGCACCGAGTTGTGTGGCCGCAATCACGGCTTCATGCCAGTGGTGGTCAAGGCCGTGCCTCAGGAGGAGTACACCGCCTGGGTAGCCGAGCAGAAGGCGGCGGCCGAGAAGGAGCGCGAGCTGACCCAGAAAGACTGGACCATGGCCGAGTTGATGGAACGCGGCAAGACCGCTTACGAAACCGCCTGTGCCGCCTGCCACCAGGCCGATGGCAGTGGTGCGCCCCCGGCGTTCCCGGCGCTCAAGGGCAGCCCGATTGCGACCGGGGACATGCAGGCGCACATCGATATCGTGGTCAACGGCAAGTCCGGCACGGCCATGCAGGCGTTCGGAAACCAGCTCAGTGAAGTGGACCTGGCGGCGATCATTACCTATGAGCGCAACGCCTGGGGTAACAGCACCGGAGAGATGGTGACGCCCAAACAGATCTTTGATTACAAGAACCAGCAGTAATCAACGCCAGATAACAGATATCACCAGCCATAACGAATGGCGGTAACGGGGGTTTTCATGAGTGCGGTTGCAGATACCCACGCCCAGGATCATCATCACGGCCCGGCCAAAGGCTTCAGCCGCTGGCTGCTGACCACCAACCACAAAGACATCGGGACCATGTACCTGGTGTTCAGCTTCACCATGTTCCTGCTCGGCGGAACCATGGCCATGGTCATTCGCGCGGAACTGTTCCAGCCTGGCCTGCAGATCGTGCAGCCGGCATTTTTCAACCAGATGACCACCATGCATGGTCTGATCATGGTGTTCGGGGCGGTTATGCCAGCCTTTGTGGGCCTGGCCAACTGGATGCTGCCGCTGATGATCGGCGCCCCTGATATGGCACTGCCACGGATGAACAACTGGAGCTTCTGGCTGTTGCCCTGCGCCTTCCTGATCCTGGTGTCCACCCTGTTCATGGAGGGTGGCGCGCCCAACTTCGGCTGGACCTTCTACGCACCCCTGTCGACGACCTACGGGCCACCGAGCACCACGTTCTTTATTTTTGCCATCCACATCATGGGGATTTCCTCGATCATGGGCGCCATCAACGTGATCGCCACCATCCTGAACCTGCGGGCGCCGGGCATGACCCTGATGAAAATGCCCCTGTTTGTCTGGACCTGGCTGATCACTGCGTTCCTGCTCATTGCCGTCATGCCGGTATTGGCCGGTGTGGTGACCATGATGCTGATGGACATCAACTTCGGTACCAGCTTCTTTGACGCCTCCGGCGGTGGTGACCCGGTGCTGTTCCAGCATGTGTTCTGGTTCTTCGGGCACCCCGAGGTTTACATCATGATCCTGCCGGCGTTCGGGGCTGTCTCGCACATTATCCCGGCATTTTCCCGCAAACCGCTGTTCGGCTATGCCTCCATGGTGTATGCCGTCGGCGCCATTGCCCTGCTGTCGTTTGTGGTCTGGGCGCACCACATGTTCACGGTGGGTATTCCCATTGCCGGCCAGTTGTTCTTCATGTATGCCACCATGCTGATCGCCGTTCCCACCGGGGTGAAGGTCTTCAACTGGGTGGCCACCATGTTCCGGGGGTCGCTCAGCTTTGAGGCCCCCATGCTGTTCGCGGTGGCCTTCGTCATCCTGTTTACCATTGGCGGCTTCTCCGGGCTGATGCTGGCGATCGCGCCGGCGGACTTCCAGTACCACGATACCTACTTTGTGGTGGCGCATTTCCATTACGTTCTGGTGCCGGGCGCCATCTTTGGCATCTTCGCCTCCGCCTATTTCTGGCTGCCCAAGTGGACCGGGCACATGTACGATGAAACCCTGGCCAAGACCCATTTCTGGCTCTCCTTCATTGGCATGAACCTGGCCTTCTTCCCGATGCACTTCCTGGGGCTGGCAGGCATGCCTCGCCGGATTCCGGATTACGCGTTGCAGTTCGCCGACTTCAACATGGTGTCCAGCGTTGGTGCCTTTATGTTCGGGGCCACCCAGCTTCTGTTCCTGTTCATTGTGGTCAAGTGTGTCCGGGGCGGCAAGAAAGCCGCTGCCAATCCCTGGGATGGTGCCGAGGGCCTGGAGTGGACACTACCGTCGCCGGCGCCCTATCACACGTTCGCAACACCACCGGAAGTGAAGTAGGGGGCGTGCACGCGCGCTGATAGCGGAACAACAACAATTACTAACGGATAAGCCATCGGAGACTGTCATGGCGGAAAACCAGAGCTATTACGTTCCGGAACAGAGCAAGTGGCCGATCATTGCCACGGTAGGCCTTGGGGTGACCTTGTACGGTACCGCGTCCATCATGGTCAACGCCCAACAGGGTGAAAGTACTACCGGCTCCTGGGTCATGTTCCTGATTGGAGCGCTGATCATGGCGTACATGCTGTTCGGCTGGTTTGGCACGGTGATCCGGGAGAGCCAGACCGGACTCTACAGCCCGCAGATGGACCGATCGTTTCGTTGGGGAATGAGCTGGTTTATTTTTTCCGAGGTCATGTTTTTCGCGGCCTTTTTCGGGGCCCTGTTCTATGTGCGGGTCTTCGCCGTACCCTGGCTGGGCGGCGAGGGCGACCGGGGCAGCTCCAATATGCTCTGGGAGGGGTTCGAGGCCACCTGGCCGCTGATCCAGACGCCGGACCCGGAGGCTTACCCGCCACCGGAGGCCGTTATCGGCCCCTGGGGCCTGCCGCTGGTAAACACCATCCTGCTGGTGACCTCCTCGTTCACCATCACCGTTGCCCATCACGCCCTGAAAGCGGGCAACCGGGCCAAGATCAAGATCTGGATGATGGCCACCATTCTGCTGGCCATCGGCTTCCTGGTGTTGCAGGCGGAGGAATACATGCACGCCTACCAGGACCTGAACCTGACCCTGGAGTCCGGCATCTACGGGACAACGTTCTTCATGCTGACCGGTTTTCACGGCGCCCATGTGACCTTGGGCACACTGATGCTGATTATTATGCTGATACGCATCATCAAGGGCCACTTCACCGCCGACAGTCACTTCGGCTTCGAGGCTGCGGCCTGGTACTGGCACTTTGTCGATGTGGTGTGGCTGGGGTTGTTTGTGTTCGTGTACATCATCTGAAATCAGCCATCAGGGAGTCGGATTCATCGTCAGGCTCCCCTGCCACAAGGCAATCAGAATCACGGCCAGGAGCAATAGGCTGAGCGTGACGCGAACAGCCAGCGAATTCACCACCCGATTGGTTTTGCCGCCATCCCTGATCAGAAAAAACAGACCGCTGAACAGGCTGATGATGACGGCGAGCATCAATACAACGATTACGATCTTGAGCATGGCATATCCCGCGGTTATCTCTGGTGTGACGTTACGTCGGCGTTTGTCCGACGGACTCGCATGGGACACTATAGCAGAGCATGTCTGATCTACTCGGGAAAACCCGGCACTGGCGGCTCGACTGGCGACTGCTGATCTTTACCGGGATCTTCTTTCCGGTTCTGGTTGGTCTGGGCATCTGGCAACTGAGCCGGGCCGACGAGAAAACGGAGCAGTTGGCGCAGTGGCAACTGGAGGCGAAGGACCTGGCCTGGGCGGAACTGGTTGCCAGTGGATTACAAAGCGGTCGGCCAGTCACCCTGTCCGGCCGCTACGGAGAGCGAAGCTGGCTGCTTGATAACCGGACGCGGAATGGTGCGCCGGGATACGAGGTGCTGACGGTATTCCACCCCCTACAGGGGCCGCCAGTGTTGATAAACCGCGGCTGGGTGCTGGCCCCGAGAACCCGGGACCGTTTGCCCGACGTCCGGACCCCGGAAGGTGTGTTCACCGTGGCCGGGCGACTGGCCGAGTACCCCGAACCGCCGGTGCTGATGGCTCGCCAGGCGGCACCCGAGGGCTGGCCCCGGCGGGTCCAGAGCTTGCCAGCGAAGGTCGCAAGGGTGTCCGAACCGGCCTTGCCGGAACTGATGATGCGCCTGGCAGACAGTGGCCAGGCGGGGGCGTTTCGGGCAGACTGGAAACCGGACTATATGGGGCCGCAGACCCATTATGGATACGCCGCGCAATGGTTTGCTTTGGCCGTCGCGCTGGTTATATTGACGGTAGTGGCAAGTTACCGAAAGACAGGAGCCGATAATGACAATGACCATGGCTAACCGGATGTCCGACCAAGACCAGGCCGATGGGCCAGGCCCCGAACAGGTGCGCCGGGGCCGTCGTACTGCTTTGTTGCTGTTCGTACTGGGCTTTGGCCCCATTCTGGTTGCCACCGTCATGTTCTATACCGGCTGGCTGAACCCGGCCGGGCACACCAACAACGGCATGCTCTTGCAGCCCGTGGTGCCGGTTGCCACGCTTAATCTTGAAACGGCCTCCGGGCAACCGCTGGAACAGCGTTTTGGTCCGGACAAAGCCGACCCCCGGTGGTTATTGCTGGTGGCGGCCGGGGAATGTGGCAGCCAGTGTGAGGAAATGCTGTACCTGGCACGCCAGGTCAACATTGCGCTTGGCAAGAACGCAAACCGGCTATCCCGTGCGGCGTTGCTGGGTTCGGTACCGGCGGATCTCGAGAGCCGCTGGGCCCGGGAATACAGCCTGATGGAGCGTCTCACGCCGGCGGCGGATGCCGACCCCCGGTGGCCGACCGGGATCAACCCGGAGACCGAGCCCCGGGTTCTGCTGGTGGACCCGTTCGGCAATATCATGATGCATTACGGCAGCGAGCACACCGGCAAGGACATGCTGGAGGATCTCAAGCATCTGCTGAAGCTGTCGCAGATTGGCTAACCCTCTGTTCGGTGTGGAGATCTGGCCTTGAACGAAGTCCCTGCTCACGTCTCACCCCAGGCCCGGATGATGGCCCGGCTGGCTCTGTCGGCGGCCCTGCTGGCGATGGTTGTGATCATGCTGGGTGCCTGGACACGGCTGGTGCACGCGGGGCTTGGTTGCCCGGATTGGCCGGGCTGCTACGGTTTTCTGACGGTACCCCAGAGCGAGTCGAGTATTGCCATCGCCAATGCCCGGTTCCCGGAAACACCGGTGGACGTGTCAAAAGGCTGGCCGGAAATGATCCATCGCTACGCGGCGGGCACGCTGGGCCTGCTGGTGTTTGGCCTGGCCGGATACGCTGTGCGTCATCGCAAGGCGGGGGTGCCGGCCAAACTGCCCTTGTTCATCGCCGGGTTCATTATCCTGCAGGGTGCGTTCGGCATGTGGACGGTGACCCTGAAGCTCTGGCCCCAGGTGGTCGCCCTGCACCTTCTGGGTGGCTTTACCACCCTGAGTTTACTGGTATTGCTGACCTTACGTCTGAGAAACCGGGTCGGCAACGCCCGCCCGACAGCAAGTTGCGGCGCCCTGCGGGCTGTCAGGCCATGGCTCTATGGCGGGCTGTTTCTGGTGATTCTGCAAATCGCCCTGGGCGCCTGGACAGCAGCCAATTACGCCGCTGTGGCCTGTACCGATCTGCCAACCTGCCAGGGCCAATGGTGGCCGGACGGAATGGATTTCCGGCACGGGTTTGATGTTACCCAGCATGTGGGCCCGAACTATCTGGGCGGCCAGCTCATGGCCAGCGGCCGGGTGGCGATCCACGTCACCCATCGTGCCGGTGCCGTGTTGGTCCTGTTGTACTTTACCGGGCTGCTGGTCGCCCTGTGGCGCCGCAGGCGGGGGTCGGGCCTGGATCGGGCGATCCAGTTGGTGGCCCTGGTGCTGACGGCCCAGATTGCGCTTGGTATCGCCAACGTATGGCTGAATATCCCGCTTTCGGTGGCGGTCGCCCATAACGCCATGGGAGCCGCTTTGCTGTTATCGGTGATCCACCTGATCTGGCGTCATCATCGACTTCCGTTGGCGCACCGCGCCCCGGTACCACACACCAACACACTCAATCAGGAGGTTGCGGCATGAGCGAGCAACTGGATGCACTGCCAGCCGAGGCAATGACGAGCGAATCGGTCAGCGCCATTTCCTGGCGGGATTTCCTGGAACTGACCAAACCCAGAGTGGTTGCACTGATGATCCTGACGTCGGTGATCGGCATGCTGCTGGCCCGGCCGGGTGTTCCCGGCTGGGGGGTACTGGTGTTTGGCAACCTCGGCATCGCATTGCTCGCCGGCGCGGCGGCCGTGGTCAACCACGTTGTGGATCAGAAGATCGATACCGTGATGGCCCGCACCCGGAAGCGCCCCGTTGCCACCGGGAAAATTTCGCCGCGGGATGCGATCCTGTTTGCCACCCTGCTGGCCTGCGTGGGCATGGTGGTGCTCATGTGGCAGGTCAACCACCTCACCGCCTGGCTCACCCTGGCGTCGCTGGTGGGGTATGCGGGGGTGTATACCCTGTTCCTCAAACGAGCCACGCCCCAGAACATCACCATCGGCGGCCTGGCCGGTGCCATGCCTCCGTTGCTGGGGTGGACCGCAGTCACCGGCCAGATGGAAGGCCACGCCCTGCTGCTGGTGCTGATCATCTTCGCCTGGACGCCGCCGCACTTCTGGGCCCTGGCCATCCACCGCAAGGAGGAGTACGCGAAAGCCGGCATTCCGATGCTGCCGGTCACCCACGGCAATCAGTTCACCGAGCTCCATATCCTGCTGTATACGCTGATGCTGCTGGCCGTCAGCCTGCTGCCCTTTGTCACTGGCATGTCCGGTGGCATATACCTGATCGGCGCCCTGGCCCTGGGTCTGCGCTTCCTCCAGTACGCGGTCCGGCTTCTGAGAGGCGATGACCGACGGGTCGCCCTGACAACGTTCAAATACTCCATCACTTACCTGATGGCTCTGTTTGTGGTATTGCTTGTCGATCATTTTGTATTTTTCTAAAGTGAACACCGTGCGGGCGTAGGCGGGAAGCCCTTCCCGCCTGCTCCATTGATCATCGTGCTGGATTCACCATGAACCGTCCTATTCGCCTTACGCTCGTCTGTCTTCTGTTAGTTGTGTTGTTGATCTTCGGCCTTGTTATCGGTCGCCAGGTCTTTCTGGCCAGCAGTCAGGAGCCAGTGCCCGCGCCGGAACTGACCGAACTCAATGCCTATGTCTATGACGAACCGAGGCCGCTGGCCGAGTTCACGCTGACGGATGAGAACGGCGAGACTGTCACCCGGGAAAGCCTGAAGGGGAAATGGACCTTTGCGTTTATCGGTTACACCAACTGCCCGGATATCTGCCCGGCCACCATGGCCACCCTGCGTCGTACCGAGCAACTGTTGTCTGACGAACTGCCGCAGCCGCAGTATCTCCTGATCAGTGCCGATCCGGTTCATGACACCCCCGACAAACTCCGGGACTACACCGACTTCTTCGGGGACCATTTCCACGGCCTGACCGGGGAGCTGGAAACCCTGAGAGCCCTGGCCAAGAGCCTGAACGGTGTGTTCTCCCAGCGGGTGGTGGATGGCGAGGTGCTGGTGAGCCACAGTGGCCACGTGTCGTTGCTGAATCCTGAAGGTGAGCTGGCGGCGGTGCTGCAGCCACCCCATGATCCCGAAGCGCTTGCCGAAGCCTTCAGGCGCATCTATGAATGGGCGCGGGAGAACCGCACCCGGAGCCAGAACACCTGAATGGCGCAACCCGACGTTACCGCCCATGATTGACCTGGTCCTCCCGGCACTGAAACAGGCTCTGGAACAAACCACCACGGTCCTGCTGCAGGCGCCTCCGGGCGCCGGTAAAACCACCCGCGTGCCACTGGCGCTGCTGGACGCTCCCTGGCGCCAGCAGCGCAGGATCCTGATGCTCGAGCCACGCCGGCTGGCGGCCCGTTCGGCCGCCGGGTTTATGGCAAAACAGCTGGGGGAAGCGCCGGGCCAGACCGTGGGCTACCGGACACGGCTGGATACCCGGGTATCCGGTGCCACCCGGATTGAGGTGGTGACCGAAGGCATCCTCACCCGGTTGATCCAGGATGATCCGATGCTGGACGCCTACGCGGCGGTCCTGTTCGACGAATTCCATGAACGATCCTTGCAGGCCGATCTCGGCCTCGCCCTGGTTCGGGAAACCCAGCAGGTACTGAGGGAAGATCTGCGGCTGCTGGTGATGTCGGCGACACTGGATACCGGGCCCGTCGCCCGGGTACTGGGCGATGTCCCGGTTATCCGCAGCGAGGGCCGGGCGTTTCCCGTGACGGTAATGTATCGGCCACCACCGCCCAGGGCGAGAGCGTCCCGGGTTGAGGATCGCGTGGTGACCGCTGTTCACGAGGCGCTGTCCGAACAGACCGGATCGTTGCTGGTGTTTCTGCCCGGGGCCGGGGAAATCCGCCGGGTGGCACAGCAGTTGCGGGGGCAGGTAGCGGATCACGTGTTGCTGACGCCGCTGTTCGGGAACCTGACTTCCGGGGAGCAGGACCGCGCTATTGCACCGGCGCCGGATGGTCAGCGCAAAGTGGTGCTGGCAACCGCCATTGCTGAAACCAGCCTGACCATTGAGGGCGTGCGGGTGGTGATTGACACTGGCCAGCAACGCCGGGCGGTGTTTGACCCCAACAGCGGGATGACGCGACTGGTCACCGGTCGGGTCTCGAAAGCCTCCGCAGAGCAGCGTAAAGGCCGCGCCGGCCGGGTAGAACCGGGCGTCTGCTACCGGTTATGGAGCGAGTCGGAGCAGTTCGCTCTGGCGGACTTTACGGCCCCCGAGATTCTCGAGGCCGATCTCGCCCCCCTGGTTCTGGAGCTGGCCCAGTGGGGCGCTCGCGAAGCCGCGGGCGTGGCGTGGATTGACCAACCGCCCCAGGCCCACTGGCGGCAAGCAGTGGCGTTGCTTCAGTGGCTGGACATGCTGGACGCCGAGGGCGCCATTACCAATCATGGCAAGGCTGCCCGGGCTCTGGGCATTCATCCCCGCCTGGCGCATATGGTGCTGCGTGGGCGGACACTGGGAGTCGGCACCCTTGCCGCCGAACTGGCGGCCTTGCTGGAAGAACGGGATCTGCTTGGTGCCGGCGCCGGAGCGGATATGCACGAACGACTGCGGGTGCTCCATGGCGAACGTCGGGACCGCGCGCTCGACCCGGCCCGCCTGACGGCGGTGCGCCGGGCGGCAAAGCGCCTGTCCGGCCCCGGCCTGGACAACACCACGAAGCCACCGACGGCGACCGAGGTCGGCCGGCTATTGGCCCTGGCCTACCCGGACCGCATTGCCCGCAGGCGGCCCGGCGGAGCACCCCGCTATCAGCTCAGCAATGGCAAAGGGGCCGTGTTGAGAGACGACGATCCGCTCGCCAGGCACGACTGGCTGGTCGCGGCGGAGCTTGATGGCAAGGCCCGGGAGGCGACTGTCTACCTGGGGGCGCCAGTGGATGTTCCGGATCTGGAGCAGGATCTTGCCAGCCACGTCCATGAGTCTGAAGAGGCGCTGTGGGACGACAGCCGGGGCACCGTGGTGGCCCGGCGGGTCAGGAAGCTGGGGCAGTTGGTACTGCAGGAAACACCGCTGACCCGGGTGGACCCGGACCTGATTCAGCAGGGTCTGCTCAATGCCATCCGCAAGAAAGGGCTGGAAAGCCTGCCCTGGACCGATGAGAGCCGCCAGTGGTGTGCCCGGGTCCGGTTGCTCGCGGAACACTTCCTGGACGATGGCTGGCCGGATACCAGCCATGCCGCCTTGCTGGACACCCTTGAACAGTGGCTGGGGCCGTTTCTGGCGGGCATGACCCGCTGGTCGGACCTGGGCCGGCTGGATCTGCTAACGGCCCTCAATGGTTTTCTGGATTATCCGAAACAGTCGCAGCTGCAGGCCCTCGCCCCGACCGCTCTGACCATTCCGACCGGACAGCGGGTCCGTCTTGATTATAACGGTGCCAGTGGCCCGGTACTGGCCGCCAAGCTCCAGGCCCTGTTTGGCTGGACAGAGACCCCGGCCGTGGCTGGCGGCCGGGTCGCCGTGGTGCTCCATCTGCTGTCTCCGGCCCGGCGCCCGCTGGCTGTGACCGCCGATCTGGCCAGCTTCTGGCGAAACGGTTACCCGGAGGTCCGGAAAGACATGCGGGGCCGCTATCCGAAGCATCCCTGGCCAGACAACCCACTGACCGCGGAGGCCCAGCAGGGCACCAGGAAGCGGCCGGACCGGTGACGCCCGGCACCGGTCAAAAAAACCGCTTGCCAACCCCCACGCCCTGTATAAAATGCGCACAATTCCACCCTGAGTGCCGCTGTGTCATGCACCTTGTTTCCTTCGATATTTTCCGAACCCTCGGCTTTCCCGATACCACCGTGCTCAAGCCGGATCATTTCCTGCGTCACAAGGAGTTGCTGCGGGAGGCGGACTGGGTGCTGTTCCCGGAATACTGGCAGTTGAATGCCCTGGTTCACGGCCTGAAATGCCGGGTGTTTCCCAGCGTTGCCAGCTACCGCATCGGCCACGACAAAATCGAGATGACCCGGGCTTTCCAGGCGGTGGCGCCCGAGCATACGCCCTGGACCCTGATCGAAGCCAATGGCCCGGTGGAGCGGCAGATGCTCTGGGACACCATGGCGCATCCGTTTGTCGCCAAACTGCCCAAGGCCAGTATGGGGGAAGGCGTCTGGCTGATTGAAACCCGGGAGGATTGGCGGCGCTACTGTGACTGCACCGATGTACTCTACGTCCAGGAGTATCTGCCACTGGACCGGGATGCGCGGGTGGTCGTGGTGGGCGACCGGGTGCTGACCGCCTACTGGCGCACGCAGGCAGACCAGGGCTTTTACAACAACCTTGCCCGGGGTGGCCGCATTGACACCAGTCCGGTCCCGAGCGTAATGACGGATCTCGCCCTGCGGCTGGCCCGGGAGCTGGAGGTGGACCACGCCGGCTTTGACATTGCGCTGGTGGAGGGTTATCCCTACGTACTGGAATTCAACCGGCTGTTTGGTAACCGGGGGCTTGGTCAGGGCACGGATATGCAAGATGCCATTCTGGGGTATCTGCGCCGGCAGACGACACCCGAAGACCCGGATGGCCCGGTGGAGCCGACCCCGCTCTGGCCAGTGGCCGTTTGACCAGAACCGGGCCCGGCTGGCCGGCCTGGAACCCCGGCCCGTCGTCGATAAGTTATGGGTAGATCT
>CBIHLH010000017.1:0-35874 GCA_966210405.1 uncultured Marinobacter sp.
CTTTCCAAACCCGTGCGGACCCTTGGTGGGCGGCGCCGAGCGTACCGGGACGTATACACTGCGTTTTTTGGAAATAAGCTCTGACCACTTGCCCTACTCCTGCGCTGAAAACGACGCCTTAGGCCCCTTCAGCGGCTCACGGTTCTCCGCCTGTGTCAGGTAAACGGCCATCTGCTCGTGCAGCGGGTGGTGCACACAACGCTTCTGAATAAAGGTCAGGAAGGCCGTCGCTTTTTCCCATTGGCTGAGGCCGTTGGCGAGCGCCTGGGCCACCAACAGGTAGGCTGGGGCCAGTTGTTCGCTGTCCGGGAAGCGTTTGTGGAAATCCTGCAATACCCGCAGGGCTGGCTTGAACTGCCCCCGGTGGTACAGGGTGCGGCCGCAGCGCAGTGCCAGGTCCGGATCGTCCAGACGGAATGTCGGCTCTGCCCGTTGCAGCGTTTCCAGAAGCGACGCCATGCCATCGCCATCATTGCGATCGGCCAGCCAGCCCAGCAGGCGTAGGTGGTAGCGATAGAGTTCGGCCACATCATTGCGGGCGCTCAGCAGCTGATAGAGCTGGCCAATTCTCAGCGCGTTGTCCCGGTCGCGCTTCAGGGCTTCCTTGAGCATGCTCTGCACCCGGTCGTAATTGCCATCCTTCAGGTTCATGTCGATATCAGCATCAAACCGTGCGGTGCGGTCACGCTGGTGCATGTCCTGGCCGGCGGTCTCGTCCTGGAGGTCAGAGGCGAAGCCCAGCTCTTCCTGGTACTGAAACAGCAGGTAGCCCAGCATGTGGAACAGGATGAGGGTGAAGGTACTGTTGAGGAAGCCGGCCAGTGGCTGGGAAACCCAGAATGGAAAGTGGCTCAGGGCAAAGTCCTGGGCGGCCCCGGAGGCCAGGATCAGCAGGATCAGGTAGCCGTAGAGCAGGAAGTAGGGCGTACCGATGCGGGAGATCAGCATCGCCAGGTTCATCGGGTTCACGGCGGCGCCGACCGAGCGCTCCATGGCCAGTACCATGATGCTGGCTGGCAGCGCCAGCACCACGAACGCGGTGGCAAGCATCATCATCAGCGGTCCGCCGAGCATCGCGGCGGTGGTGACCAGGGCGCCCATCAGCACAAACACCAGCAACTGCAGGATCACAATATCGAAGCCGCTGCCGGTGAAGGCTACCGCAACCGGAGGGGGTTTCAGGTGGCCTTCGGCGGTGTGGTTGATCACGGCATAGGTGTATTTGAACAGCGCCAGGGCCAGCACCAGCCAGATCACCAGGCCGATCAGGTTGGCCGGCACCACCAACGGAACCAGGGTGCAAATGGCAATGACCATCAGCGGGTCGCCGTGGAACGGGTAGCGGAAAAACGCGCCCAGGCGATTCCAGAAGGGCACCACTTCGGTGGCTGCCCCCAGGTAACGCATGGCCTTGCTGCAATGGGGGCAGAGCGCCCGGCGAGCCCGGTGGTCGGCATCGGGCATGCAACGGCTGCAGTAGTGGTACTGGCAGTCGCCGCAATGCCACTTGGCGGGTTCGCCCGGATGGTAATGGCAGTCGTGTTTCACAGCGAATGGCTATCCTGGTCCGTCAGAAAAATCGAGGGCCCATAATGCCAGATGTCACGGGCAACCGCAGCTAAACCGTTAACAGGCTGACGCCTACCGATATTCACCACGCGAATCCCGAACATTCACCAACTCGCGGTTGAACTCTGGTTAATCGGTGCAATAGTTATAGGTACTTGCACATCGCGGATCCGTGCATCAGCCTGTGATTCTCACGGCTAGCCCCGGACACGCCTGTCGGAATGCGCGGATAGCCACGAAACAGGAGGCCACATGTCCAACGAACGTCTCAGCAAAGACAGCCTGAACACCCTTTCAAGCCTGGAGGCAGACGGCAAGACCTTCCATTATTACAGCCTGCCCAAGGCGGCGGATTCTCTCGGCGACCTGAGCCGCCTGCCGTTCTCCCTGAAAGTGTTGCTGGAGAACCTGCTGCGCAATGAAGATGGCACCACGGTAGAGAGGAGTCACATCGACGCCATGGTGCAATGGTTGAAAGACCGCCATTCCGAGACTGAAATCCAGTTCCGGCCCGCCCGGGTGCTGATGCAGGATTTCACCGGCGTGCCCGGTGTGGTCGACCTCGCCGCCATGCGTGAAGCAGTGAAGTCCGCCGGTAAGGACCCGGCCATGATCAACCCTCTGTCACCAGTGGATCTGGTCATTGACCACTCGGTGATGGTGGACAGGTTCGGCGATGCGTCCTCGTTCAAGGACAATGTGACCATTGAAATGGAACGCAACCAGGAGCGTTACGAGTTCCTGCGCTGGGGCCAGCAGGCCTTCGACAATTTCCGGGTGGTGCCGCCGGGTACCGGTATCTGCCATCAGGTGAATCTGGAGTACCTGGGCAAGACCGTGTGGCAGAAAGAACAGGACGGCAAGACCATTGCCTATCCCGACACGTTGGTGGGCACGGACTCCCACACGACGATGATCAATGGCCTCGGTATTCTGGGCTGGGGTGTCGGTGGCATCGAAGCCGAAGCCGCCATGCTTGGTCAACCGGTCTCCATGCTGATTCCGGAAGTGGTGGGCTTCAAGATCTCTGGCAAGCTCCGCGAGGGTATCACTGCCACGGATCTGGTGCTTACGGTGACGGAAATGCTGCGCAAGAAAGGCGTGGTGGGCAAGTTCGTCGAGTTCTATGGCGACGGCCTGAAAGACATGCCCGTCGCGGACCGGGCCACCATTGCCAACATGGCTCCGGAATACGGTGCCACCTGTGGCTTCTTCCCGGTCGACGAGCAGACCATCAAGTACATGAGTCTGACCGGCCGCGAAGAGGAACAGCTTGCGCTGGTGGAAGCCTACGCCAAGGCCCAGGGGTTGTGGCGCGAGCCGGGCCACGAACCCGTCTATACCGACACCCTGGAACTGGACATGGGCGATGTCGAAGCCAGTCTGGCCGGTCCAAAGCGCCCCCAGGACCGGGTGGCCCTGAAAAACATGAAGGCCTCTTTTGAACTGTTGATGGAAACTGCCGAAGGTTCGGCCGATGAGAGCCGGGAGGCCAATCTGGAGTCCGAAGGCGGCCAGACCGCCGTCGGAGTAGACGACAGCTATAAGCATCATGCCAGCCAACCGCTGGAGATGAATGGCGAGAAAAGCCGGCTGGATCCGGGGGCCGTGGTGATTGCCGCGATCACCTCGTGCACCAACACCTCCAACCCCAGCGTGATGATGGCCGCGGGTCTGATTGCCCAGAAAGCCGTGGCGAAAGGTTTGAGAACCAAGCCCTGGGTCAAGACTTCACTGGCCCCGGGTTCCAAGGTGGTGACTGACTACCTGAGAGTGGGCGGCTTCCAGGACGATCTGGATAAACTGGGCTTCAACCTGGTGGGTTACGGCTGCACCACCTGTATTGGCAACTCCGGCCCGCTGCCGGATGCGGTCGAGAAGGCCATCGACGATGGCAATCTGACGGTGGCCTCGGTGCTCTCCGGTAACCGCAATTTTGAGGGCCGGGTGCATCCTCTGGTGAAAACCAACTGGCTGGCCTCGCCGCCCCTGGTGGTGGCGTACGCACTGGCCGGTAACGTCCGTCTGGACCTGTTGAAAGAGCCCCTGGGCACCGATAGTGATGGCAGCCCGGTGTACCTGAAAGACCTCTGGCCCAGCCAGCAGGAGATTGCCGAGGCCGTCGAGAAGGTGAAAACCGACATGTTCCACAAGGAGTATGCGGAAGTCTTTGACGGCGACGCCACCTGGAAGTCTATCAAGGTGCCGGAAAGCAAGGTGTACGAATGGTCCGACAAGTCCACCTACATCCAGCATCCACCCTTCTTCCAGGGTCTGAAAGAAGAGCCGGATGCCATTGAAGACATCCGGGACGCAAACATTCTCGCGCTGCTTGGCGACTCGGTCACCACAGACCATATTTCTCCGGCCGGGTCCTTCAAAGCGGACAGTCCGGCGGGCAAATACCTTCAGGAGCACGGTGTGGAGCCGAAGGACTTCAACTCCTATGGCTCCCGGAGGGGGAATCACGAAGTGATGATGCGGGGTACCTTCGCCAACGTGCGCATCAGGAACGAGATGCTCGACGATGTCGAAGGCGGCTTCACCAAATTCGTGCCCACCGGCGAGCAGATGGCCATTTACGATGCCGCCATGAAGTATCAGGAGCAGGGCACACCGCTGGTGGTCATCGCCGGCAAGGAATACGGTACCGGCTCCAGCCGGGACTGGGCCGCCAAGGGCACCCGCCTGTTGGGCGTGAGGGCCGTGGTGGCGGAATCCTACGAGCGCATTCACCGCTCCAACCTGATCGGTATGGGCGTGATGCCGCTGCAATTCCCGGAAGGCACGGATCGCAAGAGCCTGAAGCTGACCGGTGAGGAAACCATCAGCATCGAGGGGCTGTCCGGCGATATCAAACCCGGCCAGACCCTGACCATGACGGTCACTTACAAGGACGGCTCGACGGAGACCTGCGATCTGAAATCACGGATTGATACCGCCAACGAGGCGGTGTATTACCAGCATGGCGGCATCCTGCATTATGTGGTGCGGGAGATGCTGAAGTCGGCCTGATGGCTCTGACAGGGCCGTGAGAAGGGTCTAAAGGGGGTTGGATGAGAGCTTCATCTGACCCCCGGATTCTCGCATCCCGGTGCCTTGTCCCCCCGTTTTAAGGTAAGCTGGCGACCTTTTCCGATAACCTGCTGAACGACGACAAGGTGCCATGGCTGACTCCTCCCGTGATGAACTCAAAGCCAAGCTCAACCTCGAAACCTCTCGCATTCACTGGCACGAACTGCAGACCTACTACGCCCGTGGCAATATAGTCCGGGTGGCACCGGAGCTGGATCTGCTGGAGGTGGCGTCGGAACTGACCGCGGACAATAAGACCCGCTTTCAGCAATGGATGTCCGGAGACCAGGTGGGCGAGGTGCCGGCCGATCTGGCCCGGGCCTGGTATGAGCGAAACGCTGAGCTCTGGGCCGTGGTGGTTGCACCCTGGGTGCTGGTCCAGGACCGTTCCGGACACCTGCTGCATTGATGTTTGCCTGTTGTACCGGTGTTTGGGGGTGTGGTGAGTGTGGGAAGTGACGCCTGACCCCCTCGCCGTTCCGTTTCTTTTTTCGCTATCCTGAGGCCGCCATGCTGACTGGTGCATTGCTGATTCTGGCCCCTCTGTTCCTGGGCTTTGCCGTCGCGGTGGAAAACCGACGCCTGGTCACGGTTATCCACGTGACGGTGGAGGCCCTGGTGTACTTCATCCTCGCGTTGCTTGGTCTTGGCCTGGGCCAGATGGAGGGGTTGGCGAGTCAACTGGGGGCCATGGCTACCCAGGTTCTGGCCCTGGTGGTGGTGTTGTTCCTGACCAACATGCTGGGCCTCTGGCTGTTTCATCGCTGGCAACCGATGGCGCCGGACACCGGGCATGAGGGTCAGAAGCCGGGTTATCGGCGCCTGTTCCTGGCGGGGCTCAAGCCCCTGCTGGCGGTCCTGGCCGGGCTTCTGGCCGGCTATTTTCTGCTGCCGGATCTGCCCATGGCGGAGCAGGTGGCCACCTGGGCACTGATGCTGCTGTTGTTCCTGATCGGTCTGCAGCTTCGCAATGCCGGGCTTTCCCTGCGCAAGCTGCTGATGAACCGGCAAGGGCTGGGCATTGCCCTGGCGCTGGCGGTCAGTTCGCTGCTCGGCGGCGTGGTCCTGATTCCGGTGCTGGCGCTACCCTGGCACGATGTGCTGGCCCTGGCGTCCGGATTTGGCTGGTATTCGCTCTCGGGGATCGTGGTCGGTGAGGCCCTGGGGCCGGCCTGGGGTGGCGTGGCGTTTCTGAACGACGTGATCCGCGAAATGGTGGCACTGGCCATTATCCCGGTGCTGATTGCCACCCGTCCCGCCATGGCTATCGGCTACGGCGGCGCCACCGCCATGGACTTCACCCTACCGGTGATCCGCAGCAGTGGTGGCCTGGGCTGTGTGCCGGTTGCTATCGCTTCGGGTTTTCTGCTGTCATTTCTGTCGCCGGTGTTGATGGGCGTCTTCCTGTCACTGGGCTGAAGGACCGTCAGGAGCGCGCCCGATCATGAATGCGTGAAAAAGGTCCGCAGACTGTTGTGATAGGTCGTAGCAATCACCTCGCCCAGAGACAGGTCTTTCACCTCGGCGATCTTCTCGGCGACAAAGGGCAGGTAAAACGGCGCGTTTTCCTTACCGCGATAAGGGACCGGGGTCAGGAACGGTGAGTCGGTTTCCAGCAGGATCTGGTCGATGGGCGCCATGCGCACGATGTCCCGCACGTTCTCCGCCTTGTTGAAGGTGGTGATGCCATTAAAACCCAGACACCAGCCCTGATCCAGGGCATAGCGGGCAAGGCCCGGGCCGGAAGTGAAACTGTGGATCACGCCCCGGCGCTTTAGGGACGCTTCGAATTCGCCCAGAATGGCAATGGTGTCTTCATCCGCCTCCCGGCTGTGAATAACCACCGGCCGGTCGGTATCGCAGGCGATTTGCAGCTGACGCCGGAACACCTGTCGCTGCACGTCCCGGTCGGCGTTGTCGTAGAAGTAATCCAGCCCGATCTCGCCGACCGCCACAATCTTGTCGTCTCCGGCGTGGGCCCGGATCTCCGCTTCCACCGCATCGGAGTAGCTCTCGGCGTCATGGGGGTGAATCCCCTGCGTGCCGTAGACCCAGGGCGCAACCTGGCTTAGCTCACGGACCCGGGCCAGGTTGTCCGGGGACACCGCAATGGTGATCACTTTCTCGATGTTCACAGCCCGGGCCTGCGCCAGGGTGTCCTCCAGGGGGCGATCCTTGAGGTAATCCAGATGGCAGTGGGTCTCGATGATCGGGTGATCAAATACGGGAATCTCGCGACGTTTTTTACTCATTGCCAGGTACTACACTCCATCGCAACCCACGTTGTGGCTGCTATTCTGAGAATTTGGTCAGGCAAGTCTATCAGCTTGTTCGATTGTTGACCTGTATTACCTTGATAGGCGGTTGTCGGAAGCGTCAGGAACGTTTAAAGGGCTGTCCGCCGGAAACGGCGCAAAGGGAACGAAACGGAGAGGCACATGCACATAGTTGTTGTCGGTGGCGGCGTGGTGGGAATGACCACGGCTTATGAGCTCAATCGTCGAGGTCACCAGATTACGGTGCTGGAGCGCCATGGCATCGCCGGAAACGAAACCAGCAAGGCCAATGCGGCCCAACGTTCCTACGGGGTGGTGTATCCGTGGGCGGACCCGGCCATGGTGTTCAAGGCCGTGCCCTGGCTCTTCAAACAGGACGGCCCCCTGAAACTGCGCATGCCGCCTTCCGTGGAAACACTCCGATTCATCTTTGCCACGTTGCGTTACGCCTGGTCTCCGGGCCTGTTCGGCCTGAACCGGCGGGCCATGCTGCGCCTCGGCATCCACAGCCGGGACCGCTTTCTGGCCCTGGAACAGGAACTGAACCTGCCGTTTGACGGTGGCCACCAGGGGCTGCTGCATCTGGCCAGTACACCGGAAGCCCTGGAAGGCTACCGGGCTACCCACGAGTTACTGACCGAGCTGGGCATCCCTTCCCGTTTGCTCACGCCGGAGCAGGTTCGTGAGACCGAACCGGGCATGGTCGGTAACGGCCCGCTCTACGGTGCTCTCAGTTATGACACCGACGGCACCGGCGACTGTCACCTGTTCTCCCGGGAACTGGCGAACGCCTGCGAAGGAAACGGCGTGACGGTGCGCTACAACGTGGAAGCCAAGAAACTGATTGCCGATGAGCACAAGGTTGATGCCATCACCCTCAGAACCGCCGATGGCGCCATGGAAACCCTGCACGCCGACGCCTTTGTGATCAGCGCCGGTTGCTGGTCAAACCACCTTGTGAAGCCACTGGGGCTGGAACTGCCAATCTATCCGGTCAAGGGCTACAGCATCACGGTTCCCCTCAAAGACCCGGAGCGCGGTCCGGCTTCGACCATCCACGACGACAACTACAAAGTCGTATCGACCCGTTTGGGCAACCGCCTGCGGGCGACGGGCTTCGTCGAACTGGCGGATTTCAATCGCGACATTCCTGCCGCGCGGCTGGCGACGATCCGGAAGTCCGTGGAATCCCGGTTTCCCGGTTGCGCCGATCTCGACGCGGCGGAAACCTGGACCGGTTTTCGCCCGATGACGCCGGACGGCCCGGCGATTATCGGTCGTGGCCCACGAGACAACCTTTATCTGAATACCGGCCACGGAACGTTTGGGTGGACGTTATCGGCAGGTAGTGCAGACCTCATCGCCCAGGTGATCGAAGGGCAGGAGCCATCTGTCTGCCTGGACGCCTTCCGACCAGGCCGTTTTGGGGAGTAGGCCCGCGAAAGCCGATGCGCCACCTAAGGCCCGGGCTTGTCCGTCCGGCTCTTCCTCCCCACTAAAACGCGCTCAATGTTCGAACAGAGGGTATGAACAAACCCGATATCCCGTTCAGTCAGCAGGGGCAGCCGCTCAAAAACCCATTGGGACAGTTTCCCCTCAGGCGGTGTATTCAGCTCCGGCAGCAACGTTTCAAGCCGGCCCCGGAGCGCTCCAAGACGATTGCTGTCGGCGTATTCGGTTTGGGTCTCGGCGGCTGCCGCAAGCCCGGACAGCTCCCAGGCGTAGAGCATGACGGACTGGGCGAGGTTCAGGGAGGGGTAGGCCACTTTCATGGGAATGCCGGTCAGCAGGTCGCACAGTGCCAGCTCCTCATTGGACAACCCGCGATCTTCCCGGCCGAACACCAGGGCAGCAGTCGCGACGGAAGCGCCCTTACTGGCCAACGCCTCCCGTAATTGGCCGGGGGCATGCCAGTGCTGCCGCTGGTGCCGGGGCTTGGCGGAGGTGCCCATCAGCAGGTCTACGGAGTTTCGAACCGCAGCCAGATCGGGGAAAATGCGCGCACTATCGAGGATATGATCGCTGCCATGGGCCAGCCAGTGGGCTTCCGGGCGGGTGTGCAGGTCGGAGTTGACCAGCCAGAGCTCGCCGAAGCCCATGGTGCACAGGGCACGGGCGGCCGCGCCGACATTTTCCGGAACCTTGGGTTCAACCAAAACAAAGGCCAGTTGCATGACATTACCTCCGGCGGCGAGTTTACACCACGGCGCAGAATCTTTTTACCCGCACTGGCAGCGGCTGAACGACTGGCTGGTGCAGCATCGTGAGTTCTGGCAGCCGGCGCCCTTCATGGAGCCGGAACCCGCCTGGACCCGGCGTTATCCTGAGCTGGCCGCCACGGTATCGGCGCTTTCCGACAGCGACGGCGAGCACCTGGACGAGGCCCCGGAGCAACTGGCGGGTCTGGCCTCCGGATGGGTACCGTCGCTGGCAGATTACGCGGCACTGGTTCAGGTGCCTCAGCTATCGCCCTCTGAAGAAAACGTCGCCACGGCGACACTTCCGGAAGTCCGGGCGACCGATATGCCTGGCCGCAAGCGGCTCCAGGCCGGCGCTTTTGCGGCGTCCCTGGCACCCCTGGAACATCCGGCCCTGGACTGGTGTTGCGGCAAGGGGCATCTGTCGCGGACGCTGGCACCGGCCTGTCCGGGCGGAGTTCAGGGTTATGAGTGGAATCCGGAACTGGTTCGCGACGGCAATCGACTTGCCCGACAGTTCGGGGACCGGGTGTCGATTTCCTGCCAGGATGTCATGGCGCCGGAGCCGGAGCTGGCGCTCCCGGAAAACCGGCACGGTGTTGCTCTGCACGCCTGCGGGGATCTGCACCGGCAACTCCTGCGTCGGGGCAGCGACGCCGCTCTGCCAAGGCTGAGCGTGTCGCCCTGCTGTTACCACCTGACCAACCAGGAAATATACCGACCCCTGTCAGAGCGGGCGGCGGGCCACGATAACCTCCTTCAACCAAGCCGGAACGACTTGCGCCTGGCGGTTCAGGAGACTGTCACCGCGCCGGCGAGGGTGCGTGAGCAAACACGGAAGACGAGCCAGTGGCGACTGGCGTTTGATGGTCTTCAGCGCCACTTGCGAGGGTGCGACGAGTATCTTCCGGTGCCTTCCCATCCGGCCAGACTGGTGAATGAAGGGTTTCCGGCGTTCTGTCGCTGGGCGGCGGATAAGAAGCACCTTGAGTTGCCCGGAAATACGGACTTCGACGCCTGGCTGGCTGTTGGTGCGCAGCGGCTGGCGCAGGTTCGCCGCCATGAGCTGGTGCGGCACCTGTTCCGCAGGCCCCTCGAACTGTGGCTGGTGCTGGATTACTCGGTGTTTCTGGAAGAGCAGGGCTATCGGGTCCGCCTGGGCCAGTTCTGCGACCGGGCCCTGACACCCCGCAACCTGCTGGTCGACGCAATCCGGATGCCGTGAAAACAGGAAAGGCGCCCGGAGGCGCCTTTCCTGATACGGGCCGGGGTTTCTGGCGTTAGCGACGCACCTGGATGCGCGCCTCAACCCGGCGGTTGGCGGCACGGCCCTGGGCCGTGTCGTTGGACGCCACCGGCTGGGCTTCACCATAGCCGACCGCACTCACCCGGTCCGGGTCAACACCCAGGGGGCCGGTGAGCCTGGCGGCCACGGCTTCGGCACGACGCTGGGACAGGAACCGGTTGTAACCTGCCTCGCCCCGACTGTCGGAATGGCCGGCGATCTCCACAATGGTCTCCGGATTGGCCTGCATGAAGTCTGCAACCCGGCGGATTTCGTTATCGTAGGCGTTACCGATCACCGAGCTGTTGGTCGGGAACTGCACTTCAATGGTGAAGGTCTGGATGGTCTCGGTGACCCCTTCGCAGCCGTTGGCATCGACATCGGCACCGGCGGTGGTGCCCGGGCATTCATCGCTGCTGTTGGCCACGCCGTCGTTGTCGCTGTCCAGCTCACAGCCCCGGGCGTTCACCTCAACATTTTGCGCTGTGCCAGGGCAGGCGTCGCGGGCATCGGCCACGGCGTCCATGTCGGCATCGGGTTCGCAACCGCTGGCGTCCACGATGCGCTCTGCCAGCGTCGCCGGGCACTGGTCGCGACTGTCGACGACACCGTCATTGTCGGTGTCCTTCGGCCTGGTGACCGTGGATTGCGCCACGGTGCGGGTGAACGCGAAACTGATGCCCAGGGAGACCTGGGTATCGAAGGTGCTTTCGTCGATGCCGTGGAATTCCCGCAGATCACCCCTTAGCGAGACCGCGTCACTGATGTTGTAGCGGAAACCGGTACCCACGTTGACCCGGGTTTCATCATGGTTGGTGCCCGCAGTGCGGGGCCCGCCGGCATCTTCCAGGCCGAATTCGGCATGGCCGGCGCCCAGGGAGACGTACGGGTTCCAGGCCTCGTCCGGGCCGGCAAAGTAGTAAGTGCCATCTACCCGGACTTCATCGAATTGCGACGATCCATCCACGTACTTCCGGTCCGCATTGGCCCGGGAATAGACGGCTTCCACCGCCCAGTTCGGCTGGAACCGGTACTCGACGCCGATGCCGAAGGTGCCGGATTCGCTCAGGTCCCGCTGGTCACCAAACAGCTGGAAACCGGCGAACGGGTTCAGATAGATGGTTTCCTGGCGATCCGCCAGGGCGGGGGTTGTCAGGGTGGTTGCGATGGCGGCCATCGCGAGTGGGCGCATGATGTTCATGCTGAACCTCCTGTTCGTTATCGTTTTGAGTGTCGCTCGGGTAAGGCACTGATGTCAGGGTCTTACGCGGAATTTAGGCTAATAGTTCAGAAAAAACAAAGAACCATGGCAAAAGTTACCGATGAGTAACCTGGTGCCTGGCGGATTTTGTGACCACCATCATACGAGGTTGGCCACCCGCCCGTGCCGTCCGGTCAGGCCAGAGTGGTGAAATACAGGTGTGCGCTCTTTTTACTGAAATTGAGCCGCTCACCGCTGTCAAAATGAACCTCGAACGATGCGCCATCTTCGGCCACGACCGAGCCTGGCCCTAAAACGGCGTGACTTACACGCGGATGGTGCCAGAGCGGTTCCATGGAACTTCCGGCCGTCGCCGCCTGGCCTTCGAGTGTGACACCTTCCCGCTCGGCGTAACGCTGGCTGATCGGCGTGACCGGAGAGCCGAGCCGGATTGCACTGTCCTGTGCGGGGCTTCGTGTGTCCAGCCATTGCCCGAACTCGTCCGCAAGCCCGAAACAGCACTCTTCCATAAACCGGCTGGGGCCCTGATCCCCGTCCAGGTGCGGTTGCCGGCTGGCCGGGCGGGTGATCAGGTGAAGGTGCTGGCGGGTGCGTGTCATCGCGACATACAGCAGTCGCCGCTCACTCTCCAGAAACGCCCGGGCATCCTCCTGGGGTCGGGGACTGTAGGGCAGGTACTTCTCCTGCAAACCGGGAATGATCACCGTGGGCCATTCCAGCCCCTTGGTACGGTGAATGGTCGACAACAGCACACCACCTTCCTGCTTCTCGCCCGCCTGCTGCTTCAGGGCCTTCAGATGCGCCAGGGCCCCCTCGGCATCGACATCCAGGCTTCTCAGGTACTGCCGGAAACCCTGCACGGTATCGATCCGTTCTTCAGCGCTGTCGTGGGTCAGGGCCAGGCTCCGGATGCCCTCGTAGAGATCGGTATGTTCCGCGTAAACACTGATCAGCCCGGCCACCGGCCCGGCGTAGCTGCGCAGCTGAGCCAGCACCTCGCCCAGCTTGCGCAGTTTGCGGGCCGCCATCGGTGCCAGGGCGTCAAAGTCCATCGCCAGCAGCCGCTCGTGCCAGCCACCGCTAAAGCCAGCCAGAAACCGCGCCAGCTGCTCCAGCTCCGGCTCCTTGAGACCGACATGGGGAAACCGCAACAACTGCCGGGCCAGCTCCAGCCGATCCTCGTCCGGCAGATTGTCCAGCTTGCCGGTGACCACCACCAGCAACGCGGTAATCGCCTGCACTTCCCGGCTGAACAGTGCCCCCTTGCCGGCATCGATCCGGTAGGGAACCTGCCGCGCCAGCAGCTTCAGCTCAATCGGCACACTCTGGCTCCACACCCGGAACAGAATCGCGGTACCGGCCAAAGCGGCTTCAGACTGGCCTTGCAGAACCTGCAGCACCGTATCGGCATCGCTCTCCACCCGATGCAGGGTAATGTCCGTATGTGGGGTGGAGGGATGGGAATGACACAACACATCCTTGCGTCCGGTGTTGTGGCAGATCAGGTGATTCGCCAGCAACGCCACCCGATGCCCATAGCGAAACGTGTAACTCAGCGTCTGCTCCAGTGGGCTCTCAAATTCATCACTGAACCGTTTGAGAATAAACTCGGGCTTCGCCCCCCGAAACTCATAGATCGTCTGGTCCGGATCCCCCACCACCGTCACCCGGGCCCGGTCCCCGGCCACATAGCGCAGCAACAGGTGCTGGATCTCATTGGTATCCTGGTACTCATCCACCAGAATCAGATCCATCTTGTTCCCCACCAGCCGCTGCAAGGGCGGATTCTGATGGATCGCCATCACCGGCTCATACAGCATATCCGCATAACTGATCCGCCCCTGGCCCTTACGCCACTGCTCAAAACTGTGGAACAGATCGATCAGATACTTGTGCTTGTCCGAATACCCCAACTCCTCAAACACAACCTCCGCCGGCGACAGCGTCGTCTTCACCAGATCAATAAACCCCGTTGCCGTCTCCACAAAATCCTTCTTGCTGCGCCGGATCTCATCGGCCAGATCCTCCGGCGCCAACCGCCGCGTCAGCTGCCAGGCCTGAAAACTGATCTCCTGATCCGTCAGAACCTTCTCCGAAAACCCCGGCAGATACCCCTCCCGGACAAACCGCTTGTAAAGCCGAAACCCCATCGCGTGATACGTCCGGACCTCCGGCAGCGCCAGCCCACTCTGACTGCCCACCTCCTGCAACTTCCGCTCAAAATCCACCCGGGCACTGCGATTGAACATCAACACCAGCATCCGATCCGGATCATGCCCCTGTTCCAGCAGATACCGAATCCGCCAGGCCAGCGTCGACGTCTTGCCACTCCCGGCCACAGCGGTAATCACCGCGTGCTCATAGCCGGCGGTAATAATCGCCCGCTGCTCATCGGTGAGGTAATCCGGAAGGTGAGAGGTATCAGAAATTTGGGGTTCAGTCGGCATGGCCGGTATTGTAGCGGGCTGCTGGCAGTGCTGATACCGGTCCCGCATAATTGAAACCGGTCTTTGTGTCCGTTGGACTATAACTCCCAACTTACTGCCCCCGAAACTGGAAGGTTGAAAAAATGGAAATATTTGAATCGATAAACGTCCTGGGCGAAAAGCTGGAAGCCTGCGGCAAAGACCCGGTGACCGGCTTCTACCGCGATGGCTGCTGCAACGTTGGCCCCGATGACCTCGGCCTCCACGCCGTCTGCACCGTCGTCACCGACGAATTTCTCGAATTCTCCAAAGCCCGCGGCAACGACCTCAGCACCCCAAGGCCCGAATTCGGCTTTGAAGGCCTCAAGCCCGGTGACAACTGGTGCCTGTGCGCCGCTCGCTGGCAGGAAGCTTTTGAAGCTGGCTGCGCGCCGAGAGTACGCCTGCGGGCCACTCACCAGGCGGCCCTCGAGCATTGCAACCTGCAAGACCTCAAAACCAGCGGCGTGGACCTCAGTTAATGGCCAGCGGGCCAGAGCCACGGGCTGCGGCCAGCGTCACCGACTGGCGTGCCCTCCAGGCCCGCCTCCGTCAGCGTGGCGAGCGCAGACTGGTCCTGCTCGAAGGCGAGCGCACCAGCGCCATGGCCTGGCTACGGCGCCACTTGCCTGAACTCGACGCCGACAACGGCCTCTGGACCGGGCCCGCGGACCAATGCCCGGACAACCGGCTGACTGCCATCCAGCCCTCAAGTCACCGATCCTGGCTGGGCCGGGAACTGTCCGTTATCGTCTGGGACGGTTGGCAGGGCAACCCACCCGACGCCTTGGCGGCGCTCTCGGGAACTCTGCAGGCCGGCGGCCTGCTGTTCTGGCTGATGCCACCCCTGGAGCAGTGGCCGATTTTTTCGGATCCGGACTACGCCCGAACCGGCCTGGACCAGGCCCGGGAACATCCGTTTGCTGCCCGCCTGGCGCGGAAACTGGCCGCCGATCCCGACGTGATCCGGGTATCACCGGACCACCCGTGCCCGTTACCCCCGCTCCGGCTACCGGCACCGCAGACCGCCTTTACCGTCGCCACCACGGCTGACCAGCAAGCGTTGGTCCAGGCGCTGGTCCAGTTCGGCCTGGGGCGCCGGCGCCGGCCCCTGGTGGTGACCGCAGATCGGGGCCGGGGGAAATCCGCCGCCCTTGGCCTGGCGGCGGCCGAATTACTGACGCAGGGCCGACGCCAGATACTGGTGACCGCACCCACGCCGGACAATGTCGATACCCTGTTCCGCCACGCGCGGGAGGCTCTCGCCTCCCGGCTTGCCGATGCCCCCGGCCCGGAGACTGGGCATCGGGAACTGCGAACCACCGACGGTGCCAGCCTCCGGTTTCTGGCCCTGGCCGACCTGCTTGCCGACCGGCCGGCGGCGGAAGTGGTGATGGTCGATGAGGCCGCCGCCATACCAGCCCAGACCCTGAAAGCCATTCTTCTGGGCTGGCCGCGGGTCGCCTATGCCACCACCGTGCATGGATACGAAGGGGCCGGGCGCGGCTTTGCCATTCGCTTTCGCGAGGTACTGGAGCACCACACCCCCCATTGGCAGTCGCGGACGCTGACGACACCGATTCGCTGGATCGATGGCGACCCCCTGGAGCGCCTGGTGTCCGACCTGTTCCTGCTCGCTGCCAACAGCCCGAACGAATCGCCGGCGAGCCCCGACACGGGGCCTGTGACCATCGAACCCTGGCAACCGGCGACCGCCACCGACACCGAACTGGCCGAGGCCTTCGCGATCCTGGTGGACGCCCATTACCGGACCACGCCGGCAGACCTCCGGCAATGGCTGGACGACCCGCAGAACCGGAGCTGGCGGGCAAGGATGGGTAACACCACCGTGGGCCTGCTCTGGGCGGCCCGGGAAGGCGGTCTCGAGGCTGGTCTGGCGGAACAGGTGACCCTGGGCACACGGCGCCTGCGTGGGCACCTGCTCCCCCAGTCGCTGGCCAGCCACAGCGGTTTCCCGGAGGCGGCGCGCCAGCGCTGTTTGCGAGTGGTCCGGGTCGCCGTGGTGCCGGAGGCGCGGCGCCTGGGCGTGGGGCGTCGGTTGGTGCGGGCCGCTGAACGCTCGGTCGCGGACGAGGGGCTCGACAGCCTGGGCACCAGCTTTGGTGGCAGTACGGAATTGCTGGCCTTCTGGCAGTCGTGCGGTCTGCCACTGGTGCGAATCGGCCTGCGCCGGGAAGCCAGCAGTGGCGAATACCCGCTGCAGATGCTGAAAGGCTGTACCGACTCCGGCCAGACCCTGGTTCATCGGTTGCGACATCGGCTGGCCAGGCACTGGCTGACGCTGGTGCCACTGAACTGGCCAACACTGGCCCCCCGGCTGCTGTCGGCGCTCACCTCCGATCTGCCGCCATTGGCGGAGCCGACCGAGGACGATGTCCGGGATCTGCGCAGTTTCTCCGAGGGCCACCGGGGTTTCCGCCTGATGGTGCCGGTGCTGCGAGAGCTGAGCCTGGCTCCCGGGGTGATGTCCTGGCTGAGTGCGCAGCCGGACGCCGAGCTGTGGTGCCGGTCGGTACTGCAGGGTCAGTCCTGGGCCGAGTTGCAACGTCTGGGCCTGAGCCAGGGACAGCGTGAAGGCGAGGACCGGCTTCGGGCCATGGCGCGGGAACTTCTGCACAACGGCCCCGAGTTGTGAACCGCTCGATTTAATTGTCAACGCGGGGTGCCCAGAATAGGCCCACACAATCCCACTGAGATTTATGCTATGGCCAAGGGATCCGGCTTTTCCTGCTCCGCAATGGTTCTGTTGATGGCGTTTCTGCCGCTCGTCAGCGGGTGTGCCTCGGCGCCATCGCCCGCCAACCTCCAGCCCAGGACCACCACGGTATCGGCAACGCCCCTGATGGCCGCTGCGGCCCGGGGTGATATTGAAGAAGTCACGCGCCTCAGCGAATCCGGGGCACCGCTCAATAGCCTGACCGAAAATGGCACACCGCTGATGGCTGCCGTGCGCGCCGGGGAAGACCGGGTGGTGTGGTATCTGCTGTCCCGGGGGGCCGATGCCGATCTGGCCGGAGATCCGGGGGTGACACCCCTGATGGAGGCTGCGGGCCAGGGTGACCGCCGGCTGGTGCAACTGTTGCTGGCGGCCGACGCTGACGTCAACGCCCGGGACCGGTCCGGGTACACGCCGGTGATGCGGGCGGCAGAGCAGGGCCACCTGTCGGTGGTGAACGTGTTACTGGCCGCGGGGGCCAACGTTAATGTCAGCCAGGGCGGCGAGTCCCTGCTGATGAAGATCGTTGCCAGTGGTGACCTGCTCACCGCCGAGATGCTGCTGGCGGCCGGAGCCGATGTCAATCATCGGGCATCGGATGGCTCCACCGCGCTGAGCGTGGCCCGGAGCCATAACAACCGGGACCTGGAAATGCTGCTGATCCAGGCGGGTGCCGAGTTCTGAGCGGAGTCAGCCGAGTTGCATCGGGTCGGTGTCGTCGGTCCACTCGGGCTTGAAATGGGCCATCACCACGTCGTCGGGAACGTCGGCGACGCCGGGGAAGGTCCATACCGGTTGATCCTTGTCCACCAGCCGCGCCCGGACGCCTTCGGCGAGGTCCGGCCGACGGGTGCAGGCCTGCGCCATGGCTAGTTCCATACGAAACACATCCTTCAGTGACATTTGCTGGGCTTTCCGGAGCTGGGTCCAGACCAGCCAGGCCGACACCGGGCAGCCTTCGCGCAGGTTGGCCATACCGGCGTTCCACCATTCGCTGTCGAACTCCGCAGACAGGAGTTGATCGACAATGTCCGGTAACTGGTCACCGGCGCTGAGCCGGGCGATGTCCTGCTCGTGACGGGCCAGGTGGCTTTCCGGCAGGGCGCGATAGTCAGGCCCCGGCATCTGGTTCAACAACCGGAACAGCCGGTTGTCATCGGCGGCTGGCTGGCCGGTCCAGCGTTCCTCTTGCAACCGGGCGGGCAGACGCTCCCGGTCTTCCGATGACCAGGCCATATCCGCCAGCCCCACGCGCAAACTGTCGGATACGTTCAGCCGGGCACCGGTCAGGCCCATGAACAGGCCCAGGCGCCCGGGTAGCCGGTTCAGAAACCAGCTGGCGCCCACGTCCGGGAACAGCCCGATGGAAATTTCCGGCATCGCCAGAGTGACATCCGGCGTCACCAGACGGTAGCGGCAGCCGGATAGCAGGCCCAGCCCACCGCCCATCACCACACCATGGGCGAGCCCGACAACGGGCTTCGGAAAACGGTGCAGGGTGTAGTCGAGCCGGTATTCCCGGGTAAAGAAGCGCGAGGCGGCGGCCGGGTCGCCCCCGGTCAGCGAGTTGTAGAGCGTCCGGAGGTTGCCACCGGCACAGAAGGCGCGGTCACCGGCACCCCGAATCACCACCAGGCAGATGCGCTGATCCCGGGCCCAGCCATCCAGCGTCGCCTGGGCCTGCTCGATCATGGCCTCGGTGAGGGCGTTCAGGCTGGCGGGGGCGTTCAGGGTTAACAGGCCAAGGTAGCCTTCACGGCAGGGAAGTTCCTGAACCTCTATGGACATCTGGCTGGTCTCCGGAGAGTGGATCTAATCTGCGACAAGGTACTGTTCGTACATTCAGGCGTCGGCAAATAAGCCATTGACGCCCGGAACGGCTCTGATGCCTTGATCTATCGCATTTGTGCAACCGCATCACTGTGCTATAAGTTCTGACCAGTTTACTGACCGGCTTCGATCACCGGTAGGCCAATCAAAAAACGATGATGAGAGGGTAATAACAATGCGTCTGAAACACTACGCCATAGCAGGACTTTTTGCGATCAGCGCCGCCACGCCCATGGTTGCCTCCGCTGCCGATGTGGCGGCTGGTAAGGCCAAGGCCGCGGTATGCGCCGCGTGCCACGGTGCCAATGGCATCTCCCAGATCCCGACCTATCCCAACCTGGCGGGCCAGAAAGAGCAGTACCTGGTTCTGGCACTGAAAGCCTACCGAGACAAACAGCGTACCGGTGGCCAGGCCGCCATCATGCAGGGCCAGGCGGCGGCCCTGAGTGACACCGACATTGCCAACCTGGCGGCGTACTACGCAAGTCTTCCGGCGGGCGGCAAGTAACCCGACCCGTTGTCAGTTGAGTGGCCGATGCCGCTCAACTGACGATCCGGTAGCTCGGCCGGTAGGCCGATGAACCAGGCAGTTTCATCCGGTTCTGGGCCACAAACTGTTCGAGCATGGCTTCCAGCGGTTTGATCAGGCTCGGATCCCCGGCGATCTCGAAGGGCCCTTTGGCCTGCACCTGGCGGATACCCCCTTCCTTCACGTTACCCGCAACAATGCCACTGAAGGCCTTGCGCAGATTGGCGGCAATCAGGTGTACGGGCTGGTCACGATGCAGCTCCAGGGCCCGCATGTTCTCGTGGTTGGGTTCGAACGGCAACTGGAACACCGGATCGATTTTCAGCATCCAGTTGAAGTAGTAGGCGTCCTGCATGGCCCGGCGGAAGGTTTCCACCTCTTTCATGCCCTTCTTCATGGTTTGCGCCACCCGCACCGGGTCGTCGATGATGATCTCGTACTTGCTGGCGGCTGCGTCGCCCAGGGCGTTGCGGATGAACTTGTCGATCATCTCAAAGTAGTCGGCGTTCTCTTGTTCTCCGGTGAAGACCACCGGGAAGGGCAGATCGGCGTTGTCCGGGTGCAACAGGATCCCCAGCAGGTAGAGAATTTCCTCGGCCGTGCCGACACCCCCCGGGAACACGATCACGCCATGGCCGCAACGTACGAAGGCCTCCAGGCGCTTTTCAATATCCGGCATGATCACCAGCTCGTTAACAATCGGATTCGGCGCTTCGGCGCCGATGATGCCGGGCTCGGTGATACCGATGTACCGGCCGTTCCTGACCCGTTGCTTGGCGTGGCCGATGGTGGCGCCTTTCATTGGCCCCTTCATGGCGCCCGGCCCGCAGCCGGTGCAGATGCTCAGCGCCCGGAGCCCGAGCTGGTGCCCGATTTCCTTGCTGTACTGGTACTCGTCCTGGCTGATCGAGTGGCCGCCCCAGCACACCACCAGATCGGGCAGGCGACCTGCCTCCAGCACTTTGGCATTGCGCAGGATGTGGAATACGTAGTTGGTGAGATCCTCGGGGTCGTCCCGGCGAAAGCCGGCGGCGGTTTGCGGGATGGAGTGGGAATAGACAATGTCCCGCAATACTGAAAACAGGTGTTCCCGGATGGCCCTGAGCATTTCGCCATCCACGAAGGCGTGGGCCGGCGCATTGATCAATTCCAGTTTGAGCCCCCGGGGCTGTGGCACCAGGCGGACATCGAAGTCGGCGTGGGCCTCCATCAGGCTTTTACAGTCGTCGGCTTCCACTCCGGTGTTCAGCACCGCCAGGGCACACTGGCGGAACAGCCGGTACAGACCGCCTTCGCTGCGGTCCTTCAGGCGGTTAACTTCGTGGTTGGACAGAATTTCCAGGCTGCCCTCGGGCGAGACCAGGGCGTTGATGGTGGGTTCGGTCATGAACAGTGAAGCTCCTGAATGTTTCGGCAATGCCCGATTTTGAGGCACAGAGTCAAAACGTTACACTAAGTGCTTTCCCGATCATACGCCACCCGATGAAACTCCGATTTATGAAACTGCTGATTCGCCCCGCCCAGGAAGTTGCCATCAAAAGCAAACCCGTCCGCCGCCAGCAGATGCGCCATCTGCGGCAGAACATTCGCAAGTTGCTGGCCCGCCTCGACCACGACATTCGGGTGGACGGCAGCTGGGACCGGGTCGACGTTGAGGTTCCCGACGACCGGGGCCTGTCCGGCCCGGTGCTTGACGCCCTGCAGCGTATTCCCGGTATTTCCACCATCCAGGAAATCGGTGTGTTCCCGTTTGTGGATCTGGAGGATGTGGCCGAGAAAGCCGTGCAGGCGTTTGCCGACCGGCTGAACGGCAGAACCTTTGCGGTGCGGGCCCGGCGCCACGGCGAGCACGATTTCCGGTCCATTGATCTGGAGCGCAGCGTCGGGGCAGCCCTGATGCAGGCCTCCTCGGCCCGTGGTGTGAACCTGCGTGAACCGGACGTGGAGGTGCGCATTGAGGTCCGTGACGAGCAGTTCCACATTGCCCATCGCAAGCACCGGGGCACGGGTGGCTATCCCCTGGGCAGTGTTGAAAATGTGATGACCCTGGTATCCGGTGGTTATGACTCCTCGGTAGCGGCTTATCTGATGCTGCGCCGGGGGCTCCGGAGCCATTACCTGTTCTTCAATCTGGGAGGTGTCGCTCACGAAGTTGGGGTGCGGCAGGTGGTGCACTACCTCTGGGACCGTTACGGCGCTTCGCACAACGCCAGGTTTATCTCTGTTCCGTTTGAGGGCGTGGTGGCCGAGATCATGCGCTCAGTGAGCCATCGCCACTGGGGGGTGATCCTGAAGCGCCAGATGCTCCGGGCCGCCGCTGAAATCGCGAAGCACAACAACGTGGCCGGCCTGGTTACCGGCGATGCCGTGGCCCAGGTTTCCAGCCAGACCCTGACCAACCTGAACGTGGTCGACCGTGCCAGCGATGAGGTGGTGATGCGGCCCCTGATCGCCATGGACAAGGAGTCCATCATCCAGATTGCGAGGGATATCGGCACGGAGCCGTTTGCCCGCACCATGCCGGAGTATTGCGGTGTGATTTCCCGGAAGCCGGCCACCCGCGCAAAGCTGTACCGGGTGGAGGCAGACGAGGCACTGATGGACCCGACCGTGCTCGCTGGCGCCATCGAGGCCCGGGAGGAAACCCCGGTGGACCGGTTGCTGGAAAGCACGGTAACGCCCGAAGATGTGGAGCTGGTCCAGACCCCGGGTGTCGATGACGTGATTATCGATGTCCGCCACCCCCACGAGGGCGAGCAGTCGCCGCTGAAACTGACCAGCAACGAAATCCTGCAGATTCCGTTCTACGAACTCAGGCAGCAATTGGCGGCCTTACCCGACAATCGCCAGTACCTGCTCTACTGCGACCGGGGCACCATGAGCCGGCTGCACGCCGGCCATCTGCGGGCAGAAGGGCGCGACAACATCAAGGTGTACGCACCGGGCGCCTGAGTCTGTAGCGCTTGAGGAGCGCCCTCAGCCTCAGGAAAAGCCTTTAGCCCTCGAACCCCCGCACGAACTGCTGGACATTCTCGTTGAGGGTGTCCAGGTCATAGCCGCCTTCCTGCACCACCAGTGTGGGCAGGCCAAGCTGGCGGATGTGGGTGCTGAGCCGCTGGAACCCCTCCGACGACACCGATACCTTGGCCTGGGGGTCATTCTTGTAGATATCGAACCCCAGGGTGAGGATCATGGCATCCGGCTGGAACAGCTTGATGGCCGCCAGCGCCTCGTCCAGTTTGTTGAAGAAATCCACTTCCGATGAACCGTGGGGCATGGGCAAATTGATGTTGTAGCCAAAACCCTCACCCTCACCGCGTTCGTTCTCATACCCGGTCACGACTGGGTAGAAATTGGTGGGATCGCCGTGGATGGAGATATAGAGCACATCGCTGCGATTGTAGAAAATTTCCTGAATGCCCTGGCCGTGATGCATATCGGTGTCCAGGATTACGATGCGGGGAAACCGGGCCTTCATATGCTCGGCGGCAATGGCGGCGTTGTTGAGATAGCAGAATCCGCCGGCGGCGTCCCTACGGGCGTGGTGCCCGGGTGGGCGACAAACGGCGTATGAGGTCCGGTCCCCGGCGATCAGGGCATCGGCCGCACCCAGCGCGGACTGGGCCGACCAGTAGGCGGCATGCCAGGTGTTCTCGCCAATCGGGCAACTGCCATCCGCCTGGTAGCGGGCGGCTTCCGCGAGAATGCCGGTAAGGTGATTGGGAGCGCGGACAAAAATATTGGAAATGACTTCATCGCCCCAGTCGCCCATGGCCTTCCAGCGCCGGTGGGCAGACTCCAGAAAACGCAGGTAGCCCAGATCGTGCACGTTGGAAATCGGGCCGGCGCCCTGGTCCGCCGGCTGCAGCACGGAAATACCCATTTCCTTCAGGCCTTCCAGCATCTGCCCGGTGCGGTCCGGTACCTCCTGGGGCTGGCGCATCTGACCCCGGGTAAAATAGGTCTTCGGGATGTGCTGATCCTGAGCGGGGTGGAAAAACGCTTTCATGGTCCGGCCTCCTGAGTGTGTGACTCTCCGAGTATAGGCGCAGTCGGAGCCTGGTCAAAAGCCTGCCCTTGACTTTACAGGCATGGATACAACATCCACTATGAAAGACATGAATCAGTGACGCAACCAAGACACCCGACACATCGCCCTGTGACAGGGCTGAGCGAACCATAGAAGAGGAGCCGAGATGATCAAGTCACCCCTGCTGGAAAACATGACTGGCTACATCGGCGGTCGCTGGACGGACAACGCCCACGGCAACACCTTTGATGTTTATAACCCGGCCACGGGCGAGGTGATTGCCAAAGCGGCCTCCATGTCCGAAGAGGAGGTCAAGGCGGCCGTGGCGGCGGGCAAGTCCGCACTGCGGCTGACCAGCCCCTATACCATCGAAACCCGCCGCAAATGGTTGGAAGACATCCGGGACGCCCTCAAGGCCAACAAGGAAGAGGTCGGCCGGATTCTCTGCATGGAGCACGGCAAACCCCTGCAGGAAGCCCAGGGAGAGGTGGATTACGCCGCCGGATTCTTCGACTACTGCTCCAAGCACATCCAGGCCCTGGACGCCCACACCATCCCGGAAAAGCCCAAGGACTGCACCTGGACCGTTCATTACCGGCCCATCGGCGTGGCCGGGCTGATCACGCCCTGGAACTTCCCCATCGGCATGATCGCCAAGAAGCTATCCGCTGCACTCGCAGCGGGTTGCCCGTCGGTGATTAAACCAGCCAGCGAAACGCCGCTGACCATGATTGCCCTGTTCAGTCTGATGGAAAAACACACGGATTTGCCGGATGGCATGGTTAATCTCGTGATGGGCAAGGCCAGCGTGATCGGCAAGGTGTTGTGTGAAAGCCCGGACGTGCCCATGCTCAGCTTCACCGGTTCCACCGAAGTGGGCCGCAAGCTGATTGTCGACACCGCCGAGCAGGTCAAGAAACTGGCCCTGGAGCTGGGTGGCAACGCGCCGTTTATCGTCTTCGACGATGCCGACCTGGACGCCGCCGCCGACAACCTGATCGCCAACAAATTCCGCGGCGGCGGCCAGACCTGTGTCTGCGCCAACCGCGTTTTCGTGCATGAGAAAGTGGCCGACGCCTTCGGCGAGAAACTCGCCGAGCGGGTGAACAGAATGAAGGCCGGCGACGGCATCAACGGTGATGTCGATATCGGCCCGCTGATCAACAAGGCCGGATTCGACAAGGTGAAACGTCACCTTGAAGATGCGCTCGAAAAAGGTGCCAAACTGGTCGCAGGCAAGCAGCCGGGCGAACTCGGCGACGGCCTGTTCTTCCCGCCTACGGTGGTTCATGGCGTGAACCGGGACATGTGCTGCTACCAGGAAGAAACCTTCGGCCCGCTGGTGCCCATGGCTCTGTTCCGCACTGAAGAGGAAGTGATTGAAGCGGGCAATGACACCGAGTTCGGCCTGGCGTCGTATGTGTTCACCGGTGATGCGGAGCGCGCCCAGCGTGTTGCCGCCGGCCTGCGTTTCGGCCACTGCGGCTGGAACACCGGCACCGGCCCGACACCGGAAGCGCCCTTCGGTGGCATGAAGGCCTCCGGCATCGGCCGTGAAGGCGGTCTGGAAGGTCTGTTTGAGTTTGTAGAAGCTCAGACAGTTCCCAGAGGCTTCTAGAAAAGCCCTCATCTTTGGGGGTGTCGCACGGGGGAGGTTCCCCTTCAGGACACGCTACGAGCACATCCATGTGCGCTTGGCTGTGGCCATCCATGGCCACAGACAGTCCTGAAGGGGAACCTCCCCCGCGCTCTTTCCAATTCAGGAGTGGGCTTTCGAGTAATTTAGGCTCAGCTTCTGTAGGTCGGATTAGCAAAGCGTAATCCGACAACCGACCCCAACGTATCCCCACCCGGCAAACCCGCTTTTCTCCTGTTATAATCAAACTCCTGTTTATTTAACCAGTAGCGAACCGATTTTATGGACGTCTCTCACATCATCGATCCCCTTAATGATGCCCAGCGGGAAGCTGTCACCGCCCAGAATGACCACCTGTTGGTTCTGGCCGGCGCGGGCAGTGGCAAAACCCGGGTACTGGTTCATCGGATCGCCTGGCTGATGACAGTGGATCGGGTGCCCCCCACCGGCATCCTGGCGGTAACCTTCACCAACAAGGCCGCCAAGGAGATGCGCTATCGTATTGAACAGATGATGGACATCCCGGCCCGGGGCCTCTGGTTCGGTACCTTTCACGGGATTGCCCACCGCCTGCTGCGTTCGCACTGTCAGGACGCCGGCTTGCCGGAGAACTTCCAGGTGCTGGACAGCGACGACCAGCTGCGCCTGGTCAAGCGGGTGATGCGGGAAAACCAGATCGACGAGAGCAAGTGGCCGCCGAAACAGGCCCAGTGGTTTATCAACAGCCAGAAAGACGAGGGTCTGCGGGCCGACCATATCCAGGAGAACCCGGGCGACCACTTCCTGTCCACCATGCTGAAAATCTACCGCCAGTACGAAACACTCTGCCAGCAGGGTGGCCTGGTGGATTTTGGCGAACTGCTGCTCCGCTCCCACGAACTCTGGCTGCATCGGCCCGAGTTGCTGGCCCACTACCAGAGCCGGTTCCAGCACATCCTGGTGGACGAGTTCCAGGACACCAACACCATTCAATACGCCTGGCTGCGGGTACTGGCCAGTAACCGGGTGCCCATGACGGTGGTGGGGGACGACGATCAGTCCATTTACGGCTGGCGGGGTGCCAAGGTCGAGAACATCCAGCAATATCAGCGGGACTTCCCCAATGCCCGGTTGGTGCGCCTGGAGCAGAACTACCGCTCGACCCAGATGATCCTGAAAGGGGCCAACGCCGTGATCGCCAACAACCAGGGCCGGCTGGGCAAGGAACTCTGGACCGACGGCCCGGAGGGCGAACCGATCAGCCTGTACGCGGCCTTCAACGAACAGGACGAAGCCAACTACATCGCCGACAGCATCTCCGCCTGGGTGCAGGACGGCAACCTGCGCAGTGAATCGGCGATACTCTACCGCTCCAACGCCCAGTCACGGGTACTGGAAGAATCCCTGATGCGCCAGGGCATTCCCTACCGGGTTTATGGTGGCCTGCGCTTCTATGATCGCCAGGAAATCCGCAATGCCCTGGCGTACCTGCGCCTGGTGCAGTATCGCCGGGACGACGCCGCGTTCGAGCGGGTGGTCAACCTCCCGCCCCGGGGCATTGGCGCCAAGAGCCTGGCGGAGCTTCGGGAATACGCCACGGAACAGAGCATTTCCCTGTGGGAATCCGCCGAGCGCCTGTTGGAAGCCGGGCAGGTAAAAGGCCGCGCCAAAACCGGTCTGCAGTCGTTCATCGGGATCATCGAAAAGCTGTCTGACATGGCGGGCGACGCGTCCCTTCACGGCTTGATGAAGCAGACGATTGAAGACAGTGGCCTGAAAGACTACCACGCCAGCGAAAAGGGCGAGAAAGGCCAGGCCCGGGTGGAGAACCTGGAGGAACTGGTCAACGCGCTTTCCGATTTTGAAGTGGAAGACGGCGTCGACCCGCTGGCGGAATTCATCGCCCAGGCGGCCCTGGATGCCGGCGAATCCCAGGCGGAAGACCATGAAGACAGCGTTCAGTTGATGACCTTGCACTCCGCCAAGGGGCTGGAATTTCCGCTGGTGTTCCTGGCGGGCGTGGAAGAAGGCCTGTTCCCCCACGGCATGTCCCTGGAAGAACCGGGCCGGATGGAAGAGGAGCGCCGCCTGGCCTACGTGGGCATTACCCGCGCCATGAAAAAGCTGGTACTCACTTACGCCGAATCCCGCCGCCTGTATGGCCAGGAAAAGTTCAACGCGCTGTCCCGTTTCGTACGTGAAATCCCCGGCGACTGCCTGCAGGAAGTCCGCTTGCGCAACACCGTCACCCGCCCGGCCATGGTGGCACGGCCCAACGAAAGCCTGTTCAGCCAGGATTCCGCACAGCAGTCCGGCTTCAGCCTGGGGCAGCGGGTGCACCACCCGAAGTTTGGCGAAGGCATTGTGATGAATTCCGAGGGCACTGGGCACCATACGCGGGTGCAGGTGAACTTTGACGAGGGTGCCAAGTGGCTGGTTTTGGCGTATGCGCCTCTGGAGGCCTGCTAGTTTTGGGGGTGGCAGCCTCAAAAATGCTTTCGAGGTTTCCTCTGTAGCTCGGGGCAAGGGTTGGGAGTCTCTTCCCAAAACTGTGCGGAGCCATGGAGGGCGGAGCCCAAGCGTCACAGGGACGTGCCGCAAGGAGCGTGTTTTGGGAAGAGACTCCCAATCCTTGCCTTCTCCGAAGTCTGCCTGACACTTGCTTTACCCAAACCTTAAAGCCAGCCCTTGCGCTTGAAATACCAGTAAGGCGCAAACGCCGCAGCCACCATCAGCCCCAAGGCCGCCGGATAACCCGCCAGCCATTCCAGCTCGGGCATATGCTGAAAGTTCATGCCATAAATGCTGGCAATCAGCGTAGGCGGCAGAAACACCACCGCGGCAATCGAGAAAATCTTGATAATCTGATTCTGCTCAATGTTGATGAACCCCTGCGTAGAGTCCATCAGAAAGTTGATTTTATCGAACAGAAACGTCGTGTGAGACATCAGCGTCTCAATATCCCGGTTGATCTCCCGCAACGTCTCCTGCAAGTCTCCCTGCCGGCGCAGATGGCGCAACAGGAACGACAGATTGCGCTGGGTATCCATCAGGCACAGGCGGGTCTTGCCATTGCTGTCCTCCAGACGGGCCAGGCGATTGATGGCCTCGTCCAGTTCCGCATCCTCGTCTTCCAGCACCAGGTAGCTGACCTCTTCAAGCTGGCGGTGCAGATCTTCCAGGCCGTCGGCGTGGTTTTCCACTTTCTGCTCCAGCAGCGTCACCAGCAGTTCCGCCGGGTCGCCGGCTTCCACCTGGCCGCGCCGGGCGCGCATGCGCAGCAGCCGGAAATCCGCCAATTCATCCTCCCGCATGGTGATCAGGCAGTTGCGCTGAAGAATGCAGGCCACCGAGACCGTGCTGTGGCGGCCATCGCTCTGGGTCAGGAACAGCGAGTGCACGTGAACGCCTGCCTGATCCACAAAGCAGCGGGCCGAGGCCTCGATCTCCTCAACGTCGTCGAATTCGGGGATGTCGGTTTTCAGCAGGCCCTGCAAGACCTGCCGTTCTTCCTCGGTGGGCTCCTGGGCATCGATCCAGTCCGCTTCCTGATGGCGGGTGAGGATATCGGCGTCCGGAATATCCAGTTCGTTGATCAGGCCATCCACAATCTTGAAAAATCTGAGCATAAACCGGCTCCTACCTCAGCGAATGAAAGGTGTGCCCTGAGTTTAGTGCATCAACAACACATAAATGACAATGGCGAGGAGGATGCGGTAGATCACGTACGGCCACATGCCCACTGTGTTGAGCCATTTCAGGAAGAAATGGATGGCGGTGATGGCCATGATAAAGGAGGTGACGCCGCCGATCAGGAAGCCGGTCCAGTCCACCACGGTCTCGGACGCGGCCACTTCCAGCAATTTAACGGCCGATGCCAGTGTCGTGATCGGGATTGCGAGCAGGAAGGAAAAGCGGGACGCAGCCTCGCGGCTCAGGCCCAGCAGCAGGCCGGCGGTGATGGTGGCGCCGGAGCGGGAAGTGCCGGGTACCAACGCCAGGGCCTGGGCGCAGCCGACCAGCAGGGCGTCTTTCCAGGTCAGGGAATCCAGTGGCCGGCCCTTGTTGGGGCGCCAGTCCGCCCAGCCCAGCAGCAGACCAAACAGCAGGGTGGTGGCGAAAATAATGTCCACGGATCGGAGCTCGTTGTCGATCAAATCGAGCAGGGCGAGGCCGGCGAGGCCAGCGGGAATGGTGCCGATCACCAGAAACCAGGCCAGGTTGCCGCGGCCGATGAACCGTCGCTGGGCCAGCGATTGCAGGCCGTCCCGGGTCAGGCCCAGCACGTCGGAGCGAAAATACAGAACCACCGCGAGCAAGGTGCCCACGTGAACGGCAAGGTCAAAGCCCACGCCCTGGTCGGTCCAGTCGAAGATGGCCGGCGTCAGGATCAGGTGAGCGGAGCTGGAAATGGGCAGGAATTCGGTCAACCCTTGCAGGATGCCGAGGAAAAAAGCCTGAAAAAAATCCATGGTGTTCCGTCCGTCTGGCGGAGAGCCTGTCTCTCCATACTGATTAGCGGGCGATGGTATCAGGCGGTGACCGGGCTGAACAGGCGCCCGGTCACGCGCCGATGAGCAGCCCGCCGCCGGCCATGACGATCACCACGGCCCAGGCTGACAACTTCCACACGCTGAGCAACAGAAAGCCGGTGAGCGCCAGGGCGAAGTCCTGTGGGCCCAGAATCGCGCTGGTCCAGACTGGCTGGTAGAGTGCGGCTCCCAGAATGCCGACCACGGCGGCATTGGCGCCGCGCATCAGGGCCTGTGCGCTTTCCCAGCGCCGGAAGTTGTTCCAGCGGGGCAGCACCGCGACGAGCAGAAGCAGTCCAGGCAGGAAGATCATTACCAGGGCCATGGCCGCCCACCGCCAGGGTGCCGTTGGTTCCAGGACTGCGCCCAGATAGGCGGAGAAGGTAAACAGTGGCCCCGGAATCGCCTGGGCGGCCCCGTAGCCGGTAAGAAACTGGTCCGGGGTGATCCAGCCAGTCTGAACAACTTCGGCCTCCAGCAAGGGCAGTATCACATGGCCACCGCCGAACACCAGGGCGCCGGTCCGGTAGAAGGCATCCATCATTTCGGTCAGGTTGGAAGGTGCCAGCCACGCCAGCAGTGGCAAGCCCAGCAGCAGTACCGTGAAGAAAAACGCCGCCCAGCGGCCAGCCCGGTCGGACACGGAAAGCCGGGAATGGCCGGGGTCCGTGCCGTTGTGCTTCCTGCAAAACAGGAGGCCAGCCACGGCACCGATCACCATGGCCGAGACCTGGCTCAGAGCGCCTCCGGCCAGTATGACCAGCAGAACTGCGACCAGGGCGATGCCGGCCCGTTGCCGGTCGGGGCACAGGTTCCGGGCCATACCCGAGACAGCGTGCGCGACAATCGCGACGGCCGCCACTTTCAGGCCGTGAATGATGCCCTGGCTGACCGGCCCGTCCAGCAGGCTGGCGCTCAGCGCAAAGGCAACCAGAACGAAGGCCGATGGCAGGGTAAAAGCGGCCCAGGCGGCCGCTGCGCCCCAGCCGCCCCCGCGCATCATACCGATAGCAAAGCCGACCTGGCTGCTGGCCGGACCAGGCAGGAACTGGCAGAGCGCCACGAGATCGGCATAATCCTGTTCTGACAGCCAGCGGCGCCGGACGACAAACTGATGGTGGAAATAACCCAGATGGGCTGCAGGTCCTCCGAAGGAGGTCAGGCCCAGAGCCAGGAAGGCCACAAAGATTTCCCGGATGCGTCTGGGCGGAACAGGTTCGGCAGGCATGTCAGGCTCCTGTGAGCAGGGGGATTCAGGCCGGGAAACGGTCCCGGGTATTATTGGCGAGGCGCACCAGTGCCAGCATCAGCGGCACTTCCACCAGTACGCCGACGACGGCAGCGAGGGCCGCACCGGAATGCAGGCCGAACAGGGCGATGGCGGCCGCTACGGCCAGTTCGAAGAAATTGCTGGCGCCGATCATGGCGCCAGGTGCCGCGATGCAGTGGCGTACATTCCAGAGCCTGGCCCAGCCATAGGCCAGGAAGAAGATCAGGAAGGTCTGCACGATCAGTGGGATGGCTATCAGAAGAATGTGGAGGGGGTTGTTCAGTATGACGTCGCCCTGGAAGGCAAACAGCAACACCAGGGTAACAATCAGGGCTCCAGGCGTGACCGGGCTCAGGCGTTTCATGAACACGTCGTCGTACCAGCGCTGCCCGTGCCGGGCGATGAGTGTGCGGCGGGTCAGATAGCCGGCGGTCAGCGGTATCACGATATACAGCACCACTGACAGAAGCACCGTATCCCAGGGGACCTGAATGTCGGAAATACCGAGCAGGAACACGACAATCGGCGCGAAGGCAAAGAGCATGATGAGGTCGTTCAGGGACACCTGCACCAGGGTATAGGCGGCATCGCCTTTGGTGAGGTGGCTCCAGACAAACACCATGGCCGTGCAGGGTGCGGCACCCAGCAGAATGGCCCCTGCCAGATACTCACTGGCCAGTTGCGGGGCAATCAGGGGCTCGAATACCACCATCAGGAAAAACCAGGCAATGGCAAACATGGTGAACGGCTTGATCAGCCAGTTTACGATGGTGGTAATCGCCAGGCCCTTTGGCTCATTTCTGACACCCACCACCGCGCTGAAATCAATTTGAGCCATCATTGGAAAAATCATCGCCCAGATCAGTATGGCGATGGGGATGGAGACCTGGGCGTACTCGAAGCGGGACAGAGTTGCCGGTACCGAGGGTGCCAACTGGCCCAGTGCCACGCCCGCGATGATGGCCAGGGCCACCCAGGCCGACAGATACCTGCCGAACAGGTCCATGCCACCGCTGGTGCCTTCGGTTTGACTGACGTCTGTCATGTTACTCACGGTTAAACCCTCATATGGACCGCTGATTGACGCGTTTTGATACGGCCTCGGCACTTTCTACCCGTTCAGAGTAGCGGTCGGTCAGGTAATCGCTGCGACCCCGTATCAGCAGGGTGAATTTAACCAGTTCCTCCATAACGTCCACGATCCGGTTGTAAAAGGGCGAGGGTTTCATTCGGTCATTGTCATCAAATTCCATAAACGCCTTGGGTACCGAGGACTGGTTAGGGATGGTCACCATCCGCATCCAGCGGCCGAGCACCCTCAACTGGTTTACGGCGTTGAAGGACTGTGAGCCACCGCATACCTGCATCACGGCCAGGGTCTTGCCCTGGGTAGGGCGCATGCCGCCGATGGAGAGGGGAATCCAGTCGATCTGGGTTTTCATGATGCCGGTCATGGCGCCATGGCGCTCCGGCGAACACCACACCATGCCTTCAGACCATTCCGCCAGTTCCCGCAATTCCCGAACCTTCGGGTGCGATGCGTCTTCGGCATCGGCCAGGGGCAGGCCGCGCGGATTAAAGACGCGTGTCTCTGCGCCCATGGCTTCCAGCAAGCGGGCGGCTTCTTCAACGGCAAGGCGGCTGAATGAGCGTTCCCGCAGGGAGCCGTAGAGCAACAGAATGCGCGGGGAATGTGACGATCGTTGTTCGGCAAACACCTTTTCTGTCGACGGCGGGCTGAATTGTTCCCGGTCGATATTAGGAAGATCCTCAAGGCTTACTGTCATGAAATTGTCTCTTTACTCGTGAAAAACTTGAGACTAGTATGCACTAAAATAAATATGCATAAAATAGTATATGCGAGGAAATGGATATGAAGCGCCGGGTCTTGTTTGTCTGCACCGCCAACAGCGCGCGATCTCTGATGGCCGAAGCCTTGCTGCGGGAAATGGCCGGTGACCAGTTTGAAGTGGCCAGTGCGGGCACCCAGCCCGAAAAGCCCCACCCGATGGCTATTCAGGTTCTTGAGGAAGCGGGCTATTCGGTGGACGGACTGCATAGTAAGCCGCTGGCCGATCTGGAAGGTGAACACTGGGATTACGTGATTACCCTTTGCGAAAAAGCATCGCAGGAGTGCGGAACCGTGTGCCAGCCGGCTCAGCAGATTGCCTGGGATTTTCCCGATCCGGTGCCGGCAGGACGTCACGCCACTTTCGCGCTGACACTGAAAGAAATTCGTGAGCGCATTGGCCTGTTCACCCTGGTGCACCGCAAACAGACTGGCATGAAACCGGAAAACTTCGACCCGGTGTCGATATTCAAAGCCCTTGGTGACGAACTGCGCCTGGCCGCGCTGATGCTGATTCGGGAACAGAAAAAGCTGTGTGTCTGCGAGCTGACAGAAGCCCTGGATATCCCTCAGCCCAAGGCCAGCCGCCATCTGGCCACTCTTCGAGACGCAGGGTTGCTGGACACCGAGCGCCAGGGCCAGTGGGTTTACTATTCCCTGAGCCCGCGATTGCCGCACTGGTTGTTGCGGGTACTGGACGAAACGTCCGAAGGCAATCCAACCCTGATCAAGACCGAACTCGAACGGCTTGCAGCCATGACTGACAGGCCCGTTGTCAGGTTTATTTGACGGTTAGTTAAAACATCAACCTGCCCCCTCGCTTTTGCACGGAGTCAGAGTCAACAGGAGTAAAACATGAGCAAGATAAAGGTCGGCATTAATGGATTTGGCCGCATTGGCCGCCTGGCGCTGCGCGCTGCCTGGGGCTGGCCGGATATGGAATTTGTCGCCATTAACGACCCCGGTGCCGACGCCGCCACCCTGGCGCACCTGCTGAATTTCGACAGTGTCCATGGCCGTTGGAACTTTGAGGCGGGCGCCGACGGCGACGACATGGTGATCGAAGGCCGGCGCATCCGCGTCACCCGCAACAAGGCGATTGGCGATACCGACTGGTCGGGTTGTGATCTGGTGATTGAAGCCAGCGGCATCAACAAAACCGTGAAGGTGCTGCAGGGCTATCTGGATCAGGGCGTGAAGCGGGTAGTTGTGACTGCACCGGTGAAGGAGTCCGGGGCGAAGAACATCACCATGGGTGTGAACGAAGAGGTGTTCGACCCGGCCAATGACCGTATCGTAACCGCGGCCTCATGCACCACTAACTGCCTGGCACCTGTCGTGAAGGTTATCCACGAGAAACTGGGCATCAAGCACGGCTCCATCACCACCATTCACAGCCTGACCAACACCCAGACTATTCTCGATGCGCCCCACAAGGATCCGCGTCGGGCCCGGGCCTGCGGCAGTTCTCTGATCCCGACCACCACCGGCTCCGCCACGGCAATCATCGAGATTTTCCCGGAACTGAAAGGCCGGCTGGATGGCCATGCGGTGCGGATTCCGCTGACCAATGCGTCTTTGACTGACTGTGTGTTTGAGGTGGAGAAAGCCACGGACCGTGACACCGTGAACCAACTGCTGAAAGAAACGGCCGAAGGCGAACTCAAAGGCATTCTGGGCTATGAAGAACGCCCGCTGGTGTCCATTGATTACAAGACCGACCCACGCTCGTCCATCGTCGATGCCCTGTCCACCATGGTGGTCAACGGCACCCAGGTGAAAATCTACGCCTGGTACGACAACGAGTGGGGCTACGCCAACCGCACCGCCGAACTGGCGCGCAAGGTCGGGTCTGCCTGATATGAGCGCTGCCATCCGCCAGTACCTGGTCATTACCGGCAACTACTGGGCCTTCACGCTGACGGACGGGGCCCTGCGGATGCTGGTGGTATTGCATTTCCACCAGCTCGGCTATTCGCCGCTGGAAATCGCGCTGCTGTTTATCTTCTATGAGTTCTTCGGGGTGGTAACCAACCTGGTTGGGGGTTACCTGGGGGCCCGCTGGGGTCTGAACCGTACCATGAACATCGGGTTGTTCCTGCAGATAGCCGCGCTGGCCATGCTGGCGGTACCGGCGGCGATGCTGACCGTGCCCTGGGTGATGGCCGCGCAGGCGATATCCGGCATTGCCAAGGATCTGAACAAGATGTCCGCCAAGAGCGGCATCAAACTGCTGGTGCCGGATGAGCGACAAGGAACCCTGTATAAATGGGTGGCGATTCTGACCGGCTCCAAGAATACCCTGAAAGGGGTGGGTTTCTTCCTCGGTGGCGTGCTGCTGATGGCGGCAGGCTTCAAGGGTGCGGTGATTATTATGGCCGTGGCTCTCGGCCTGGTCTGGCTGGCCAGCCTGTTCCTGCTCGGGCAGGATCTGGGTAAGAGCAAGGCAAAGCCGAAATTCAGTGAGATCCTGTCCAAGAGCCGGGCCATCAACGTGCTGTCTGCCGCCCGGATGTTTCTGTTCGGTGCCCGGGATGTGTGGTTTGTGGTGGCGCTGCCGGTTTACCTGCATACCGTGTTTGGCTGGGATTTCTGGAAAGTGGGTGGCTTCATGGCCACCTGGATTATCGGTTATGGTTTTATCCAGACCATTGCGCCGAAAATCACCGGCACGATGGAAGGCAGGCAGCCGGCGGTGCTCTGGGCCGCTGCCCTGGCCCTGGTGCCCGCCGCCATTGCCGCTGGCCTGACGGTGGGCTGGTCACCCCAGTTGGTGGTGATTGGTGGATTACTGCTGTTTGGCGTACTGTTCGCCATCAACTCCTCCCTGCACAGCTACCTGATTGTCAGCTACGCCCGGGCCGATGGCGCCTCCCTGGATGTGGGCTTCTACTACATGTCCAATGCCGCCGGCCGGTTGCTGGGCACCCTTCTGTCCGGCTGGGTCTATCAGGCCTATGGCCTCGCAGCGTGCCTGTGGATTTCGGCGCTGCTGGTGACGGTGGCAGCCCTGATGTCGGTTCTGTTGCCGGACCGGCGGCAGGCCACTGTTTAAGCCGAAAGCAACCAAAGTCGCATGGGCTCCACCGGTTTCGCCGGTATAGTCTTGTTACGACATCCCCGAAAAGACAATAACAATGATTGAATTGCTGCGTCGTTACCCCTTGCCGGCCATCGTCGTGGCCCAGTTGTTCGGCACCTCGCTCTGGTTCAGCATTAACGGCGTGTGGCTGTCGTTTTCCCGGGAACTGGGCCTGAACGAATCCGATCTGGGGCAGTTGACCCTGGCGGTCCAGGCCGGCTTTATTGCCGGCACCCTGACCCTCGCCATGACGGGCCTGGCGGACCGGTTCGGTGCCAGCCGGATTTTCCTGGTCGCCAGCCTGTTGGGG
>CBIHLH010000018.1:0-35663 GCA_966210405.1 uncultured Marinobacter sp.
GGGGGGTAGCAGCGGACATAGGCACCTTCAGTTCCGGGTCGGTGTGAGTGTCTGTTCTATACGTGCCAGGCGCTCGGTCCGGATTGCCTGGCCCAGGGCTTTGCCCTGGTAGCCCTCGGCCAGAAGTACTTTGGGATCGACGCCGGTGGCCGCCTCTGCCGCTTTCTCCAGTCGCGACAGGCCGGCAGTGGAGGTGGGCGGCAGGGCACAGCGCAGGGTGTCCTGCAGTTGCGAGAAGCGCCCGGGGCGACGCCAGATATCGGCTTTGTCCAGCAGTAACAGCAAGGTTTCGGCGGTGAGTTGGCCGGCGTGCGGGGCCCGGACCCTGGCCATAAAGTCACTGGTCAGCCGTGCCAGCGACTGGCAGTCGTTGGGGGCCTTGAGTGCTTTGGCCCTGGCGGTGCAGGTTGCCTCGGCAAGCGGGGACAACAATCCGGCAAAGCGCGCCTCGGTGGCACCGTGGTGCTGATGGACGCAGGCAAGGGCGGCCATGGCCGGTTCGAACTCGGGCCCCGTCAATTCCGGGATCAGGATAGTCAGAGCGCCGCACTCACGAAGCACCTCGAAGAACACGGTGGGGGTCTTTTCATGCAGCGCCCGGTGCATTTCCTGCCAGACTCGCTCCGGTGCCAGATGTTCGACTTCGCCCTCGGACACCATGCGCGCCATCAGGGTCATGGTGTCGTCGCTCACCGTAAATCCGAGGTGATGGAACCGGGCGGCAAAGCGGGCGGTCCGCAGGATACGCAGGGGGTCTTCGGCAAAGGCGTCGGAGACGTGCCTGAGAACTTGTGCCTCAAGGTCCTGGCGGCCATTGAACGGGTCGACCAGGTCGCCCGACCGGGTTTTTGCCATGGCGTTGATGGTCAGGTCGCGGCGGCGAAGGTCGTCCTCCAGGGTAACGTCGGGCGCGCTGTACACCTGAAAGCCGTGGTAGCCCCGGCCGCTTTTGCGCTCGGTTCTTGCCAGGGCGTACTCCTCCCGGGTGGTCGGATGCAGGAATACCGGGAAATCCGCACCCACCTGCTTGAAGCCTTGGGCCAGCATATCCCCGGGTGTGGCGCCGACCACCACCCAGTCCCGGTCCTTGACCTCCAGGCCCAGCAGTTCATCGCGGACAGCGCCACCGACCAGATAGGTTTGCATGGGATGTCTGAATCCTTTCCGGAAATGTGTCCGGGCATGATACCCCGTTTTCCGTTCCGGATCAGAAGGCGGTGCCGAGCTCCAGTGCTGCCCCCTGGTCGGCATCGCTGAACAGAGCGCCGATGTCGACTCTTACACCAAGCAGGTTCAGGCCAAGGCCCGCAGTGAACTGGGTCTTTTCCTCAATGCCTTCGTTGTCGTCGTTGCTGACCAGGTTCTGGCGGACGCCAAAGCGTAGCTGGGCATAGCGCCAGGCGTCGAGCTCAGCGCCCAGTGCCAGCCATTGGGTATTGTCTTCGTACCCGAAGGTTTCTTTTTCAGTGAGGTCCAGTTCCGCCGTGATCACGTGGTAGTCGCCCCGGTGGGCGATGGCAGCGGTGGCCATGGGGTTGAGCTCCAGCGTCCGTACCTGTTCGCCCAGAAAGGGCCGGCTGGCAGCCGAGTCCAGTTCCATAGGGATCAGGTTCTTGATCGCCAGGCCAGCATTCCACTGCTGATCGCTGCCGAAGGCATAGGCCGCGCCGAGATCGATGTTAAAACCGCTCTTTTCGGTCTGGTACTCGTCGCTGTCAAAATTGTCGTCTTCGAACCCCGATACGGTTTCGGTGTACTGAAAGGTTCGCAGGTTGACGTACTTGGGCGATAGGCCCAGTTGGAAGGTGTTGCCGCCGTTAACGTCGAAGGAGCGTGCAAAGCTGATGCCCACCTCTGAGACGGCGGAGGCCAGTACCTTGCCCCGGGATTCAAGGCTGTCCGCGAACGTGGGCGGCAGTGTGCCCGCTTCAATGGCGGCCAACACGGCATCGTCATCCTGGTCATACTCGCCCCGGGCGGTGACGATGAGGTTGCCGTTGGCGAATACGCCGACCGACACGGACGACGACGGAAATGCCATGGCCAGGCCCAGGCTGGCGTTCGCTCTCACGGTGTCCCGGTCGAAGGCCTGCAACTGGTCCCGAAGCTTGCCGGCGCCGCTCTGGGCACCGGAAGCGTCATTGTTGGCAATGGCCTGGTCAATCTGATCAACGGTATCCTGAATGCTGTCAACCTGGTCGGACACTTCCGCATCGTCCGCCACGCGGGCATTCACCGAGGGCAGCATCAGGCCGAAATCGTCGGACCAGGCGTGATGGGCGGACGCCATCATGGCCGGGTTGGTGGCGCCGTATCCGATGGGTGGGCGCTGGCCACACCGGTGCCGCCCATGGCAAACGAGCGGGACGACATAAAGGCCTGCGGATTGGCCAGAGTGGACGCGGAGGTGATCGACAGTCCGATCGCGACCGTGAGGGTATTCAGGCGATTGCGGTTCATGTAGTGCCCTGTAGATAGCAAAGATAAGCGGGGTGGATGGACATTGAGGCAAGGTTAGATCAGAACCGGCAGCTGCTCATGAGCGAACCGGTAACGGTTTGTTCGGGATCTGTAAGTGAAGGCAGGATTTTGCCGCCTGGCATCGATATTGGCGTGGATAATCCGGGTAAGGTTCTGCGAATAGAAGAGGTTATAAAAACTGGCGTGATTTTTTCATGTGTTACCGCACATGATGTTTCCGGAGACGAGAAAATGACCCTTCGCTGGATAGTGGTTCCCTTGCTGGCGCTGACGTCGGTTGCCTGTGCACCCGTCGGCAGCCATCAGGAACCGTCGCAGGCCAACCTTGAGCCGATTACCGTACGGGTGAGTGGCTTTGGTACCTACGAAGACGTATCGAAAGACCGACTGAATACCCGCAAGCGCCTGATGGCAAGACGGGCCTCGCAGCTGGATGCCTACCGGAATCTGGCGGAACGGGTCTACGGAACCGTCATCTATGGCAGCTCGACGGTGAGCGACTTCGTGCTTCGTAGTGACACCTTCCGGACCTACGTTGACAGTTATATCCGGGGCGCCAAGATGGTGGCGGTGAATGAACACAGTGACGGCGTGATCGAAACGGTGATGGAACTGAAGCTCGAGCCCCGTTTCCGGGCCTGCGTGGCGGATGTGGCCCATGACCAGGTGCAGGACCTGTGTCCGATTCCCATGCCGCGAGACAATGACAGCATCGGCGACGTCCAGAGCAAGGGTGTTGACTCGCTGTATTACCTTGATTGACGCTCCGGCGACGGGGTGTGGGCGGTGAAAGACAGGTGAACAGTTTTATGACGCGTTTTCCCGGAATGGTTCTTCTCTATGCGTTGTTGGTCGCGCTGGTGTTGCCCACCGGCGCCGGGGCGGTTGTGCTTGAGGGGGTGGGCCACGCCACGATTCACCAGGAGGATATGGATACCGCCAGGGCCGAAGCCCGTAAGGCAGCGCTCCGGGACCTGGCGTTGCAGTACGAGGCCCGGATCAGTACCCGCGATACCATGGAGAACGGTGTGCTGACCGAATCGAGCACCCGGGTGGCCGCCAATGCCCGGGCGCGCAATGTGCAGGTGGTGGATGAGGTACGCCGGGGAAACCGGCTGCGGGTGACCGTCCGGGCGAATATTTCCGACCACCAGGCCAGCTGCGGTGCTGGCGATGCCGCAGGCCTGAACAAGCGTGTTGCGATCACCGGCTTTCCGGTGCTTTACCCGGACCAGGCCCGGGTAGGCCGCATTGATGACGCCGGCGAGATTTTGCCGCAACAGTTGCAGCAGGCACTCCGGGAACGTGGGGGGCTTCAGGTGTTCGCCGCCACAACAGCCCGGCTGTTCGATGACCTGCTCAATGCGCCGACGGTTCAGCAGGGAAACAACCGACTGACCAATGTGTTGCAACTGGCCCGGGAGATGGGCGTTCAGTTTGTGGTGACCGGGGTTATCCGGGACATGGGGATGGCGGACCCGTCCGCCTGGGGTACCTCGGTGCTGGACCAGATGCAGCGTAGCATTGGTGCGGTCAACCAGAGTCGTCGTTTTGCGGTGGATCTGATGGTGTTTGACGGCTTCAGCGGCTCACCGGTCTATCAGGAGCGATTTGAGACAGCCGGGGACTGGAATGCCACAGCGGGCAGTTCGGTGGGGTTCGGTTCAGCCGGGTTTCAGCAAACCGCCTACGGGCAGGCGGTGGGCGAGATCATCGGGACGATGACGGAGGCCGTGGTAGCGTCTCTGGCCTGCCAGCCGTTCATGACCCGGGTAACCCGGGTGGATGGCCAGTCGGTGACGCTGGCGTCGGGCGCCACCGCCGGTTTGCGGCCGGGGGATGAGTTGCACCTGTATCGCAGTGCCCGCAGCTTCGGCTCACTCACTGGCACCCCTGAACTCAAGGACAGCGACTTGACGGTCACTCTGAACAATGTGTACCCGGATTCCAGTAATGGCCGGATTCTCCGGCCGGGTGCCCAGGCCAACATCCAGCAGGATGATATTGCGATCGTCTGGTGACGGTTGGAGTTTGGGGTCTGACCCCAGAATTCGGGGTCAGACCCCCAACTCCAACCCCAAGCTTCCAGCTCACACTTCAGCTGCTGCAATATCCCGGATTTTGCCCACCATGGCGCGCAGGCCGTTGCCTCGGGTGGGTGAGATGTGGCGGAACAGGTCGAGCTGTTCGAACAGCTCGTCGATGTCGGTGGCCAGCAGGTCCCGGGGCGCCTTGCCATTGAGCGCCACGAGAATGATAGCGGCGAGGCCGCGAACGATCATGGCATCGGAATCAATCAGCAGGTAGAGCTTGCCGCTGCTCTGGTCATGATGGTGGATCAGCCACACCTGGCTCTGGCAGCCGTGTACGTAGTTCTCTTCCAGGCGGGCGTCGTCCGGGAAGGGTGGCAACTGCTTGCCGAGGTCGATAATAAACCCGTAGCGCTCTTCCCAGTCGTCGAGAAACTCGAAGGCGTCCACGACATCGTCCAGTGTGGTCTCCGTGCCGAGCGGGTTGTTCAGAAAATCCTGTTCCGTGGCCGTCATTTACAGCATTCCCAGTTCAAGCTTGGCTTCATCGGTGAGCATGTCGTTGTTCCAGGGCGGATCAAACGTCAGGTCCACGGTGACCTTGTCGACGTTAGGCACATGCTCCACCTTGCGCTTCACATCATCGCAGATAACCGGGCCCATGCCGCAGCCGGCCGCCGTCAGCGTCATCCTGATGTACACGTGGTTGCCGTCGTCGGAACTGTTTTCGATGCGGCAGTCATAGATCAGACCCAGGTCCACCACATTCACCGGAATTTCCGGATCGTAGCAGTTGCGCAGGGCTTCCCAGACCTGGTTTTCATTGACGGTACCATCGGCGGGCGTATCGAAACTGCTTTCAAGGGGCTGCTTGCCAAGGGCGTCGGCGTCGTGGCCTTCAATGCGGGCGAGGTTGCCGTTGACGGCAACGGTGAAGGTGCCACCCAGCGATTGTGTGATGGTCACAAACGTGTCCGACGGAATCATGATTTCGGTTCCGGCAGGGACAAGGCGTGCTTCCACCTCGCGTTTGGTCAGGACCACTTCCCGTTCTTGCATGCCTGTTCGGGCCTCATTTTTGTCAATCTTGAGAGTCGGATTACGTGGTGCTAATCCGACCTGCATGGTTGAATTGTCGGATTACGCTTCGCTAATCCGACCTACGCGACTCACCCGGCCTACGCGACGGTAAAGCTTTCGCCGCAGCCGCACTCGGCGGTCGCGTTCGGATTGCGGAACTGGAACATGGAGTTCACGCCCTCCGTGACAAAGTCGATCTCGATGCCGTTCACCAGTGGCAGGTGTTCCTCTTTGACGAAGACATCGACACCGTCAATGTGAAACACCCTGTCGTCCGACGCGACTTCCTCCACCCACTTGGTTTCATATTTGAAACCGGAGCAGCCACTTTTCTTGATGGCCAGTCGAATGCCACAGGCCTCTGGCTTTTTGGCCAGTTGCTTTCGTACGTGCTTGACCGCGGTGGGCGTCATGGTGACGGCGACCGTCGGGGTGAAGACTTCAGCTGTCATGGTTCCACCTCCATCAGGCAAACAGGCGCTGGATTTTTTGCAGCGCGGTGAACAGAGTGTCCACCTCATCCAGCGTATTGTAAAACGCAAAGGAGGCCCGGGCTGTACCGGGAACTCCGTAGAAATCCATCAGTGGCATGGCGCAGTGGTGACCGGTGCGAATGGCGATGCCCTGCTGATCCAGCAGGGTGCCTATATCACTGGGGTGCAGGCCGGCAATTTTAAAGGACATCACCGGCACTTTCTGTTTTGCGGTACCAATGATTTCCATGCCCGGAACCGTCTCCACCCATCGGTTGGCCCGCTCCAGCAGGGCGGATTCGGCGGCCTCCATGGCCGGACGATCCAAACCGTTGAGGTAATCAATGGCCGCCGCCAGGCCCACTGCTTCGGCAATCGCCGGGGTGCCGGCTTCAAACTTGTAGGGCAGGGTGTTCCAGGTGGTGCGCTCGAAGGATACCCGTTCAATCATTTCCCCGCCCCCCTGGTACGGAGGTATCTCTTCCAGCAACTGGGCCTTGCCGTACAGAACGCCAATACCTGTAGGGCCAAACAGTTTGTGGGATGAGAACACGTAGAAATCACAACCCAGCGCCCGGACATCGGGCTGGTAATGCGGCACCGCCTGGGCACCATCCACCAGGGTAATAACGCCCCGGGCCTTGGCCTGCTCGATCAGTGCGGCCACCGGGTTCACCGTGCCCAGCACGTTGGACACGTGGGTGATCGCCAGTACGCGGGTTCTGTCGTTGAGCAGGCTCGTGAACGACTCCAGATCCAGTTCACCGTCGGGCGTTATCTGGATAGGTACCACTTTGGCACCCGTCCGCTCGGCCACCATCTGCCAGGGCACGATGTTGGCGTGGTGCTCCATGTGGCTGACCAGGATTTCGTCGCCGGCGTTCAGGCGCGGTGCCAGACCATTGGCAACCAGGTTGATGGCTTCGGTGGTGCCTCGGGTCCAGACGATTTCCCGGGTGCTTTCGGCGTTCAGGAAGCCGCGGACTGTCTCCCGGGCACCCTCGAACACCGCCGTGGCCCGATCACCCAGGGTGTGGGCACCCCGGTGGACATTGGAGTGCATTTCCCGGTAATAACGGTCCATGGCGTCCAGAACCGCAACCGGTTTCTGGGCCGACGCGCCGTTATCCAGATACACCAGCGGCTTCCCGTTCACCTGTTGTGACAGGATCGGAAAGTCCCGGCGAATGGCGTCGACATCAAAAACCGCTTTGCTGGCAGCGTTGGCCACGGACAGATCCGTCATAACCGGTTACGCCTCCTCGAATGTCTGATCGAAAAACTGGTTCAGGCGTGCTTGCGCCGTCTCCCTGACCACTTCGACAGGAATCTGCTCAACCAGTTCGTTGATGAAGGCCATGGTCAGCAGTACGTTGGCTTCACGGCGACCAATCCCACGGGAAACCAGATAGAACAGCGACGTTTTGTCCAACTGGCCGATAGTGGCGCCGTGGGCGCACTTAACGTCATCGGCGTATATCTCAAGCTCTGGCTTGGTATCGATTTCCGCGCCGTTGGAGAGCAGAAGGTTTTTATTATTCATTTCCGCATTGGATTTCTGGGCGTCCTGATGGATATGAATCCGCCCGTTGAAAATGGCGTGGGATTGATCCGCTGCAATGTTGCGGTAGGTCTCCTCGCTGTTGCAGTGGCCGGCCACGTGTTCAATGCTGGTGTGGTTGTCGTAGTGCTGCTTGCCCTGGGTTACCACCACGCCATTGAGCTTGCACTCCGCGCCTTCTCCCTCCAGGCGAACCTGCAGATCGTGCCGGCGAAGGGGGCCGCCAAAGCCGACGCAATGGCTCTCAAAGCGCGAACTGCGCTGCTGGCGAACGCCGGTGGCGCCAATGTGCTGCACGTTCTCCGCTTCCATGTTCAGGCGAACACTGGTGACATTCGCGCCCTCGGCCAGGCTGAACTCGGTGACGGTATTGACCATCACTGCTTCCGTGCCGCTGGAGATATATTCCTCCACGAGGGTGATCTGGCTGTTCTGTCCGGCGTCCACATAGATTCTCGGGTAGGCCGAGCCGCTGGCGTCCGCGGTTACTTCATGAACAATGAACAGCGGTTGATCGAGCACGGCACCCGGGCGGAGCTGCACCAGCAGCCCGTCCTCGAAGCGGGCCGAGTTCAGCCTGGCCATCTGCACGGCCTTGTTGTCCAGGGTGCTGTCGAGTCGCTCGGCAACCCGGGCGGCTTCGTCGTTGTCCATGTCGTCGAAACTCTGGATGCGGATGCCGTCCAGGTCCGGGTATTCACTGGCTTCCGGGATCAGCACGCCATTGAGGAAGGCAACCTTGTAGCCGGGAACCGCCAGGCTGCTGCCGGTTTTGCCTTCCGCCGGCAGCGACAGTGCCAGCTCCTCGGTGAGCTTCAGGTACTTGCTGGAATACTTCCAGTTTTCGGTTTTCCGCGTTGGCAGCGGCATATCTACCAGTGCCGCCCCGCGCTGTTTGCGCAGTGCCAGGAAAGGCTCTGGCAGGGATTGCCCGGCCGGGTGCAGGAAGGCGGTGGCCAGTGTTGGTGCTGATTTCATTCCACGCCCTCCTGATTAGTTGGCTGAATCGTCGGCGGTTGCTTCATCCTTGATGCCGAGCCAGCCGTAGCCGCGTTCTTCCAGTTCCAGGGCCAGCTCACGACCACCGGATTTCACAATCCTGCCGCCGGCGAGCACGTGGACATGGTCCGGAACAATGTGGTTGAGCAGGCGCTGATAGTGGGTCACCATCAGAATGGCCCGGTCTTCCGCACGCAGGGCGTTGACGCCGTTGGAAACCACCTGCAGGGCATCGATGTCCAGGCCCGAGTCGGTTTCGTCCAGAATCGCCAGTTTCGGCTGCAGCAGCAGGGCCTGGAGGATTTCGTTACGTTTTTTCTCGCCACCGGAGAAGCCTTCGTTGACGCCGCGCTTGAGAAACGCCGGGTCCAGGTCCACCTGCTTGGACACTTCCTTGGCCCATTTCATGAACTCGGCGGCGTTCATTTCCGCTTCGCCCCGGTGGGTGCGCATGGCATTGACCGCCGTGCGCAGGAACTGAAGGTTGCTGACCCCGGGAATCTCCACCGGGTACTGAAACGCCAGGAAAACCCCTTCGCGGGCGCGCTCCTCGGTTTCCAGTTCCAGCAGGTTCTCCCCGTTCAGGGTGACCTCTCCTTCGGTTACCTCAAATGTCTCATTACCTGCAAGCACCTGGGACAGCGTACTCTTGCCAGAGCCATTGGGGCCCATGATGGCGTGAACTTCCCCGGCCCTGATCTCCAGGTTGATGCCTTTAAGGATTTCCTCTCCGTTAACGGAGGCATGCAGGTTTTTGATGCTCAGCATTTGTCAGCTTCTCTCTGTATTCTGAAATTCTGTCTTGAAAATTTAGCCCCTGTATAATGCCCGCCCGACGTCCGGGGCAGGGGGCAGGCCCTGCCTGCTTGCTGACCTTCTCCAAAGCCAGCGGGGCATGAAATAACGAATTAACCAACGGAACCCTCAAGGCTTACTTCCAGCAGTTTGCCGGCCTCGACCGCGAACTCCATCGGCAGTTCCTTGAACACCTCTTTACAGAAGCCGTTCACAATCATGGACACGGCCTGCTCCGGGTCGATACCACGCTGACGGCAGAGGAACATCTGCTCGTCGCTGACCTTGGACGTAGTGGCCTCGTGCTCGACGATGGCGGACTTGTTCTTGCTCTCGATGTACGGAAAGGTGTGAGCGCCACATCGGTCGCCGATCAGCAGCGAATCACATTGGGTGAAGTTGCGTGCGCCGTCCGCGCCGGGGCCGAATTTCACCAGGCCGCGATAGGCGTTGGAGCTTTTGCCGGCAGAGATACCCTTGGAGATGATCGTGCTGGAGGTGTTCTTGCCCAGGTGGATCATCTTGGTACCGGTATCGGCCTGTTGGTAGTTGTTGGTCAGTGCCACCGAGTAGAACTCGCCCACGCTGTTTTCGCCGCGCAGGACACAACTCGGATACTTCCAGGTGACGGCGGAGCCGGTCTCGACCTGGGTCCAGGAGATCTTGGAGTTCTTGCCAATGGCGGCGCCACGCTTGGTGACGAAGTTGAAGATGCCGCCCTTGCCGTTTTCGTCGCCCGGGTACCAGTTCTGTACCGTGGAGTATTTGATCTGGGCGTCGTCCAGGGCCACCAGTTCGACCACCGCTGCGTGCAACTGGTTTTCATCGCGCATCGGTGCGGTGCAGCCTTCCAGGTAGCTGACATAGCTGCTGTCTTCGGCGATGATCAGCGTGCGCTCGAACTGCCCGGTGTTGGCTGCGTTGATGCGGAAATAGGTGGACAGTTCCATGGGACAGCGAACGCCCTTCGGTACATACACGAAGGTGCCGTCGGAGAAGACCGCGGAGTTCAGGCCCGCAAAGAAATTGTCGCCTGCCGGGACCACAGAGCCCAGGTATTTTTTGACCAGTTCCGGATAGTCCTGGATGGCCTCGGAAATGGAGCAGAAAATCACGCCTGCTTTGGCCAGAGGCTCTTTAAACGTGGTTGCCACCGAAACCGAATCAAACACCGCGTCCACTGCCACACCGGCCAGTTTCTCACGCTCGTGCAGGGGAATGCCCAGCTTTTCATAGGTGCGCAGCAGCTCGGGATCCACTTCATCCAGGCTCTGGGGCATGTCTTCCGGGCGCTTGGGGGCGGAATAATAGGAAATCGAGTTGTAGTCGATTTTCGGATAGCCCACATGGGCCCAGTTCGGCTCGTCCATTTCGAGCCAGCGACGGTAGGCTTTCAGACGCCACGCCAACATCCATTCCGGTTCTTTCTTGATGCCGGAAAGGCGGGCGATAACGTCTTCATTCAGTCCGGGTTCGAAGGTGTCGGATTCGATGTCTGTGACGAATCCGTATTCGTATTCCCGTTTGATCAGCTCGTTCACCTCTTGGTCGGTGGTCGCCATGATCGTCGCTCCGTATTCTCTCATCGCGGGCTTTCGCCCTTGGTGTCGCCGGCAGCCTCAATAGCGGGCTGTCGATCGGATGTCATAAGTTTGGGTGTTGCAGTGGTCGCTCATCCGGTGAGTACGCCCTGCAATCGCTTTTTGGATGACGGATTCCCGGGCCTGGTGCTGATTCTGAAGCAAATAAAGCAGGCTGAATCCGTTGCTTCTGGCTGGAGATTGTACAATACCAGAGTAAAATAGTCAGGTATTAATTTACGTGTGGAGTGATTATACCTGAATCGGGCTTTGGGGCATCAAGGGGGCTGCAATGCCCCTGAAACTATTGCTCCATACTCTTGGCGAGCACTCCCTTGATCTTGCTCAACGCTCTTATTGAAAGGTCCTATTGATTGTTTTCGGCTAACGCATGTACGCTCACATCCTTGGCTGGTTGGGCCAGAGAATGAAACAGGAGGAGTTCCAGATGGCATCAAGGCCTCTGACGCCAGAGGTGGCACGGGCTTCGCTGAGTCTGAGGGTCAGTTCCCTGATCAGTGTGCAGCTTGCTCGTGGCAAGGTTGGTGTGGAAATAGTGGCGTCGCAGCTGCATATGAGCCGTTACACGTTACATAAGAAACTGAAGCGGGAAGGGCTGACGTTTGCCCGTTTGCTTGAGGATGTACGTCGTAAGCAGGCGCTTACTTATATGCAGGATAAAACCAAGCCACTGGTGGAAATCGCCGAGCAGCTCGGGTTTTCGGAGTTGAGCGCATTCAGCCGGGCTTTCAAGCGCTGGATGGGAACATCCCCGGCTGAATACCGCTCGGTCAGGTTGTCCTGATCGGGCTCAGACCTTTTTGAACACCAGCGAGGCGTTGGTGCCGCCAAAGCCAAAGCTGTTGCTCATCACCATGTCCAGTTTCTGGTTATCCATGCGTTCCCGCACAATCGGGTAGCCTTCGGCACCGTCATCGAGGGTCTGGATGTTTGCTGACGGGGCAATGAAACCGTCGCGCAGCATGATCAGACTGTAAATGGCTTCATGCACACCGGCTGCGCCCAGGGCGTGGCCGCACAGGGGTTTGGTGGAGCTCAGTGGCGGGATTTTGTCGCCGAAGGTTTCTTTCAGGGCTTTCAGTTCGGTGATATCGCCGGCCGGCGTGCTGGTGCCGTGGGTATTGATGTAGCTGATGTCACCGTCCAGATTCTTCATGGCCTGCTTCATGCAGCGCACCGCGCCTTCGCCACTCGGGGCCACCATGTCGGCGCCATCGGAGGTTGCACCAAAGCCGACAATCTCGGCCAGAATGTTCGCTCCCCGTGCTTCCGCATGTTCCAGCGCTTCGAGGGCAAGCACGCCGCCGCCACCGGAAATAACGAAGCCGTCCCGGTTCGCATCGTAGGTGCGTGATGCCAGTTCCGGGGTGTCGTTGTATTTGGTGGACAGGGCGCCCATGGCGTCAAACAGCAGGCTCAGGGTCCAGTGAATATCCTCGCCGCCACCGGCAAACATCACGTCCTGGCGCCCGAGGGCGATCAGGTCTGCGGCGTGGCCAATGGAATGTGCGCTGGTGGCGCAGGCGGAGGTGATGCCGTAATTGACACCGCGAATGCCAAAGCCGGTTGCGATGGAAGCGTTAATGGCGCTGCCCATGGTGCGGGGTACACGGTAGGGGCCGACCCGGCGGATGCCGCGATCCCGGTGGGTGTCGATGGAATCGAGCAGTTCAACCGTGGAGGCGCCACCCTGGCCGAAAATGATGCCGGTGGTGTCGGCCTTGATGTCTTTATCCGTCAGGCCGGACTGTTCGATGGCTTCCAGCATGGCCAGGTAGGTATAGCCGGAGGCCGGACACATGAAGCGCCAGAGTTTGCGATCAATCAGTTCTGGCAGGTTCAGGTTGATCTGGCCGCAGACATGGCTGCGCAAGCCGTTATCCCGGGCCTCTTCGCTGAAGCCGATACCGGGACGTGAATCCTTCAGGGATTGGGCAACTTCCTTCTGGTTGGTACCAAGGCTGGAAACAATGCCCATACCGGTGATTACAACGCGACGCATTCTGTTAACTCCTAAAAATCATCGGTCGAGGTGAACATGCCAACCCGGAGGTCTTTGGCGGTGTAGATTTCCCGGCCATCCACTTCCATCCGGCCATCGGCAATCGCCATGGTCAGCTTGCGCCGGATTACGCGCTTGAGGTCCAGATGGTAAGTCACCTTTTTAGCGGTGGGCAGCACCTGGCCGGTAAACTTCACTTCACCGGCACCGAGTGCCCGCCCCTTGCCTTCTCCGCCACCCCAGGCCAGAAAGAAGCCGACCAGTTGCCACATGGCGTCCAGTCCCAGGCAGCCGGGCATAACGGGATCATCCACAAAGTGCACCTTGAAGAACCAGAGGTCCGGGTTGATGTCGAGTTCGGCCACGATACTGCCCTTGCCATACAGGCCATCGTCGTCTGCGATATGAGTGACGCGGTCGAACATCAGCATCTCATCAATGGGCAGACGCATGGAGCCAGGAAAGAGTGTGCCGTGGCCGCATTTGATCAGGTCTTCTTTGTCGAAATGATCAGGGTTCATAGTGCCGGTATCTCTGTTACAGAATGATTTACTCATACTTTAGCGCGAATTTGGCGTGGGGGTATTGACCTTTAGTGGATGATTGTCGGTTTTACCTTGGTTGAGTGGAAGCCAGAGGCCGAATCCCCTCTCCAAAACACGCCGTGAACCCTTCCGTGGGGGCTTGGTGTTGTCATCCCTGGCAACACACAGTTTTGGAGAGGGGATTCGGCCTCTGGCCCGGAACTTTCAGTGGGTCTTAACCAGTTTTTCCATCTGGCCTCGGGCTGGCCAGGATGCCGGTGTAGCGGTACAGGAACATGCCGAAGGCGAACAGCCACAGCAGGGTGCTGCTGCCGATGCCCGGGTGCCAGGGGATGAGGTCAAAAGCGGTGAGTACTCGGATCAATGCCGCCAGATGGATGGCGACAAAGGCGGCGGCCATGCCTTTGGGTAGAACCAGCGGGCGGCCGGTGTGGCCCAGGGAGACCCGGGCGATGACGCCGAGAATCAGGCAGGCCGCCGCGCCTGTGCCGGCGGCGTGGCTCCAGGCGCCGGATGGCCAGCCTGCCAGCAGGGTGCCGCCGAGGAGGAGCAGGGCGGCGGGAACCCAGAGGATGGACAGGTGCAGTATCCAGAGCAGGGGTTCGCGCCTTACCAGCCAGCCTTTCCAGCCCGCCAGTCGCGCCAGCGCCAGAACGCCGGCGGCGACGGCCACGGCACCTGCGAGGGTCTGCCAGCCAGTGAGAAATGCAGCGAGCAGAAGGAGCATGGCCAGCAGGGTGGCCAGGTCGAGGGCCGGGTTGGTTCTTACCGAGGAGTCGTCATGCCCGTGGTTGCGGAGCCAGCCGGTCGTGAACGCCGGTGTGATGCGCCCGCCGATGATGCTGATCAGGGCCAGGGCGATGATCAGTGCGCCGTAGCTGAACGCCATATCCAGGCGCAACAGGAATCCGGCCTGCATCAACCACAGCAGGCCCAGGACCAGCAGGATCATAAGCTGGCGCTTTTGGCGGGCCTGCCAGATGCGCCAGCCGGCATCCAGCATCACCAGGGGCAGGAAGGCGAGGTTGACGCCGAACACCAGCGAATCGGGCAGGCCCGCGCCAAACGCCAGCAGCAACCGCCCGGCCAGCCAGACGCCCCAAAGCACGGCCAGGCGGGCCCCGTGGGTGCGTTCGGTTTGTGTCCAGACGCACACGGCGGTCAAAAGAAAGCCGGCAATTGCGGCCGAGAGAAAGCCGAACAGCATTTCATGCTGGTGCCAGAACAGGCCCGGCAGTGCCAGTGGTAGCTGCATGACGCCGGTGATCTGCAGTACCCATAACGGTACAGCCAGCAGGGCCAGTACCGTCATGGACAGGAAGAAGATTCGGAACGGGTAGCTGAACAGCTGGCGGATGCTGGCGGGCGCTGTTTGGCGGGTGGTCGGGATCGCCTGCATGGTGGTCTCCACATAAAGATGTATATATAGTGTATGTTATCGTCTGAAGGGATTGTTGGCCATACCCGAGTGGAGGTATCGGGCCGGGAATTTAGAGACAAGCCGGTGTCTGTGCGTACAATGCGGCCACTGATTCGATTCAAACCGGGATGAACTATGAGTGCCTACGACATACTGAAACATTTGCACGTGACCACGGCGGCCCTGACGGTCGTGCTGTTTTCCCTGCGGCTGCTACTGGATGCGGTTGGACGGCCTGGCTGGCGGCAATCGCCGCTGCGCTGGATTCCCCATGCCAACGATACGGTGTTGCTGGCTGCCGCCGTCGGTCTGCTGGTGGTTACGCCCTGGATGCCCTTCGTGCACGGCTGGTTGACCGCGAAAGTTCTGCTGCTGGTTGGCTATATCATCGCCGGGGTGTTCGCGTTCAAAACGTCCATGAGTGCATCCGTCCGTGTATTTTCTGCCGTGCTGGCGTTGGTTCAGGTCGCGGCGATCTTCCATCTGGCGCTGGCGAAACCGGTGTTCGGGTAAGCGCTCCCGATCTTCGCGGCGGGGCGGGGCTTTAAAGGAGAGTCAGACCTGCGCCAGCATTATCCGCCATTCCTCCTCGCTGACCGGCATCACCGACAGCCGGTTGCCACGGCGAATCAGTGGCAGGTTATCCAGCCCGGGCAGCGACTTGATTTCATCGAGTGGCAGCAGCCTGGGCAGCTTCTTTACTAATGCCATATCGACCGCGTACCAGCGAGGTTTTTCCGGGTGGCTTTTCTCGTCGACGTAGGGTGAATCCGGGTCGAACTGGCTCGGGTCGGGATAGGCGGCGCGAACCACGCGGACGATACCGGCAACACCGATGTGCTTGCAGCTTGAGTGGTAGAGCAATACCTCGTCACCCTCGGCCATGCGCGTGAGGAAATTGCGAGCCTGGTAGTTGCGTACGCCGTCCCAGGGAATGACGGTCGCCGGCGCCTTGGCGAAATCGTCGATGCCGCACTCGGAGGGTTCGGATTTTATCAGCCACTTTGCCATCGGGTTCTTTGCTCCTCTGCTATCTGGAGTATACGAAAAAAAGCGCCCCGTGGGGCGCAAAGCATGGCTTATGTGCAAGGTGGCTGCTCAGCACGGAGAGGGCGCGTTCTTCCGGGCGTAATACCACCAGGTGACCACCAGACAGCTGGCGTAGAACACGATGAAGCCAGTCAGGGCCGCGGCCACTCCGCCGGTCAGGTCAATCGAGCTGCCATAGGCTTTCGGGATAAAAAAGCCACCGTACGCGGCAAACGCCGAGATGAACCCCAGTACGGCGGCCGATTCGCGATTGGCGGTTTTCCGGGCTTCCTCCGGTTTGCCGGGCATGTCGCGTTCCAGCAGGTTGCGGAAGATCACCGGCACCATCCGGAACGTGGAGCCGTTACCAATGCCGGTCGCCACAAAGAGCACCAGGAAACTGCCGAAGAAACCCCAGAAGCTGCCGGGTGAACCGTTGTCTGGCAGAAACGCCAGAACCCCGAACACGCCGGCTATCATTATGGCAAAGGTCCAGAACGTCACTCTGGCGCCGCCGAGCCTGTCTGCCAGAACGCCGCCCAGAGGGCGGGCAAGGGCACCCACCAGGGGGCCCAGGAAGGCATATTTCACCGGGTCTACGGACGGGAACTGCATGCCGGACAGTAGCGGGAAGCCGGCCGCAAACCCGATGAAGCTGCCGAACATGCCCAGGTACAGCCAGCACATGAGCCAGTTGTCCTTGCGCCTGAAAATCACCGCCTGCTCCCTGAAGCCGGCCCTGGCATCGGCGATATCGTTCATGCCGAACCAGGCGGCTACGGCTGCCACGATAATCAGAGGCACCCAGAGGAAGGCCGCATTCTGCAACCACAGGGCCTGCCCCGCTCTGGCTCCTTCCTGAATGATCAGCGGGTCGCCCACGACGGGCCCGAACACGCTGCTGGCAATAATCAGCGGCGCCAGTAGCTGCATGCCGGACACGCCCAGGTTGCCCAGCCCGGCATTCAGGCCCATGGCGGCGCCTTTCCGGGCCTGGGGATAGAAGAAGCTGATATTGGCCATGCTGGAGGCAAAGTTGCCACCGCCAAAGCCGCACAGCAGCGCCAGAATCAGCATGATCATGTACGGGGTGTCGGTATTCTGGATAGTTACACCAATCCAGAGGCATGGCAGTAGAAGCGAGGCTGTGGAGATGGCGGTCCAGCGGCGCCCGCCGAAGATGGGTACCATGAAGCTGTAGAAAATCCGCAGGGTGGCGCCGGACAGGGCAGGCAACGCCGCCAGCCAGAACAGTTGGTTGGAGCTGTAACTGAACCCCAGCGATGGCATTTTTACCACCAGGATACTCCAGATGGTCCAGACGGCGAAGGCCAGGAACAGGTTGGGAATAGAGATCCAGAGATTGCGGGTGGCGATTTTCCTGCCTTTTTGCTCCCAGAACACCGGGTCTTCCGGGCGCCAGTCTTCGAGTACAAACAGGTTCGGTGTTGACAGTTCAGGCAGGTCGGTTTTTTCTTCCCGGGCAGACCACTCGATCCGTTCCGCGGTGCGGATGGCGTAGTGCATCCAGGCCAGGGCCCCGGCGGCAATCACAAACAGCAGCATGAACGCGCTTTGCCAGACGCCCACCACGTCGTTGAGCATGCCGAAAGTCAGCGGCAGGAAGAAGCCGCCCAGGCCGCCGATCATGCCAACCACACCGCCAACGGCCCCCACGTGTTTCGGGTAGTAAACCGGAATGTGTTTGAACACTGCGGCTTTACCCAGGGACATGAAAAATCCGAGCACAAAGGTCAGCAGAACGAAGCCGGGCAGGGTGAGTTCCAGGTGGAAGCGAATATCGCGATCAATGCCGTGGATCACGTACTCCGTGGGCGGGTAGCTCAGCAGGAACGTGCAGGCCACGGAGGCCAGGAAGGTCCAGTACATCACCCGACGGGCGCCGTACCGATCAGACATCCAGCCACCAAGGATACGGAACAGGGAGGCTGGAACGGTATAGAGCGCGGCAATGATGCCGGCGGTTTTGATGTCCAGGCCATAAACGCCGATCAGGTAGTGCGGCAGCCAGAGGGCCAGGGCGACAAAGGCGCCGAACACGAAAAAGTAATACAGCGAGAAGCGCCAGACCCGAAGGTCGGCCAGCGGTGCCATCTGTTGCATGAAGGACTGGGCACGGCGCTCGTTGCGTTCACCGGCCAAGGGGTCTTCCTTGGCAACTACCAGAAATACAACGCCGGCCATGGCGAGCACGGAGGCATATATCTGGGCAGTCCCCTGCCAACCCACGGCCAGCAACAGGAAGGGCGCACCAAAGTTGGTAACGGCCGCCCCGACGTTCCCGGCCCCGAAGATGCCCAGCGCCGTGCCCTGTTTGCCAGGCTCGAACCAGGCCGAGGTGTAGGTGACGCCTACAATGAAAGCGCCACCGGCCAGGCCCACGCCCAGTGCGGCAACCAGCAGCATCAGGTAGCTGTCGGCGAAGGTGAGCAGGTAGACGCAGCCGGCGGTGATCAGCATCAGCAGTCCGAACACCTTGCGTCCACCGAAACGGTCCGTCCAGATGCCCAGGAACAGCCGGCTGATCGAGCCGGTCAGCACAGGCGTTGCCATCAGCAGGCCCAGTTGGGTATCCGACAGGCCGAACTGCTCACTGATGCGAATGCCGATGATGGAAAAGATGGTCCAGACTGCAAAGCACAGTGTGAACGCCAGGGTGGAAATGCCCAGGGCCCGGTGTTGGTCCCTGGAGGTCGATGCAGCCGTTGTCACCATACTGCCCTCCGTTTGGCCGGTTGAACGATATGGCTTGACTCTAGTGACCGGCCTCCGGATTAAACTTGATGAAAATCAAAGGTGGGCGGCGTGCCATCCCGTGTGCTGAAAACGCTCTGTCCGGGCTCAACGGTTGTTTGGATAATGGTAATTAAAACAGCTGGTTGCAGTGTCGATATTCCGAAAGTGGTAGGCCGGCGACGGTGAAGCGCAAAGGAGGTAGCCAATCATTTCCGCCGGTCCGCCAGTGCCCGGGTGGGCGTCGCTGTGGGTGGCTTTGTGCGGGAAGCGCCTCGGGTCAGGCGACGTGGGGCAGAACCCCATAATAAATGGCGCCGAAATGACAGGCGCTGCCACCGATGACGAACAGGTGCCAGACCGCGTGCATGTAGGGAATGCGATCAGCCAGGTAAAAGGCGACGCCTACCGTGTAGACAATGCCGCCTGCGATGGTCAGGTTCAGGGCAGTATCGCTGACACTGGCCGCCAGATCTGAAGACGCAAAGGTAATCAGCCAACCCATGGCAAGGTAGATGCCTACCCGGGCAAGCTTGAAACGGTTTTGAAAGACTATCTTGAGAACCACGCCGGTCAGGGCTAGCGACCAGATAACCGCAAACAGCGTCCAGCCTACAGTGCCCCGCATGTTAACCAGCAGGAACGGGGTGTAGGTGCCTGCGATGAGGAGGAAGATGGCGCAGTGATCCAGGGTTTTGAAGGCCCGCTTCAGTGCCGGTTGCCGTACGCCATGGTACAGCGCCGATGCCATATAGAGCAGGACCAATGAGGCGCCGAAAATACCGAAACTGACGATTTTCCAGGCATCGCCAGCCTGGCTGGCCGCTATAATCAGGGCGGCCGTGCCAGCCACGCTCAGCAGCGCGCCGATGCCGTGTGTGGCACTATTCAGCCACTCCTCGATGCGTTGGTGGGTGGTTTGTGTGGTGGTGTCTGTCGTGCTCATTTCCGGGTGGTCCTTGGTCGTCATGGCGACACATTACTTGAGCGTACAGGTGTACGCAATGGCTGCCGATGAACATCCTGTGAACCTGTTCAGAAAAACTGAATGACCTGCCGGAAATCTTCCGGTTTCTCCCGGTATCATTGGCGGGATAACCTTGTTGCCATCAGATCGAATCAGACACAGGAGGTTTTCCGATGGCAAAAGTACTTGTTCTCTATTACTCAATGTACGGACACATAGAAACCATGGCGAATACCATCGCCGAGGGTGCGAAATCCGTTGATGGCGCCGATGTGACCGTCAAGCGGGTACCGGAAACCATGGTGGATCAGGCATTCCTGAATGCCGGTGGCAAGGCTGATCAATCGGCCCCGGTCGCGGAGCCCGGCGAGTTGGCGGAGTATGACGCAGTCATCTTTGGCACTCCGACCCGTTTCGGTAACATGGCGGGCCAGATGCGCACCTTTCTGGACCAGACCGGCGGGCTGTGGGCGGGTGGCAAGCTCCACGGCAAGGTGGCCAGCGTATTCACCTCCACAGGCACCGGTGGCGGGCAGGAGCATACCATCAGCTCGTTCTGGACCACGTTGGCGCATCACGGCATGGTCATCGTACCCCTTGGCTACGGCATCCCGGAGTTTTTCGATATTTCCCAGGTGAGTGGCGGCACGCCTTACGGTGCGTCCACGATTGCCGGTGGCGATGGCTCGCGCCAGCCGAGTGAGAAGGAATTGACGATTGCCCGTTATCAGGGGCGCCATGTGGCGGAACTGGCGGTGAAGCTGCACGGCTGAGAAAGCGAATTGCGAGAGAGTGTTGACAGGTTTTGGGGCAGCGAACTGCGGTTTTCTGCCCTTTTTTTGCGCCTGTAAGTTCTGGCCGGGGGCGCGTCAGTCGTTGTTCCCCGACCGCCCGCGGGCAGCGCCGGTCTTCAGCCGTGAGTAGGTTGCCGGCACCACTCCCAGCCAGGAAGCCAACTGATTGTCGGGTACCCGCTTGACCAGTTCCGGGTATTCCTCCAGCAAAAGCCGGTAGCGTTCACTGGCGCTCATGGTGTGTTTGCGGAATTCGCGCATGCTGGTCAGTTCGGCCAGCTCCTCGGTCAGTGCCAGGGCAAACCGTGGCCACAGGCCTTCACCATGCTTGCGGATGGCGGAGCGGAAGGCAGAAAAGTCGGCCACCCAGATTGTGGCCGGGGCAACGCTGGTCAGGCAGAGGGTATTGCGGACTGTCCGGGTGCGGCCAAACACCGGCCAGACCAGATCGCCCTCCGTAAAAAAGTGGTGAATAGAGACTTTACCATTGGGGGCTTCGCGGAACAGGCGCAGGATGCCGTGTTGGACCAGATACACATTGGCCCAGGGATGATCGTGCCTTTCCAGGGCAATGTCTGCGTCCACCCGATGCTGGTGGAACAGCCGGGAAAGGTCCGCAAGAAACCGGGTGTCCGGGTGGCTTTCGTCATCGGTGACGTGGATGCCGAACACCCGACCGAGACCGTTCAGCAGCGCCATGGTGGCCGGGGCGGACTCCTGACAGGTGATTTCCGGGTTACTCTGCCCCAGCAGGCAGGGTGCGGATGAGACTTCGGGCCTGAGAATGCTGTTCATGGCGTTGCCCCGTTGCGAGTATATGTCAATTATCCTACCAAACCACCGCAGCTCTAAATGACTTTAATCATTAACACTTTGCAACCTACTCGATAACCCTGCAACCGCGCGGGCGTGGTCGAGGCGTTGGGTTCGTTGTAGACTTCCTCCCGTTCTGCCCTGATGACTGTTGTCCGGAGTATCCATGGCTGCTGCCTTTGCCCTGTTCATGAAACTGATTCCACTGTATGTCACGGTGGTTCTCGGTTGGGTTTCTGGCCGTTTTCTGGACGCCAGTGGTCGGCATATTGCCGGTATCATGCTTTATATCGTTACGCCCTCCGTGGTGTTTTCGGGGGTAATGGCCGCACCGCTGTCACCGGAAGTCATTCTGCTGCCGTTCCTGACCTTCGGGTTATCGTCGGTGCTCGGCATCGGGCAGCTGGTGCTGGTAAGGCGGTTTATTACCGACGGCAGTGCCAACCTGATGCCCTTGTGCGTGGGCTCCGGGAATACCGGTTATTTTGGCGTGCCGGTTGCCTTGCTGCTGTTCGGTGAGGAGGGGTTGGGCCTGTACATTGTGTGCATGCTGGGTACCACCCTGTTTGAAAACTCCGTGGGTTTCTATCTCGCGGCCCGGGGGCGCTATGGTCTGCGCGACGCCCTCCTGCGGGTGGCCCGCCTGCCATCGGTATACGCTTTTGCCGCCGCCGTTGTCCTGAACCTGGCGGAGGTCCGGATTCCGGACATCTTCGCGCCGCTGTTTGATAACCTGCGGGGCGCCTACAGCGTGCTCGGCATGATGATCATCGGCATGAGTATCTCCAGTTTCCGGGGGCTGGCCGGTAACCTGCGCTTTACCGCCTACGCGTTTTTCGGGAAATTTGTGGTCTGGCCTCTGGTGGCCATTGCCTTCTGGTGGCTGGACGCCAATGTCTTTGGCATCTATCAGCCGGCGGTTCACAAGGCCATGTTTCTCATCTCCATCACCCCGATTGCCGCCAATACCGTGGTTATCGCCACGTTGCTGGATACCTCACCCAGGCAGGCGGCCGGTACCGTGCTGCTGACGACGCTCTTTGCCCTGGCGTTTATTCCAGTGATGATCTCGCTGGCATTTTAACGACTGCGTGAGGGGGACACTGCAGATGCCGGTTCCACCGAGCAGGCTTTGGCTTCGACAATGTCATTGCGCGCATGGCGCACCACGCTGATGCCGGCGGTGATGGCGAGCGTTCCCATAATCGCCGCGACAATCAGATCGGGCCAGGCCGTACTGGTACCGAAGACACCCAGGGCCGCGACCATCACCGCGATATTACTGATGGCATCATTGCGGCTGCATAACCACACCGAACGCATGTCGGAATCTCCCTCACGGAACCGGAACAGCATGACGGCCACGCCGAGGTTGGCCGCCAGTGCCAGCAGCCCGACCGCCCCCATGATCAGTGGTTCTGGCGTGATGCCTGCCTGAACCACCCAGATGGCCCGGGCCCAGACCACGAGGCCAAAGAGAACCATGGTCATGCCTTTGGCCATGGCGGCACGACCTCGCCAGAGCATGCCCATGGACAGCACGGTCAGGGACAGGATGTAGTTGGCGCTGTCGCCAAAGAAGTCGATGGCGTCGGCCATCAGGGACACCGAGCCGGACGACAGGCTGGCCATGCCTTCCACAACAAACATGGCCAGGTTGACCCACAAGGCAATCCACAGGGCCCGGCGGAAGCCCGGGGCCGGGGATTTGGGTTTGGGGGCGGAACAACTGCATGCCATAAAGACCTCCTGTTATTACAGATGGTCCTATTGAAAACCCTGTAGTTACTACAGGGTCAACAGCTATTGAGGGGGCAACCAGGTGTTTTGCCGTCGTCAGTGCTGTCCGGGGCCATGGGTGCCCGGCACGTGGTTGTGGGTTTCCCCGGACTCGGGGGTATCGAGTTCCGAGCTCAGCCCGCCAAGAATGCCGCACTCCCGTATCGTGCGGCTATCGGAGCAGGCTTTCTGAAGCTGCTCCAGGGTTTCCTCGAGGCTCGCCAGTTCTGTCAACCGCTCGCGAACGTGGCTCAGGTGGCGGGCCAGCAGGGCGTCGACATCGCTGCAATCCGCCTCCGGTTGCTCCGCCAGCCGGATCAGCTCGCGGATTTCGTCCTGGGCCATATCGAGACTGCGACACCGCTTGATAAACAGCAGCCGGTCCAGGTGAGCCTGCCGATAGGACCGGTAGCCACTGCCGTCCCGGGCCGGTTCGGGCAGCAAGCCAATTTTTTCGTAGTAGCGGATGGTTTCAGCGGATATGGCCGTTGTTTTTGCGAGCTCACCGATTCTCACTGTTCCTTGCCCCTTTCTGTGCCGGGAAAACACACCATGGCCCTGAGTTTGCCGTTTAATCCAGTGCTGGGGGTCAGGGTAGCACTATAGCGTTCGGCGATCTCCCGAACGATGGCTCCTCCCAGCCCGGAGACTCAGGAGCCTGGCGCCAAACCTCTCATCTATGGTCCAGTTTGACAGCATGACTGTCTCCGGATGGGGCCGTGAGATTACTGAACAATGGTTCGAATAAGGGTCTATAAGAATAAATTATAGATAAAATGTGAATATAACGATGTAAAAATATGTCTTTAATTCAGTCAAATTGTTTGACTTAAGGTTTTTTCACCGCTAGGTTAGTTAAAAAAGACACATATATTCGATGTCCGTGCGTCAACTGGTATCGATTGCCAGAGTTATAAAAACAATCATTGGTGAATTGCCCGGAGGCGAGTTTCTCCGGCAAAGGAGGAAGAAATGACAATAACGATGAAACATCTGACTGCCATCGCCCTGACGGTGACCATTGGCCACGCTCAGGCGGAAACCAGCTGGGATATGCCAACGCCCTACGGGGATTCGAACTTCCACACAGTCAACATTCGCGAGTTTGCCGAGGATGTGCGGGAAGCCACCGATGGGGAGCTGAATATTACGGTTCACAGCAGTGGCTCGCTGATCAAGCATTCTGAGATCAAGAACTCGGTTCGTCGTGGCCTCGTTCCGATCGGCGAGTTGATTATGTCGAGATTGGCAAATGAGGATCCGCTGTTCGAGGTGGATTCAGTTCCCTATCTGGCGAGCAACTACGAAGAGGCCTGGGATCTGTGGCAGGCGTCTCGTGACCTGCTGTCTGAGCGTCTTGAGCAACAGCGCCTGAAGCTGCTCTTTGCCGTGCCCTGGCCGCCGCAGGGGATTTACACCCGCTTTCCGGTGGAAACCGGCGACGAACTGCAGGGCGTGAAAATGCGCGCCTATAACAAGTCGAGTGAGCGGCTGGCGGAGCTCCTGGGTGCCATACCGACCCAGGTTGAAGTGCCGGATATTCCGACCGCGTTCGGCACGGGCCGCGTCGATGCCATGATCACATCTCCGTCCACGGGGGCGAATACCCGGGCATGGGATTACCTGAGCCACTTCAATCATGCCCAACTGTGGTTGCCGAAGAACATGGTCATTGTTAACACCCGGGCGTTTGAGGGGCTTCCGGAGTCCGTACAGAACGCCATCGAAACCGCCGCCGCCGAGGCTGAGAAGCGTGGGTGGGAGGCCAGTAAAGCGGAAACCGCTGCCAAGATCAAAGTCATGGAAGACAATGGCATCGTGGTTTCCGAGCCCAGTGACGCCCTGGTTAAACGTCTGAAAGACGTCGGCGAAACCATGGAGCAGGAGTGGCTGGAACGTGCCGGTGAGGATGGCAAGGCACTGGTTGAAGCTTATCGTGCCCGCTGATTCCTTGCGGGACTGACAAGAATCACCGGGGGCATTTTCATGCGCAGGTTTCTGGACTCTATGTACCGCTTTGGCGGTTACATCTCGGCACTCCAGCTTGTAGTCATCATGACGATGGTGGTGTTACAGGTGTTGGGACGGCTTCTCGACGCAGCACTGCTGGGTCTGGGGATGGACTCATTGGGTCTGCAGGTGCCCGGATTGGCTGAGCTTGCGGGGTTTCTGCTGCTGGGGGCAACCTTTACCGGGCTGGCCTATACCCTGACAGTGGGTGGGCATATCCGCGTTGACCTGCTGCATAGAACCCTGCCGGCGAGCGCCCAGAGAGTTCTGGATATCCTGGTGACGGCGATCGCGCTGGCGATCACCGGGTACGGTACCTGGTTCAGCGTTTTGCTGGCGTATGACAGCTACGATTTTGGTGATCTGTCGATTGGCATGGTTCCGGTTCCGCTCTGGCTGCCGCAGGCGGTCATGGTTGTCGGGTTGGCCTGGCTTCTGATCGCCCTGCTCGATGTGTTGATCGGCCTGATCACCGGCCGCCTTACCCACCTCAAAGACGAAGCCCCCCAGGAGTAGAGCCATGGACATGATTTCAATGAGCCTGCTCTTGCTGACGGGGCTTCTGATTCTGCTGGCTGCGGGGCTGTGGGTGGCGTTTGCCCTCACGGCCACTGGTCTGGCGGCGTTGCACTTCTTCAGCAACATTCCGGTTGGCACCAGCCTGGCGACCTCCTTCTATGGCGCCAGTGTGTCCTGGGAGCTTGCGGCGTTGCCGATGTTCATATGGATGGGCGAGGTATTGTTCCGCTCCCGGCTGTCTGAAGAAATGTTTACCGGTATTGCGCCATGGGTCGGCCGGATTCCCGGTCGCCTGCTGCATACCAATATTATTGGCTGCGGTATCTTCGCCGCGATTTCCGGCTCATCAGCGGCCACGGCAGCGACCATCGGGAAGATGTCGGTACCGGAACTCACCCAGCGGGGATACGATCGCAAACAGATCCTGGGGACCCTGGCCGGTTCCGCGACCCTGGGCCTGCTGATTCCCCCGTCGATCATTCTCATTGTTTATGGTGTTGCCACCGAACAGTCTATTGCCCGGCTGTTTGTGGCGGGTATTCTGCCTGGCCTGCTGCTGATGGTTCTTTTTGCCGGCTACGTCGTCATCTGGTCCAAGCTGAATCCATCGGGTGTTCCAGCGGACGAGGAGGAAGCACTGCCCCTGGCTGAGAAGGTTAGGCGCAGCAAACCCCTGATACCGGTCGTGTTACTGATTGTCGGCGTGATCGGCTCAATTTATGGCGGATTTGCATCGCCGACAGAGTCGGCGGCGGTGGGGGTCGCACTCGCGCACTTGTTATCCTGGCGTGGTGGCTCCCTGAACCGGGAGACCTTTGGTCAGGCTTTGATGGGGACGGTAAAAACCTCCACGATGATTGCCTTTATTCTCGTAGGTGCCCATTTTCTGACCGTGTCCATGGCCTTTACCGGCATTCCCAGGGAGCTGGCGTCCTGGATCAGTACCCTGGCGTTGTCACCGGGTATGTTACTGCTGGCGCTGACGGTGTTCTTTATTCTGCTGGGGTGTTTCCTGGATGGTATTTCCGTCGTGGTACTGACCACGTCCGTGATATTGCCGATGGTTGAGGCGGCTGGCATTGACCCCATGTGGTTCGGAATCTACCTGGTGATCGTGGTGGAAATGAGCCAGATTACACCGCCCGTCGGGTTTAACCTGTTCGTTATTCAGGGGTTGACCGGCGAAAATATACTCCGGGTGGCCACGGCCGCATTGCCCTATTTCCTGCTGCTGCTCGCGGGCGTAATGTTGATCACGGTCTTTCCACAGATTGTGACGTTCCTCCCCAACCAGATGGGGAATTGATAGAATCCCGGCCCGCCCGGGAGCAGGGCAGGGGCATCGTAAACTCGAACAGGACCGTCGTGGTGGGCTCATGAAAAAAGACGAAGACAAAAATTCGGCGGGACAAGGCCGCACGGAGGCACCTGGCGGGAAAAGCATAGGACCGATTGTGTCTTCGGCCCATCTGTCTGGCCGTGCCGCAGAGCTCTCGGAGCTGGAATTCGGGCTGATTGTGGCGGGTAACGCGTTCAACCGCTGGATGGTGCGGTGCATGAACGCGGCCGGGTTGCCGGACCTGAGCCCTCTGGATATTCTGGTTATGCACAGCGTCAATCACCGCGGGCGATCCAAGAAATCCGCGGATATTTGCCTGGTGCTGAACGTGGAGGATACCCACACGGTCACCTACGCACTCAAAAAGCTCCTGAAGCACGAAGTGGTGGCATCGGAGCGCCGGGGCAAGGAAACCTTTTACTCGATCACCGAAAAAGGTGTGTCTGTCTGTAACGCCTACGCCGAAATCCGGGAAAGTTGCCTGGTGGACTCACTCCGGACTCTTGGATTCTCGAATACCGACCTTGGCTCCATTGCCAGCTTCTTGCGGGGCGTCTCGGGTCTGTACGATCAGGCGGCCCGCTCGGCAGCGTCGTTATAGGTTTAGTCTAAACGGTCTTGTTGAGCAGATACCCCCTGGCTTTTCTGAAGGGCACCCTCTTCAGAAAAGGTATCCGTCCGAACCACCGGTATACCGTTCAGCTCGCATGGATTCTTGAGACGCCTTTAAAGTCAGTGCCTGTCAGGCAATTCAATAGTGACGGCCAACCCTCCGTCTGTTTTTTCCGAAAAATCGATCCGCCCACCATACTGAGCCACAATATCCCTGACTATCGCGAGGCCCAGCCCGTGTCCCGGTGTTTGTTCATCGAGTCGCAATCCACGTTGGCCCAGATTGGCCCGATCTTTCTCAGCAACCCCGGGACCATCATCAGCGACAATGATTCGTTTTAAGCCGTTATCTTGTTTTAACGAGAGTTCTACGTATCGCGAGGACCACTTTCCGGCATTATCGAGCAGGTTACCCACTATTTCGTTCAGATCATGTTCCTCTACCGGCCACCGGCTTTCTTCCGGAAGGGAGCTCGAGAGCTCAAACGATTTGTCCGGATACAACCGGCCGAGCATCCATAAAAGATCCCGTGCCTGTTTCATGGGGTAAGCGCTTTTTCCAACCTGGGGCCCTGCGAACCGGCTCCGGCGCATTTCTGCTTCGAGCTGCCTGTCGATGTCATCAAGCCGGGTTGCCATCTGATGCCTGAGCTCGCTGGTGAGCGGGCGGTCGTTGTCCGCCAGTATCTGCCGGACAGCGGCGATGGGGGTTTTGACGCTGTGGGACAGGTTTGCCCGGGCATCCCGTGAGCGTTCCAGGCGGTGGGCCAGAGAGTCCCGCACCTGGTTGCGCTGGGCCACGAGAGGGCGGAATTCCTCGGGAGCCTGAACGTCAATGCGTGCAATCTCGCCATCCTGAAGCCTTTTTAACGCGGCCTTGAGTGTTACCACGGGGCGCAGGGATAAGGTAATGCCGAACCAGATGACCGCCACCAGGAGGAGTATCAGCAATACGGAGACAATCGCAGTCCACAGGTGCAGTTCTGCCTGGCTGCGTTTCAGGGCACCCAGATCCTCGGCGACAATCACCACGACAGGTGTATCGCCCACATCAACAGACTTCCGGTAGGCGAGAATATCCGAAGGGGCACCCGTGGCGTCTGCGTCGTGCACCCGAAGGGTTCCGTCCTGTCCGGCGTCAATCAGGGGTCTTAATAACGGTGTCCAGGTGTCCGGTGAAATGATGGTGCGGGAGGGTGTGTGTATGGCAAAGGCGTGATGAAACACCTCCTGGAAATAATCGCCGGTCTGGAGAGTGTCCAACTGACCGCCGGAATCGCGAATCTGGTGCTCAAGAAAGGCCACCTCGTCCTTGAGCCGGGTCTCGACAAACTCCCGGGCCATCCGGTCCAGCAACAGGCCGTGCACCAGCCATGCCAGGGCCATCAGACCGATCCCCGCCGGCAGTAACAGCACCAGCAGCGCCCGCCTGACCGATGTCGGCTTTTTATTCCCGGACATCGAACAGATACCCCTGGCCGCGTCGTGTTGAGATGGTATCGGGGCCAACCAGCTTCCTCAGCCTGCGGATGTAGGCCTCGATGACGTTTTCACTGGGGTGGTCATTCAGGTTGTAGAGTTGCTCCATCAACTGCTCCTTCGAAAAGACCTGGCCGGGGCGACTCATCAGGCAGCGCAGCAGGCGGAATTCCGTTCCCGTCAGGCTGTGCTCGGTACCGTCTCCCAGGTTCAGGCTCTGGCGATTCTCGTCCAGCTCGAAGCGGCCAGCCTGCACGAGTGAGTGCCCCCGACCTTCGCTTCGGCGCACAATGGCGTTGAGCCTCGCAATCAACTCTTCGGTCTGGAAGGGTTTGGCCAGGTAATCGTCGGCACCGGCCTTCAGGCCATTTACTTTATCCTGCCAGTCGCCCCTGGCGGTCAGAATCAAGACCGGAACGCTTTTATGGTGCAGGCGCCACTTGCTCAGCACGTCCAGGCCATTGCCATCGGGCAGGCCCAGATCCAGCACTACGGCGCGGTAGTCTTCCTGCTCAGCCAGTATCAACGCTTCTTTAGCGGTATGCGTCACATCAACGCTGAAGCCCGCTTTTTCCAGTTGGCTGGCCAGCCCGTCAGCCAGCAAGCGGTCATCTTCGACGAGCAGTAAGCGCACGGATTGTTCCTTTTCAGAGCCTTGGCACGATATGCCAGTGTTACTGATCAACCTGAACCTGGCCTGAACGATTAATAATTCGACATTTTCAGAAAGAATTCAGGTTAGTGAGCGATGGTATCAACCGTTTCCTGGCACTGCTCAGTTTCCGGAGCGAACCAGCGGGCCTTCGAACGCCCATTATTTCTCAGGAGAAGACAGGATGAATGTATCAAAGTTCTTGGCGGTAGCGACAGCGATGTCACTGTCCGCGACGGCGTTTGCGGCCGGCACCCATGGCGGCGGGCATGGTCATGGTGCAGCCATCGGTGAGCCGGGCAAGGCCGCTAACGCTGATCGGACCATTACCGTTGAAATGCACGACAATTACTACCAGCCGGAATCTATCGAGGTTCGGCCCGGTGAAACCATCCGCTTTGTCGTTGAGAACCAGGGCGCCCTGGTGCATGAATTCAATATTGGTACGCCAGAGATGCACGAAGCCCATCAGGAAGAAATGAAAATGATGGTGGAGCACGGGGTTATCCAGGGCGGCAAACTCAACGAGGACATGATGAGCATGGATATGGGGAATGGCCATACCATGAAGCACGACGACCCGAACAGCATCCTCCTGGAGCCGGGCCAGAGTGGCGAAGTGGTCTGGACCTTCGCTGAAAAGGCCAATATTGAATTTGCCTGCAATATTCCGGGGCATTACCAGTCCGGCATGTATGGCGAAGTAAACTTTCAGGGTCCGGTATACAGCCAGGCTGGTCGTTCATAGAGTCCATTGAATTGTATTTCAGGAGCTGTGCATGCGCATGAAAGCGTACCTTGCAGGTGTCGTGTTGGGCCTGGTCTTTCCGGTGGCAGGTATGGCCGGCACCTATGACCTCACGGTTGATCGGGTCCGGATTGATACCGGCGAGTTCGTCAAGCAGGGGATCGGTTACAACGGGAAATCCCCGGGACCGGTGCTGCGCTTCAAGGAAGGCGAAAACGTCCGGATCAACGTGACCAACAACCTGGATGAAATGACATCCATCCACTGGCATGGCCTGATTCTCCCTTACCAGCAGGATGGTGTGCCCGGTATCAGCTTTCCCGGCATCAAGGCCGGAGAGACGTTCACCTACGAATTCCCCATCCAGCAAGCCGGTACCTACTGGTTTCACAGCCATTCCGGCTTCCAGGAGCCGGATGGTGCCTATGGTGCCATTGTCATCGAGCCTGAAGGGCGCGAACCCTTCCGGTATAACCGGGAATACGTGGTTCAGCTCACCGACAAACACCCGCATTCCGGCGACCGGATCATGCGCAACCTGAAAATGATGCCGGATTACTACAACCGCCAGCAGCAGACGGTGGGGGAGTTTTTCTCGGACGCATCGGAAAATGGTCTGCTGAACACCATCCAGGATCGCATGGCCTGGGGCGACATGCGCATGATGAAAGCGGATGTTGAGGACTTGCAGGGTTTCACTGGCCTGATTAACGGCATGGGCCCGGAACAGAACTGGACCGGTATTTTTGAGCCCGGAGAGCGCATCCGCCTGCGGTTCATTAATTCATCCGCCATGACCTATTTCGATGTGCGGATCCCGGGTCTGGAAATGACGGTTGTTCAGGCGGACGGCAACAATGTCCAGCCAGTCACTGTGGATGAATTCCGCATCGGTGTCGCGGAAACCTACGACGTGATCGTGCGGCCGAAAGATGCCCAGGCGTACACTATTTTTGCCGAATCCATGGGCCGCTCAGGTTATGCCAGAGCGACGCTTGCGCCGAAGCAGGGCATGGAAGCGGCTGTTCCCGAGTTGCGTGATCCCGCACGCCTCACCATGGCGGATATGGGCGGTATGCACGATATGGATCACGGCGCTATGGACACGAGCGGCTCCGGAGGGGGCATGGGTGGTTCCACTGGAATGCCGAGTATGGACCACGCCACTATGCAGGGAATGGATCATTCTTCCATGGCAGGCATGGATCACAGCGCGATGACTATGCTGGAGGGCGGCCCAAGTGATCCTTTCTATGCGCCCGGCAGTGGTCTGGCGCCGACAGCGGCCAATGGTGGAAAATTCCTGTCGTATGCCGATCTCAAGGCACAGAAACCACTGTATGAAGACCGGAAGCCGACCCGTGCAATCGAGCTGCGCCTGACTGGCAACATGGAGCGCTACAGCTGGAGTATCAACGGGGTGAAATACGAGGACGCGGACCCCATTCGCCTGAAATACGGCGAGCGCGTCCGCTTCAAGTTCGTCAATACCACCATGATGACCCACCCCATGCACCTCCATGGCATGTGGTCGATCCTGGATGTCGGCGCCGGGAAATGGAATCCGGTCAAGCACACGGTCAGCGTTCAGCCGGGCACCACGGTGTATATGGAGACCGAGGTGGATGCGCCGGGCCAGTGGGCGTTCCATTGCCATCTGTCTTACCACGCGGCAGCGGGTATGTTCCGCAAGGTGATCGTTGAGGGTGGCCCTGACGCTACCCAGGCAAAGGCAGACCTTGTGGCCGAAGAAGGAGGTGATGCATGAGTCGTATCCGCGCTCTTGTGTGCACCAGTCTGCTGGGTCCGGCGGTGCTGCCAACGGCTGTCGTCGCCCAGGAAATGATCGTCGACACTACCGCCCGGAAGCAGCCACTGACCTTCTGGGGTGTTCAGTTTGAGGAGCTTGAATACCGATACAGCGATGACGATGAAGAGCTGGGCGTCTGGAATGCGGACGTTTTCTACGGCACCGATGATCTGAAAGTCCGATGGCTGACCAAAGGCGAATACGCCATTGCAGAGCAGGCCTACGAAGGGCTGGAAAACCAGCTGGTCGGGCAGGTTCCCATTTCCGACTTCTTCGACGCCAAGGCGGGGGTGCGATTCGATACGCCCGAAGGCCCGGACCGCACCTACGCGGTTCTGGGTGTTACCGGGTTGGCACCGCAATGGTTCGAGGTGGATGCCAACCTGTACGTGAGTAACGAGGGCGAAACCTCCGCCGAACTGGATGTCGAGTACGAGTTGCTGTTGACCAATTACTGGATTCTCTCAGCCACTCTGGATGCCACGGTGGCGTTCAGTGAGGACCGGGAGATCGGCGTTGGCAAAGGTCTCGTTTCCAGCGAAACCGGCCTAAGGCTGAGTTATGATCTGGTCGACCGCGCCTTCTCACCCTATGTTGGCGTGGTGCATGAGCGTAAGTACGGTGACACCGCTGACTTTGCCGAAGCTGAGGGCGCCGGAACGGAAGACTGGTTTGCCGTGGTCGGCGCCCGCATCACGTTCTGATCTCAGGTTTAATGGGCCCATTCCCTCGGCCCATTGTCAGAGACAATCCAGGTTCGGGTGGTTGAGTGACAGGTATTCCAACAAAGGGGATATTGCCATGATGGGGGATAACATGTCTGGAAACACTATGTGGGCCGGGCACTGGCTGTGGATGTTGGTCGTTGCCGTTGTGGTGGTGATACCCGTCTGGCGTATTTGCCAGCGTACGGGGTATCCGGGGTGGATGGGAGTCCTGATACTGATTCCCATCGCTAACCTCATTCTGCTCTATTTCATTGCGTTTGCGGATTGGCCGGCCGACAAAACTGGAGATCGCAAGGGCTGAGCACCAACACGCGCATCATCACAACCAAGAGGACTCCGGCGAGCACACAGCCAAAGATCCGGTCTTTGGCATGTCGCTGTCGTCTGTCAGTGTCATAGCGAATGCTCTGAGATTGAGGGCGATCAAACTCGAAAAATAACAAATCAATTTATGCTGATGCGTGAAGGTATGATGTAAGGCCATGAGGAGATTGATAGCCGGTTACAGGGGGACATCATGCTGAAGTCAAAGAGCCCGTTATGGAAGGGCTCAGGCGTCAAACCTGCCGGGCTACCCACCAACCAAAGACCATCGACAATAATAACGCCAACAGCGGCCAGGTTATGCCACTTATTGATGCGAATGCGGGTCCTGGACAATAGCCCGACAGCCCCCAGCCTATCCCGAATATCGCGGCACCGGCCAGCATCCACGAGGCAAGCAGCTACTGGCTTTCTGTCTTTTGGTACTTACGTTGTTCATCCGTCCAGAGTGTTTTGAGGTACTCGATTACCGCGTGTATTTCCTGGTCAGTCAGATTTTCTCCGAACGCTGGCATGGTCAGCCGATCGGTTTTATTGAAGGGATGTCGCCACCCCTTTTCGATCATTTTGAACAGCATGGCATCGCTGTGGCGCCAGGTGTGACCTGCCTCGTTATGGGGTGGCGCAGGCATTTCACCTTTGATATCCGGCTGTTTCCAATCGGTGGCGCCTTCCCCCTGCCATCCGTGGCAGGCGGCGCAGGTTTGCTCATAAATCTGACGGCCCTGTGCCACTTCCGCCGGCACACCGTCGCGCCCCGGCGGCCCGCCGGAAGCAAACGCAAGAACCGGCGCAACGAGTAAGGCCAGCGAGCCGATCCACTTATTCATGGATCGGCGTCCATTCGCGGTCGGCATTCAGGGCCAGCAGGTTTCCCTCGGCAGTGCCCACCACTAGCCCGTGTGCCGGCGAGAAAACAAGGGCGGTCACGGTTTGGGACACTTTAAAGGGCACCCAGGTTTCGCCGCCGTCCGCACTGTGATGAAGCTGCCCCTCCACCACGGCATAGACGTTTTCCGGAGCCGCAGGATCATAGCTGATGGCGGACACCGTACCTCGCAGATCCCCCGCATCGCCCCAGAAGCAGAAACAGTCCATGGAGCGTGCGACGCCACGGGTCGTACCCGCAAAAAGCCAGCCGCTTTCCATGCTGCCGGGCATGTCCGAGTGCAGGAATGCCTGCACCGGCTCCCGCGGGCCACTGTCGACTTTTACCCACTTGGCGCCGCCGTCCCTGGACCGGAACATGCCTTCTTCGCCATGATAGGCGTACAGGGTGTCCGGCTGGGTGGCATGAGCGGCAATGGCAGTGATACCGAGATCGGGCAGGGTGTCGTTGAGGGATTGCCAGCGTTCGTCGGCACCGTCATAGCGCCAGACGCCCAGGCCCGGGCCGGCCAGGTAGACACTGCCATCCGCACCTTTGGCCAGGGAGGCGGGTTGCCCCCCCTGGTTGGTTGCCGGTAGCGTGATCTCGGTGGACGTTCCACCGTCAATGGCAAACAGGCTGCGGTCACGCAGCACCAGGAGGGCGCCTGACGAGCTGGTGGTCAATGCCTGTACGGATTGGGCATCGGCTGGGGTTTGGGCATGAGCCAGGGCCGGCAGAATGGCCACAAGCGTGAGCAAGCAATAGCGCCAGGCTGTCCTGGTAAGAGAGTGGGTAATCGCTTTCATGGGCCCGGCCTCAGTAATCGCTATGTTCGCGGAACACGCTTTGCTGGCCTTGGGCACTGAAGGCGATGACCTGGTAATCCTCCTTCTTGCCGGTCTCCATGCCGGGACTGCCCTGGACCATGCCGGGCACTGAGAGCCCTACTGTATTGAACTGGAGATTTTCCAGGTAAGCGACAATGTCCTCTGCCGGGACATGCCCCTCAATCACAAGGTCACCGATCAACGCGGTGTGGCAGGAGGCCATTTCACGGGGTACGCCGTGTTCCTGCTTGATGTCATTGAGGTTGTCGGTTTCCACGATGCTGGTCTTAAAACCGTTGGCGGCGAGGTGCTCCGCCCAGGATTGACAGCAACTGCAATTGGGACTCTTGTAGATGGTGATGGCTGGGCCAGTCGCGCCGCTGGAGGCCTGGGTAGATGACGCCTTGGCGGGTCCGCTGGCCTGGAGTGCCAGCGTGGTGGCCCCGACGGCGGCAACTATGGCAGCCACACCCGTGAACAGGGCGCGTTTTTTCATCTTCATGGTAATCCTCAATGTGAATCGATAATGGGCAGCGTAAGGCCCGGGGTTGCCTTGGCCGCCCCGGGCGATTGATTTCAGTTCAGGTTGTTGCCAAAACCGTCAGTTGGCGTCAGCGTCTT
>CBIHLH010000019.1:0-35334 GCA_966210405.1 uncultured Marinobacter sp.
GTCCAGCCCCCCGGAGCCGCCCCCAGATCCGCCGATTTCTTGCCACCACCAAGATACGCCAGCGCGGTGTCCTCCGGCAAAAATACCTTCCAGGCCTCTTCCAGCTTCAGCGCAGACCGGCTGGGCGCCGACGACGACAGCCGAAGCCGTGGAATGCCGCCGACATAACGGGCACGGTTTCCGGCCAGGCTGAATCCGACAATGGCTTTCTGGAAATCCGGCAGCAGAACCTCGAGACGGGCGGGCGATGCCAATGACGGGTCCTCCCTGAGCAGCCCCGCTCCCCGTAAGCCCCGTGACAGCGGTGCCACCCATTTCCGGGCAAAGTTACCGAGATCCCGGTCGGCGTTATTCTCGCCAACCCGCACTTCCACCCTGGCACAGCCCGGATAACCCCGCTCCAGTGCCTGCACACCCTTGACGACTGCGCCCACCCGATCCTGTTCCGGCAACGGCAGGGACCCCAGCACCACGAACCAGTCCCGGACGAAGACCAGGTTCTCCAGGGCAACCCGGGCCATCAATTCATCCGCGGGCTCCGGACCACCGAGTATGAACCACACCCGGCCCTCGCCCCGGTCTGGCTCAAAATATCCGAACAGCCCCTGGCCCAGTGCGCTGTCCGTGAGTTCCCGGCCCGCCTCGGTTTCGAACCCGGGCCGGCAAAATGCAAGTACCTGTTCCATGCCATTCCTGTTGTCTGGCGCGACTGACTGTGACGACGCACTAAATTTCAAACTGTTTAACAGTGGGAATTGTGCACATTGGCTACACTCCCAGACTCTGTTCTCACTGGGACTCTCTGATGTCGCGTTGTTTGCGTCTGCTACTCATCACGCTCTGCTGCCTGCCGTTGGGCGTTGCCGTCGGTAGCACTCCGGAGCCTGGCTCCCAGTGCCCCGTTCTGGACGCCGCCGATGCAGACGCCCGCCAGTCACTGATGCACTACGTCTGCTTCCACAGAGCCAAACCCGGCGATGCCGCCCACAACGCAAAGACACCGGACGAACTGCCGGCCAGCCTGCCCTGGCAACCCGCTGGCGGCCACGATCTGGTGTTCAGCCACACCAGATCGGTTTACTGGATTCACCTGCACATCAGGAACAGCGGCCCTGCGCGTGACTTCTGGTACCTGAAGCTCAACTACCCGCTGCTGGACGAAATCACATTCTGGCAATCCGACCAACCCGCAGAGCAGGCCATTGTAACCGGAGATCAGTACCCCTTTGCATCCCGGGGCCTGGATTACCGGTATTTTCTACTGCCAGTGACGCTCGACAGCGGCGAGTCCCGGTCCATCACCATTCGCGTTCGCAGCAGCGGGGCACTGAATGTTCCGCTGGCCCTGGAAACCCCCGGTGAGATCATTGCCGAAAGCAATCACCTGACACTGGGCCATGGCCTGTTCTATGGCGCACTGCTGGTTTTTGCCATTTTCAACATGCTGCTGTTTTTCAGCTCGGGAACCGTGTACTACTTCCACAACGCATTCTACATGGCCGCCATGGGGCTTTTCCTGTTCGCCATGGGAGGCTTTGCCAACCAGTACTTCTGGCCCGCCAGCGCCGAGTTTGCCAATACCTCCATCCCCCTCTCCCTTGCGCTCTGCGCGCTGGCGATGACGCTGTTTGGCCGGTCGTTTCTGGAAATAGACGCGGGCACCATCGCCAACACGGTCCTCAAAGCCCAGGCCTGGTTCTGCGTCGGCTTCCTGGTGCTCTCGCTGGTGCTGCCCTACAGCAAGACCATACTGCTGAACACGGTGCTGGCGCTGACGGTCATAGCCAGCCTGTTTGCCGTCGCGCTGCTGCGGTTGAGGCAGGGCTACCAGCCCGCCAAATGGTACATTCTGGCGTGGCTGGTGATGTTTGTCGGCGCCATGATCTACGCACTGGCAGCGTTTGGCTACCTGGCCGACTTTATCGCCCGGGAAGCCCTTATGCAGGCTGCCATCGGCGGCCAGGTGGTGCTGCTCAACTACGCCATGGTCCAGCGCTGGCGCCTGCTGAATGAAAAACTCCTGGCGGCGGAGCATAACGCCCGGACCGACCTTGAATTCAAAGTGCATGAGCGCACGGCCCAGCTACGCAACACCATGCGCCAACTGGAGAAAGCCAATCGCAAGCTGGCAACCCTGAGCCTGAACGACGCCCTGACCGGGCTCTATAATCGCCGGCATATGGACAATAGTCTGCCGGAGCTATGCGCCGAAGCCCGCCGGACCGGACACCCGCTCGCCCTGGCGCTGGTGGACGCCGATCATTTCAAGGCAGTCAATGACGCCTGGGGCCACGGCTTCGGCGACACCTGCCTGCAGTTCATTGCTGATATTCTGACCCGGCATGTGAAGCGACCCCGGGATATTGTCATCCGCTTTGGCGGCGAGGAGTTCGCCCTTCTGCTACCCGGCACCGATACCGCTGGCGCGCTGAATGTGTGTAACGCGCTGATTCAGGATATAAAAAACACACCGGTTCCGGCGCCCGACGGGTCGGATGTCCGGATCACCCTGAGCGCGGGCATCGCCTGCCTGGGCAGTGGTGAAGATCAGCGGGAGCTGTTTGAGCGCGCCGACGAAGCGCTTTACCGGGCCAAGGCGGAGGGCCGGAACCGGGCGGTGGCAGCACAGTCCGGGACGGTCAGTCAGGAACGCTAACGGAGTGCGTCGATGAAGGCCCGGGTTTGTCGGGCGGCCTCCGCTATCAGGCTGGCCTGACTCTGTTTTTGCCGGGCCAGCGGCTGGAAGTCGTGGTTACCACCGTCGAGCCAGTGCACATGTGCCAAGGCCAGCTCACTGCGGCGCGCCTGCACTTCCCCGGGTTTCCCGAACGGGTCCCGGGTGCCCTGGACAATCAGCATCGGACACCGGATGTCCGGAAAATGACCGGTGCGCCAACGGTCCGGTTTACCGGGCGGGTGAAAGGGGTAGCCAAAGCAGACCACAGCGTCCATCCCGGACCGCTCACTGGCAAGAATACTCGCCATCCGGCCTCCCATCGACTTGCCACCCACCAGAACCGGGCAGCGCTCGCCAAGGTCCTCCCGGACCACATCACGTATCTCGTCAAGCACCTCTGAAAATCGGGACACCAGCACCGGTTGCCGGTCCGGCGGCCGTTTTCGGCCATCCTGGCGGCGCTTTCGCATGTAGGGAAACTCAAAACGCACACACGCAACCCCCAGTCCATCCAGCGTATTGGCCAGAGACTCCATGAAGTCGGAATCCGCCGGCGCACCAGCGCCATGGGCCAGTACCAGAACGGCATCCGGCTCCTTGTCATAGCCTTTGGTATAAATTAACGCCATAACTTTCACCCGGGTGTGATCAGGGTCTATCATTTAACCGGAATCAAAGACACTTTCCCAGGACACTTTCCCAGTCAGTAACTTCCGGAAATTCCAACAGGAAAAAGTCGCCATGTTGCTGATTTCCGCGCATTTGACGGATATCAGGAGTTGACCTGAGTCATTGCAAAGCGCTAATGCTTTCTCCATACTTGCGCCCGCATATTTTCTCACTCTAAACCCATTGGTAAGGCTATGAGCACAGTAAATGCAAACCTGACTTACAACTACAAGGTGGTAAGACAATTTGCCATCATGACGTTGGTCTGGGGCATTGTTGGCATGAGCATGGGCGTGCTGATTGCGTCCCAACTTGTCTGGCCGGCGATGAACCTGGATATGCCCTGGACGCACTTCGGTCGTCTCCGCCCCCTGCATACCAACCTGGTCATTTTCGGGTTTGGTGGTTCGGCGTTGTTTGCCACCTCCTACTATGTGGTCCAGAGGACCTGTCAGGCAAGACTGATTTCAGACGGCCTGGCTGCATTTACCTTCTGGGGCTGGCAGGCCATTATGGTCTCCGCCATTATCACCCTGCCCCAGGGCCTTACCTCCACCAAGGAATACGCCGAACTGGAGTGGCCGATTGACATCGCCATCGCGGTGGTGTGGATAAGCTACGCCCTGGTGTTCTTTGGCACCATCATGAAGCGCAGCAGCCCGCACATCTATGTGGCGAACTGGTTTTACGGCGGTTTTATTCTTACCGTTGCGGTACTGCATATTGGCAACAACCTGGCCCTGCCGGTCAGTGCCTTTAAATCCTACTCCGCGTACGCCGGGGTGACCGACGCCATGATGCAATGGTGGTGGGGCCACAACGCCGTCGGCTTCTTCCTGACCGCCGGCTTCCTGGGCATGATGTACTACTTCGTGCCCAAGCAGGCCAATCGGCCGATTTACTCCTATCGCCTGTCCATCGTTCACTTCTGGGCGCTGATTGCCACCTACGTCTGGGCGGGTGGTCACCACCTGCACTATTCCGCACTGCCGGACTGGGCCCAGACAGCGGGCATGGTGATGTCACTGATTCTGCTGGCGCCGTCCTGGGGTGGCATGATCAACGGCATGATGACGCTCTCCGGGGCCTGGCACAAACTGCGGACGGATCCGATTCTCCGTTTCCTGGTGGTGTCCCTGTCGTTCTACGGCATGTCCACCTTTGAAGGACCGATGATGGCCATCAAGACGGTGAACGCCCTGTCCCACAACACCGACTGGACCATTGGCCACGTACACTCCGGTGCCCTCGGCTGGGTTGCCATGATCAGCATCGGTGCCCTCTATCACCTGATTCCCAAGCTTTGGGGCCTCCAGGCCATGTACAGCACCAGCCTGATCAACGTGCATTTCTGGCTGGCAACCGTCGGTACCGTTCTGTACATCGTCGCCATGTGGGTAAACGGCATCATGCAGGGCCTGATGTGGCGGGCAGTCAACGAGGACGGCACACTGACCTACAGCTTTGTGGAATCACTCGAAGCCTCCTATCCAGGCTATTTTGTACGACTCATAGGTGGCGCCATATTCCTCAGCGGCATGCTGGTCATGGCCTACAACACCTACATGACCGTGCGCCAGAAAGAAGCGGTTGCCCAGGACAATGCCGCAGCCCAGGCGGCGTAAGGGGAGAGAGACCAGATGAAACACGAAATTGTTGAAAAGAACCTGGGACTGATGATCGTGCTGATCATCCTGACCATCAGTGGTGGCTTCCTGGTAGAGGTATTGCCCCTGTTCTTCATCCAGGAAACCAATGAGCCGATTGAGGGCCTGGAGCCCTATTCCGCACTGGAACTGGAAGGCCGGGACATCTATATCCGTGAAGGCTGCCACGTGTGTCATACCCAGCAGATCCGCCCATTCCGGGCGGAGACCGAGCGTTATGGCCACTACTCCGTTGCGGGCGAGTTTGTCTACGATCGCCCGTTCCTCTGGGGCTCCAAGCGCACCGGCCCGGATCTGGCCCGCGTTGGCGGACGTTACTCAGACGCCTGGCAGCGCCAGCATCTGTACAACCCCCGCAGCGTTGTACCGGAATCCAACATGCCGGCGTTCCCCTGGCTGTTTGAGAATCGGGTCGATCACACGGAAACCGCGTCCAAAATGGAAACCCTGCAGACACTGGGCGTTCCCTATACGGACGAACAGATCGCCGGTGCGGCCGAACAGGTGAAAGGTAAATTTGAAATCGAGGCTCTGGTCGCCTACCTGCAACAGTTGGGTACGGTGATTTCAGACAAACGGTGATCCCCATGGATTTGAACGAGTTACGCGGTATCCATACGCTTCTGGTCATGGTGGCGTTTCTGGGCATTGTCTGGTGGGCCTACAGCGCTCACCGGAAAAAGGCCAACGACGAGGCAGCGCACCTGCCCTTCGACGACGACGACGTGGAAAAGCGTACTCTTGAACAGGAAAAAACGGAGAAAAAACAATGAGTACCTTTTGGAGCCTCTGGATCAGTGTGATCGTGCTCGGTACTATTTTTGGCTGTATGTGGCTTCTGTGGGCAACCCGTAAAAGCCAGACCACCGATAGCGAGACCGACCGCACCACCGGCCATTCCTTCGATGGTATCGAGGAATACGATAACCCTCTGCCGAAATGGTGGTTCTATCTGTTCCTCGCAACCTGCTTCTTCTCGCTGGGTTACCTGGTGCTCTATCCTGGCCTGGGCAATTTCCAGGGCATTCTGGGCTGGTCATCCACGAACCAGTGGGAAGCCGAGATGGCCGAAGCCGAAGAGAAATTCGGCGAAATCTACGCCCAGTACGGCGATACCCCCGTACCTCAACTTGCCACCAACGAAGACGCTCTGAAGATCGGCCAGCGCCTGTTTGCCAACAACTGCTCGGTCTGCCATGGCTCTGCGGCCCGGGGTCAGGTCGGTTTCCCCAACCTGACGGACGACGACTGGCTCTATGGCGGCACCCCGGAAGCTATCCTGGAGACCCTGCACAATGGCCGGATGGGCAACATGCCCGCCAAGGGCCTGATGCCCGGCATGACCAACGAGCAGGTCGATCAGGTAGTCAACTATGTGCTCAGCTTCAGTGATCGTGCCAAGGACCCGCAGGCAGCGGAGGCCGGCAAGGCCGTGTTCGCCCAGGCGTGTGCCGGTTGCCACGGTGCCGATGCCAAGGGTAACAACGCTGTTGGTGCACCGAATCTGACCGACAATACCTGGCTTTATGGCTCCACCTACGAGTGGATCAAGGAGACCGTTGTCAACGGGCGCCAGAATCAGATGCCGGCCCAGGGCGGTCGCCTCAGTGAAGATCAGATCCAGATTCTGGCGGCGTACGTTTACAGTCTCTCGAACTGATGTGTCCGGGCCGGGGTATCCCTCGGCCAGGTCTGTTCAACCCTGTGTCTGTCGGGCGGGCACAGGATTGAACTGATCCGCAGACCCTCCGGGCCCGCTTCCCCGCTTTGCCAATTCATCGGGAGGTAACGATGAGCAGTGAGATTCCGGTCAAACAGGTTGACCCATCCTCTGACGCCTCCAACAAAAACAACAACACCGGAACCGTCGAACTATACGCCAGTCGCAAGAAGATCTATGCGAAAGAAGTCAAAGGCTTCTTCCAGAAGATCCGGAACGTCAGCTTGCTGCTGCTCATGGGCATGTATTTTCTGTTCGTCTGGATCACCCTGGACGGCCAGCCGCTGATTCATTTCGACCTTCCGGCCCGGGAGTTCCACCTCTACGGTGTCACGTTCTACCCCAAGGATTTTTTCCTGCTCTCCGGGTTGCTGATTATCAGCGCTTTTGGCCTGTTCTTCATCACCACCCTGTTTGGCCGGGTCTGGTGCGGTTATACCTGCCCACAGACCGTGTGGACATTCATTTTCATGTGGATCGAAGAACGAATCGAGGGCAGCCGCAACAAGCGGATAAAGCTGGACAAGTCACCCCGCTCGTTCGAAAAGATGGCCAAAAAATCCGCCAAGCACGGGGCCTGGCTATTGGTCGCTCTGGCAACCGGCCTGACCTTCGTGGGCTATTTTTATCCGATCCGGGACCTGCTGGCAGACATCGTCACCCTGCAGGCCAACGGGTGGGCCTATTTCTGGGTGGCTTTCTTTACGGCCGCCACCTACCTGAATGCCGGCTGGCTGCGCGAGCAGGTCTGCCTGTACATGTGCCCCTATGCCCGGTTCCAGTCGGTAATGTTGGATCCGGATACCCGGGTTGTGTCCTACGACCCCAACCGGGGTGAGCCCCGTGGTGGTCGCAAGAAGGGCGTGGAGCCGGCCGAGGTGGGGCTGGGCGACTGTATCGACTGTGGTCAGTGTGTTCAGGTTTGCCCGACCGGCATCGACATCCGTGACGGTCTTCAGTACGAGTGCATCGGCTGCGCACTCTGCATCGACGCCTGCGATGAAGTGATGGAGAAGATGAACTACCCTTTGGGCCTGATCCGTTACACCACGGAAAATGAGCTCGAAGGCCGTTCTTCCAAATTACTGCGCCCGCGAACGTTTGGTTATGGAGCGGTGCTGGCATTGATGATTGCCGCTATCGCCTTCACCATCATCACCCGCGTGCCGGCGCAGATGGACGTTATCCGCGACCGGGGTACCCTGTTCAGTTTCAATGGGCAGGGCCGGATTGAAAACACCTACACCCTGAAAATCGCCAACATGACCGAGGTACCGCAAACCTTTGAGATCTCTGTCAGCGGCCTGGAGGGTATCCAGATTCTTACCAATACCCGTGTGCGGGTTGAGAGCGGTGAAAACAGGGCGCTGCCAACGGTCGTGGATGTGGCGCCCGAAGCGGTCGGGCAATCAAACAGCGAAATCCACTTTCAGGCGGAGTCCCTCACGGATCCAACCCTGTCGCTGGAAACCGAAAGCCGATTTGTGGGTCCAACGCGCTGATGCATGCGTGCCCTTGAGACATTGATATTTAACCGAGACTGAGCACTATGACTGAAGAAACACCCGTAGCCCCCTGGTATCGCCAGCCCTGGTTCTGGTTTCTGACTATTTTCCCGCTGGCGGCCATCGTGTGGTGTACTTTCATGATCATCGTAGCCTCCAACATGGAGGACACCATGGTCACCGACGACTATTCCAAAAAAGGCCGCGCCATCAACCTCGAACTGGCCCGGGACCAGGCCGCCGTCGATCTCGGACTGGCAGGGGAGCTTGAGTTCGACCAGCGATCGCTGGCCCTGACCCTCGATACCGCTGACGGACCCGCCGACTTTCCCTATCTGGTTCTGAACCTGTTTCACCCCACGTTGGCTGACCGGGACCGGACCATCCAGTTTCAGCGCATTGCGCCGGGGCAGTACCGCGGTCAGTTGCTGGAAGACATCGAGGGCCGCTGGTACTACGATCTCCGGGGCCCGGACAACCGCTGGCGGCTCAAAGGCGAGGCCTGGCTGCCCGCTGAAAACGGTCTGTCCATCCGGGCCGAGGCGTCTGCCCAAGGATGACCTGAGTGGCTTGCTTTCATTGCGGTGAACCGGCGACGGGCGAACCCGCCATAACCCTGGAACTGGACGGCGAGCGGCGTTATTTCTGCTGCCAGGGCTGCAAGGCCGTGTGTGAAACCATCCGCAATGAAGGGCTTTCGGGTTTTTACGATTTCCGAACCGAGCAGGCCGTTACCCCGCGCCCGTTGACTGCGTCCGAACAGGCGAGGTTGCGCGAGCTGGACCATCCACTGGTTCAGGAGGCGTTTGTATCACCGGTGAAGGGTGGCCAGGAAGCGCAGTTGCTGATTGGCGGCATTACCTGTGCCGCCTGCATCTGGCTGCTGGAACACCACATGCAGAAGCAGCTCGGAGTGTTGTCGTTTGCGGTAAACCACACAACCCAGCGCGCCCGGCTGGTGTGGGCCAACGATCAGGCGCGGCTCAGCGATCTGCTGTTTGCCATCCATGAGCTCGGTTATACCGCTCGCCCCTACCAGGCCGATGAGGCGGAGCTGGCCTTGAAAGCCGAACATCGCTCCATGCTCATCCGCCTGGCGGTTGCCGGCATTGGCGCGTTTCAGAGCATGATGCTGGCGTTTCCCCTGTATTTTGAAATGGTCAACGGCCTGTCCGTGGAATTCGTCAGCTTCTTTCGCTGGTTCAGCTTGCTGGTGGCCACACCGGTCGTGTTTTACAGCGCCCGGCCGTTTTTCAGGAACGCCCGTCGCGACCTCGCCACCCGGCACCTGACCATGGATGTCCCCGTGGCGATTGCCATCGGGCTGGCCTACCTGGCCAGCGCCTGGGTCACCCTCGCCGGCGGCGACGAAGTCTATTTCGAGTCGGTCTGCATGTTCACCTTTTTCCTGTTGCTCGGCCGCTACATCGAACTTCAGGCCCGGGTTCGGGCCGGGCTTACCGGCAATGCCCTGGCAGGTTTTCAGCCGTCGGTTGCGTCCCGCGTTGACGGCGACCAGACCGCGATCGTGCCAGCCCACCAGCTTCGTCCCGGGGACCTGATTCGTGTCCGACCGGGAGAAACCCTGCCGGTGGACGGTATCATTGTCACCGGCCGGTCTACCCTGAATGAATCGGCCCTCACCGGCGAGTACCTGCCCGAAACCCGCAATCCAGGGGATTCGGTTCATGCCGGAAGCATCAACGGTGAGAACCCGCTGGATATCCGGGTACTGAAGTCGGGGGCTCGAACCCGGCTTTCCGGCATTCTCCGGGTGCTCGACCGGGTTCAGTCGGAAAAACCCCCGGTCGCGTTGATGGCGGACCGCCTTGCCGGAAAATTCGTGGCCCGGGTGCTGATTCTCGCACCGGTGGTCTGGGTGGGGTGGTGGCTCGCCGGCGCGGACAATGCCTTCGATATCACACTGTCCGTGCTGGTCGTCACCTGCCCCTGTGCGCTTTCCCTGGCAACACCCACGGCCATTACCGCCGCTACGGTCAACCTCCGCCGCCTGGGATTCCTGCCCACCCGGGGGCATACCCTCGAATCCATGAACGCCATTGATACCGTCATCTTCGACAAGACCGGCACACTGACCCGAGGTGAACTCAGCCTGGTATCGGTCACGCCGGTGGGGTCCCTGGACGAAGCGGGCTGCCTGAGGCTGGCTGCGGGGCTTGAGAGTCATTCGGAACATCCGGTTGCCCGGGTCTTCCATGGCCACAAAGGAGCACCGATCGACGACATCAGCAACCATGTTGGCGGAGGCCTGACCGGCCGGCTCGGACAACAGACCCTGGTCATTGGTCATCCCGAGTTCGTGGCCGGAAATGTCAACGTGCCGATGCCGGCGTCGGACGGCCACTCCGGCATGGAAATCTGGCTCGCCAGCGACCGCGAGTGGCTGGCCTGTTTCCATCTGGACGATCAGCCCCGGGACGACGCCCGGCAGGCCATCGCGGCCTTGCAGGCCACGGGTATCCGCACGCTCCTGCTCAGCGGCGACCGGTCTGGCCATGTCGACCGGGTGGCCCGGCAACTGGGTATCGACGAAGCCATCGGCCAGGCCTCGCCCGAGCAAAAACTGGCCGTACTGGAACAGCTCCGGGCCGAAGGCCGGCATATCATGATGGTGGGCGATGGCCTGAACGACTTGCCGTCCATGGCTGGCGCCGGGGTGTCCGTGGCCATGGGCAGCGCGGCCGACCTGACCCAGCTCAAGGCGGATGCTGTCCTGCTCAATGGCCAGCTTATGCAACTGGTGAACGCACTGGATACCAGCCGCGCCACGCGACGGATCATTCGCCAGAACCTGTACTGGGCGCTTGGCTATAACCTCTGTGCCCTGCCCCTGGCGGCAGCCGGTCTCGTGCCACCCTGGCTGGCGGCCATCGGCATGTCCCTGAGTTCACTGGTGGTGGTACTCAACGCCCTGCGCCTGGGCAAAAATGCCCGCCCCGGGCATGCGGACAATCCACCGGTTGGCGCCCGGGCTTTGTCCTGATACCGTAGCAGCCTGTTTTCCCGGGAGGCCCGTGCCATGCAGATCGTGATGATTCTAGTGCCCGTGATGCTGATCCTGGTCGCCCTGGGCATCGTGTTGTTTTCATGGGCGGTACGGAATGGGCAGTACGATGACCTTGAGGGGCCGGCCCACCGCATTCTGTATGACGACGACGAAGACATGATTCCGGACGAAGCACGGGCGGAAAAACCCGACGGGCAAGCGGACCGTCCCGAGGGCACTGACAACAAGCCAGATGAATCCTGAACTCTACCTCAGCTACCCCAGTGCGTTTCTGATCGGGCTACTCGGCAGCACCCACTGCCTGAGCATGTGCGGCGGCATCAGCGCCTCGCTCTCCATGGCGGTCCCTGTGGGGAAGGGGTTCCGGGCACGGCAAACCGCCATGCTGCTGGCCTTTAACGTCGGTCGCGTCGGCAGTTACGTCGCCATCGCCGCCCTGGTGGCCCTGGTCAGCACGTCGGCCGCCAGTGCCTGGGCGGGGCTCGGGCCGATATTGAGAACCCTCGCCGGCCTGCTGCTTATTTTCATGGGGCTGTCCATGGGGCAGTGGTGGCAGGGCATACGGTACGTAGAACGCCTGGGCGCGCCGGTCTGGAAGCGGGTATCTCCTCTCACCCGTCGCTTTGTCCCCGTCACTCACGCCGGTCAGGCACTGGCCCTGGGGTCCCTTTGGGGCTGGTTGCCGTGCGGGCTGGTTTACAGCACCCTGGGCTGGGCCGCGCTACAGCCCTCCGTGGGATCGGCCGCCCTCACCATGGCCTGCTTTGGCCTGGGTACCCTGCCCTCCATGCTGGCAACCGGATACGCCGCCGGCGGGATCCGGCGCCTGAAGCAGCACCCTCTGTTTCGCAAACTCGCCGGTGGCCTGCTGATGCTGTTCGGTATCTGGACCCTGCCCATTGCCATGATATCGGGCCACTGACCGGGCCGGTTCAGATATTCAGCACATCCAGCCGGCCAAAGTCCGGAGTTTCCACCGGATCGGCCGTGTTTACCGCCTGGCGCTTACCGCCCAGACGCTTTCCTTCCCGGAAGTCGTAGAGCTCGGGATCCGCCAGGTGCGATGGCTCCACGTTGCAGATGGCCCGGAACATGGTTTCCAGTCGCCCCGGGTGCTGCTTGTCCCAGCCCTGGAACATGTCCTTGATCACTTGACGCTGCAGGTTCTCCTGAGACCCGCACAGATTGCACGGAATGATCGGATATTCCCTCAGCGCCGCATAGCGGGCGATGTCCTTTTCCCGGCTGTACGCCAAGGGCCGGATCACTGTGTTACGGCCATCGTCACTGTGCAGCACCGGTGGCATGGTTTTCAGCTTGCCGCCATAGAACATATTCAGAAACAGGGTTTCCAGCAGATCATCCCGATGGTGGCCCAGCGCAATTTTGGTGACCCCGTGCTCTTCCGCGAAATTATAGAGAATTCCGCGACGTAGCCGGGAACACAGGCCACAGGTGGTTTTCCCCTCGGGCACCTTGTCTTTGACAATGCTGTAGGTGTCTTTCTCGATGATGTGGTATTCAATACCCAGGTTATCGAGATAGCCCGGCAGCACCTCTTCCGGGAAACCAGGCTGCTTCTGATCGAGGTTGACGGCAATCAGCTCGAAAGACACCGGCGCGCTTTTCTGCAGGTTCATCAGAATATCCAGCATGGCGTAGGAGTCCTTGCCACCGCTGAGACAGCACATCACTTTATCGCCGGCCTCAATCATCGAGAAATCGGCGATCGCCTGGCCGACTTCCCGGCGCAGACGTTTCTGCAGTTTGTTTGTTTCCAGCTTCTGGCGGCGCTCGCGCTCGGCACTGGTGGACTCTGGACTGGCGGTTATTGCGTCTGGCATACCAACAACGTTCATCAGGCAAATGGACAGGCGATTATACGCGTGTCAGGCTTTCCTGACAGCCCCGACTCTCCTAACATAGGTGCCATGAAGCAGACGATTGCGACTCAGAACAGACCACTACCGCGTTCGTCGGAGGCTGACGCCCTGCTGGAGCACCAGGTCCAGCATTTGCTGGTGGCCGTGGAGCACGAGTTGCGCCAGGCACCGACCGGAATCAACGAGCTGACGCTGATCAAGGTGCTGCAGCAGCCCCCCTGGTCACTGATTGGCGAGGTCCGGTTCAGTGAGCCCGAAAACCTGTATCCGGTACACTTCCTGTTGTTCCACGTGCTGTACCGGCTTCGGGATCAACTGGCGGCAGGCGGTGAAAGCCTGAACATCTCACCCCTGAACATCCGGCTGGAGGCCAGTAACGTCGTTGGTGGTCATGGTGTGCCGGACAGCGTGGACAGCCTGCGTCAATTCTACCTGGACCTGTCCCAGTACCGGTTGCCGGACGAGGCGATCACCAGAATGATGGACGATTTTTGGTCTGGCCGACCGGGCGCGACTCCCGCCAGGGCCGACATCCTGGCGGCCGCGGAGCGGCTGGGATTCGGTGGCATTCCGGACAGTTTTCCGGAGGTGAAGCACCGGTTCCGGCGGGCGGTCATGCGGGCCCATCCTGACCGTGGAGGCGACACCGATACCATACAAGGTCTCAATGAGGCCTTCGCGGTACTGAAAACGCACTTTCAGCAAACCACTCGATAATTGACACCAAGCCGCACTGCAACGGAGCCACGATGGTTAACAGACAGTTTGTGACAGCCCTGCTTACCCTGGCACTGATCACGATCGCCACCACTACACGGGCGGACCTGGTGGTGCTTCAGTACCACCACATCAGCGATTCAACGCCGCCGTCCACCAGCACATCGGTATCGCTGTTCAAAGCTCAGCTGGACATGATTGAAAACCTCGGGTTACCGGTGGTCGACCTGCACACTGCAACCAGGGCAGCGCTGGCCGGTGACCCGGCCCAGAAAGTTGCCCTGACGTTTGATGATGCCTACGACTCGGTCTATCAACAGGCCGCGCCGATGCTGGCCAAACGTAACTGGCCCTATACTGTCTTCGTCAACACCCGGGCGGTGGGCAGCGAGGGCTATATGACCTGGAACCAACTGGCCGAACTGGCGTCCCGGGAGGGCGTCACCATTGCCAACCACAGCGCCGACCATGGCCATCTGGCCCGTAAACCCGGCGAATCCGTGGAAGCCTGGCACAGCCGTATCAGCAAGAGCCTGGATCAGGCCCAGTCCGCACTCAGGGATCGACTGGGCACCGATGCGCCGCTGTTCGCCTATCCCTACGGCGAGTTCGATGCCGCACTGGAGGCCGAACTGTCAGAGCGCGGCTGGTTTGGTTACGGGCAACAGTCCGGAGCCATCGGCAGCCAATCAAGCAAGACACGTCTGCCCAGATTCCCCATGGCCAACGCCTACGGGCAACTCAGCACACTGAAAACCAAGCTGCAAAGCCAGGCGTTTCCCGTTGATGCCGATGCATTGCCAGACGGTGTACTGGCATCGAACCCGCCGACCCTCTCCTTCCCGCTGGCCGACAGCCTGAACAAGGCCCGGTTGACCTGCTTTGCCTCGGGCATGGGGCGCATCGATGTCACGGTAGACGACGGAATGGTCCTGGTGCAGGCGCCAGAACCGTTCAACAGTCGCCGGTTCCGTTATAACTGCACCCATCCGGCAAAAGACGGCAGCTATTACTGGCTGTCACAGCAGTGGCTGGATTTGAGCCAGCCGGAAGACTAGTCTTCCAGCATTTTCAGGCCAAGTTCGCCGGTGGTTACGTGGGGGGTGGATTCCGGACCCTGCGGGGTCTCGATCACCGTCTGCCCCCGCAGGTCCCGGCTCCGGGTGAACACCAGCAGCCAGCGTTCGCCCTGGCCCGGGAACACGGGCACCCAGGCGGAGAGGTAGCCACGCCGGTGCCAGGTTTCCGGGGTGAACGCCATCACCAGATCGGTCACCAGGCGAACCGGCCGGCGCTGTTCATCAAGGAAGGCAAAACTGGGGACAAACACGCCGTCATGGGCGTAGGAATGGATACGGATAAGAAAGCCGGATGATGCGGGGTGATCCGGTAAAGCCACCAGCTCATAGGGGCTGTCGCCTGACGGGAACGGATAAACCGGCGAGGCGTCGGTCACCCGGACGCCAAACTCCCGCCCGGATTGCCACTCATGGTGGTTTGCCGGGTTCAGCGCCTGGCAACAGACCTCCGAGAACCGCGTCATGTAGTCCTCGCCCGAGGGCTCAATGCCCAGAATCGCGAACGCATCCGGATCATAGCCCGGAACCGGCTCACGTTCAGCCGGCGCCTGACCGCCGTGGTAAACGCTCGCCGGCGTGATTCGGACTGGCGGCTCGACCAGGCCTTTTTCTGCATCCGTGCGAGTGTCCGGGCGGTAGTAACTCACCCGCACATTGCCGTTGGCATCGCGCCATGTGAAATAGGGTTGTCGCTCGCCGGGACGCACGTAACCCTCTTTTCGCAGCTGTTCGGCGTCCGGGTAGTTTTCCAGCGTGTATTCCGCCTCCGGTTCCCGCGTTATTTCCCGGTCAGGGGCGGGGCTCTGCTGGTCAGGCGCTTCAACAATGGGCGAATAACGGACCCTGCCCTGCTCATCGACCCAGGTAAAGTAACCCTGCCGCTCAGAGACCGGAGAGCCCCCCACCTGGCAGCCCGCCAGCAAAAGCCCGGAGAGGAGCCACCCCGCGGTTGTCCATAGTGTTCGTCTGCCCACCGAGCCACCACTTTGTTTGCCTGAGACCGCCTCAGAATTTGGTTCGGAAGCTCAGCCCCGCCATCACTACCCTGAGCGAGGTTTTCACGTTCAGACCAGCGTAAGGATTGTAAATGATGTTTGTGATGTTATCGCAGTTCAGGTTGCAACTGGTATCCGCCGGAATGGTCTCAATGGAGTGCAGATAACTGAGATTCATGTCGATCTCGGTATCCTTGTCCCACTGATACCCCATACCGATGCTGTACAGGTTGGCGCCACCGAACGGCGCCATAATCTGACGCTGGTCATCCGGGATCACTGAGTCACGGATTTCCACACCGGCCCTCAGATCCAGCCGGGACGACGCGTGGAACTCCATGCCAAAAGCCCAGTTCCACTGACTTTTGAAGCCCAGAGGCAAGCGCAGGGTGTTCGGTGTGGCATTGTCCGGCGACAGAATCCGGGCAGCGTTGAGAAACTCCAGGTTACGATCAAACCGGAAGGTAAAGGCGTCCCACTGTTTGTAGTCGGTCCAGCCAATGTCTGCGTTCAGCGTCAGCTTCGGGTGGACATCGACACTGATGCCGGTCTGGAAATGCTGAGGATATACCAGATCCATGCTGACGTTACCCGCTTCCCGGGGCGCCCCCGAGGGAAGGCTGAGAATCGCCGAGGTGATGGCCCCCAGCACCGAACTGTTCACGCTCTGCCAGAAACCGGACCAGTCTTCGGTGTACTGGATCTCGAAGGTGCCCTTCATGTTCATTTCAGCTTCGGAGGTGTAACTCGCCCCCCAGCTGAACCAGTCCGCCGGCTCCCACATGACACCCAGGGAGTAGGTCGGCGATAGCGTCTCCTGAACGTTGATGTTGAGGGCGCCGATGTCATCCCAGGGGCCAACATTGCCGCCACACAGGGCTAGCCAGGGCTGCAAAGGCTCGTCGCCGCTTTCGCAGTTGAAGGCATCCTGAAGAATCTCGGCCACACCCAGCAGCAGGTTTGGTGCCCGCATGTACTGGTCCGCAGCGATTCCCATGTGGGAGAGATGAACGCCCGCCCCTACCGACCAGTCGTCGTTGATTTCATAGGCTACGGTCGGCGAGAGATAGGTTGTTCGCTGCAGAGCCGTCGCCTGGGGCTGGTACCGGCCGGGGTCGTCCTTTTCCCGGTAAAAACCCGCCGCCAGGGGTAGATAAAAGGCGTTGGCAAACGTGAGCTTGGAGCCCGGAGGGTTGATACTGATACCCGCCGAGGGCGCCACCGCCGGCCCCGGTGGCGCCCGCAGAATGCCATAGCCGGGCAGATACAGGGCGACATTGTTGGTATGGCTGTGGGTATTGGCGACCGGGTCCCGCTGCTTGCCGGTCCGGGGATCAATCTCAAGGCCATCAATCCCGAAGATGTTGTACCCGTCCGGCGCGGTAAAATCCGCGTCGATGTCGAGGTACACACTCATCAGGTTCACTTCCAGCTGGCGCCCGTCCAGTTTGGTCAGGCCCGCCGGGTTGTAGTGGATGGCCATGATCCCGGGGGGGTCGGCGGTGACCGCGTTCCCCAGTGCCAGTGCCTTGGGATGGATGGTCAGATTCTGGGCCAGCTGGGCCTCGACCCCGCCCGAGAGTGTCGCGGCAATCAGGGCCGCGAGAATCTGCCGCTTGTGACTGCTGTGTCCCATGGAGCTCTTCCCGTCCCGTAAATTGTCAGTGGCACCAATCACTCTTTGAGGCCAGAGAAATTAATGGGGAAGGAAACACCCAGGGAGAAGTCCGGTGCGTCCTCGGTCAGACCGATACCCAGGCTGCTGTTGACGATGGTGGTGTCGCTGACCCGGGTACCCAGCGACAGGCTCAGGAAGCCCGTCATCTGATCCTGGGCAACCGCCTGGGTGTTGTCTGAAAAGCTCAGTACCGTTTCATCGCTGTAACTGATCTGCGCGGAAATACTCAGGGAAATATCATAGGACAGGGAGTAGGCAAAACCGGCAGAGCCGGACAGGCCAAAACCCGGGTCCACCTGTTCCAGCAGGCGGGCGCCCCGGACCTGCTGAAGGTCCTCCGCCGGAAGATTGTAAGTGGCGCTGACAGACCCGAAAACCACCACCGGATCCAGCACCTTTGACAGACTGGCACCACCCCCAAGCGAGTAATAGCCGCTGCCCGTGGACAATTGCTCCCGGATATCAATTTCGTAAGGGCTGACCCCGGTCTTTGTGGTCAGTGTCCCGAACAGCGTTGTGGACATCTTGCCCGGCACATAGGCAAACGGCTGCCAGCGGGCGGTGAACGAGAAGTCCCCCACGTCGTACACGTTCAGTTCGTCTTCGGTGTCGTACTTCACCACCAGCGGAATCCGGGTGCCGACGGTGAGGTTGTCCAGCAAACCGTAGTCGTAGGAGAAGGCGTTGGTGAAGTTATGGGTCGCGGACGGCACCACGTCCAGGTTACGCACAGAGCCTCCGGTGATTTCCAGATCCAGCCGCTGATCGGCGGTATAGGAATAATCAAAGGAGTAGTTCAGGGAGTGGCTCCCTTTCTTCTGCAGGGAATAGCTTTTCTCGGCCGCCTGAAAGACCTCCTCGAGCTGACGTGAAGCGTCTTCATCACCCGCCTGCTTGGCCAGCGCTTCCCTCGCCTGGTCTACATTCCCCTCCTGGGCCAGCACCATGCCCGGAAGCAGGCCAGCCGCGGAAACAAGGATCACGCCTCGCACAAACCAACGATTCATCCTGACTCCCTTATTCCTGATTGGTATTGTTCTGAACCTGGCCGGTCACCCGGCCACTCGGTTGTGTCAGTTGCGACGGTAGTGCAATTGTTTTCGGGTGTTTTCAACACTGCCGTCGGGGTTATTCTTCTGCCGTTCCAGCAAGTTCCGGATTCGCCGTTCAGTGGCCTCGTGAAAGACCGGCATCCGTTCCAGTGCAAGGAGGGTCATTGTCTGCTCGTCAACAAACCGCAGGTCCTCTTCCTTGAGCTCGAGGTTATCCAGCGGTTTGTCACCACCGGGAAAGACTATAAACAGCACGTTGTCATCCCAGGTCTGCTCAAACTGGGCCAGCGTGAACGACAGGTTGCCGACCGCCGGGTCAGCAATGTAAACCCGGCCATCGCGGATGGTCCTGAGTACCACGAAGTGCTTGAAGCCCGCGTGCTCGATCGGGACGATCGCCGGGTGATCCAGATCCTTCAGATCGTCGATGGTTGCCCGGAAGCCGCCGGAGGGGTAACCCAGTGCCGTCACCAGGCGTTTCATGTCGAGCATCGAAAAGGCCCGGCGCTGGACGATCCGTTCGCTTTCCCCGTAGTGCAGCAAGCCTTCCATGACCTGCCGTTCCGACAGAGTCCGCCCCAGGTAGTAGTTCAGTACCGTGGTCAGTGCCGCACTGCCACAGCTGTAATCGTAGGCCTGACGCACAATGTTGCGGTACTTCTGCTCAACCAGCGGTTCCACCCGGACATCCGTGCGCAGCTCAACCGGACTGGCATCCACATTCTGTTCAATAACCACCGTGCCCTTTTCGTAGGGCTCAACCACGGTGGCTTCCTGCACCATGGTGAATGTAAGGATGGATCCGGCGAGCACCAGCAGCATGTCAGACGAAGTTCCTGTTTTTATTACCCATGATCATGAACGGGTTACATGTTGTTACGGTAAGATACCGAAAAGCCTTACCCCTTAAAGATAACTGTGCCTCAAATCTGTCTGTGAGCAGGGAAGTTGACGCCAACGGCCAAAGCCGGTATCAACAGGGGCTGAGAGATTCCATTCCAAGACGCAGATCCTGATGACAACAACACTGAATCCGGGCCGGCTGACGTTCATTTCCGCCAAAAACACCCGTCCGCCCGCGCCCCCCGCGCTGTTACCGAGAGAAAAATTCAATGACCAGCTTCACGGCCTGGAGCCGGTCAGCCTGCTGCTGGTCCACGCGCCGGCAGGCTATGGCAAGACCACCACCATCGCGGAGCGCCTGGCAGCCATGGAGGCCAGATCAGCCTGGTACCGGATTGAAACCAGCGACAACGACCCTGCCCGGTTCGCCGGCTACCTGGCCAACGCCCTGCGGCAGGCTTCCGGCGGCGCCGGCGATAGCACCCTGTCGACGCTCCGGGATACCGGCTTTGCCGACCTTGAGACCTTCCTGACGGAACTGCTTGCAGAGTTTCCACCAGACGATGACCCCCTGTACCTGGTTCTCGACGACTACCATCTGATCGACAATCAGGAAATCCACAGCGGCATCCGCTTCCTGCTACGGCACCTGCCGGCCCAACTGACCCTGGTGCTGATCAGCCGAACCCTGCCACCCGTCGGTGTTGCCCAGTTGCGAATGCAAGGACGCATGGCCGAAATGACCAGCCGTGAGCTGGCGTTCGAGGCCGATGAGGCCCAACGTTATCTGGAAAAACGATTGCCCTTTGAGGTGTCCCGGGAAAATATCGAGCGGGCCGTGCGCCGGGTTGAAGGCTGGATTTCCGCCCTCCAGCTATTGTCGGCCTCGGCCGCGACCAGCGTGGAGTTCAGCGACTTTGTTGACCAGCTTGAACACGGCAACCAGCATATTTTTGACTATTTTGACGAACTGGTGGGCCAGAACCTCAGCGCTCAGCAGCGAACGTTCCTGCTGCGCACCAGTATCCTTGACCGGTTCAATGCCGGCATGGTCATGCGGGTCATGGACGATACCGACGGCCAGGCGCTGCTCAGCAGTCTGCTATCGATGGGACTGTTCATCACCCCCGTGGATAATTCCGCGCTCTGGTTCCGTTACCATCCGCTGTTTTCCGTGTATCTCAGGCATCTCCTGACCTGCACCACCCAGGAAAACCAGCGGGAACTGCACCAGCGGGCCGCCGATGCCTGGCTCGAACTGAACCACGCGGAAGACGCCGCCAAGCACGCGATCGCGGCGGACGACCCCGATCGAATCACCGAGGTCCTGAGCATTCACGGGCGGAAATTCTTTACCGAGGGCCAGTTCACCCTGTTGCAGCGATGCCTCGATACCCTGCCCCAGGAGGTCATTGCCCGCGATCCGACGCTGACGCTGCTGCGCGCCTGGGTAGCGCAAGGTCAGTACAAGTTCGACGAAGTGGAGAACTGGCTGTCTGCCGCCGAAGCCCAGGTACAGGCCTCCATGAGTGCAGACACCCAGCGGGCCGTGCACGGCGAATTCAGCGCCATCCGGGCCCAGGTGGCGATGAACTACGGTGACGGCGACCGGGCCCTGGCGCTGGCCCGGGAGGCCATTGAGCAGGAGGCCCGCTACCTGCCGACATCCCGGGTGGCAGCGGCGTCCGTCATTGGCGAAGCACTCTTTGTCAAAGGGGAACTGGACGAAGCCCTGGCGCGAATGCAGGACACCGAGCACCTGGCCCGCGCCCATCAGGCTCACCAGAATGTGCTGTGGGCCCTGTGCCAGCAAAGTGAAATCAGTGTGGCCATGGGGCTGCTCCAGCGCGCGTACAACGTTCAGGAGCGGGCGTTTCAGTACGCCGAGGAAAATCAGCTTAATCATTTGCCGATTCTGGAATTCCTGTTCCGGATTCGCAGCCAGATCATGTGGGAATGGCACCACCTCGAGAGTGCCGAGCGGTGCGCGCTTCAGGGCATCGAAATCCTGGAAGCCCAGGGCGAGCGCTGGTACGTGCAGAGTTACACCTCCCTGGCGAAAGTCGCCCAGGCCCGCGGCCGCCAGAGTCTCTGCGCCGACTACATCGCCAAGATCCAGAAGATGCTCGCCTCCGGCGACTACCATCTGGACTGGGTCGCCAACGCTCACGCCACCATGCTGTCCTACTGGGACGCAGTGCGGGACCGAGACGCCATTCAGCGCTGGTTAACCATTGCACCACCGTGCAACCCGGCCATGGCCACCAATCACTTCCATCAATGCAATGGGCGCAACCGGGCCCGGGCCCTGATGAGTCTCGGCCAGTATCAGGCCGCCCAGCCGCTGCTGGAGGAGCTGACCTCGGTAGCCCGGGAGTTCGGGCTGAAAACCGACCTGAACCGGAACCATATCGGTCTGGCGTATCTCTACTGGCAGATGGACGAACGGTCGCAGGCTCTGGAGCATATGAAAACCGCGCTCCAGCTGGCCAGCACCACCGGTGCGGTGGGCAGTTTTCTCCGGCTGGGTAAAGTACTGATCGTGCTTCTGAAGGCGCTGATCAACGAGGATGCCATCGCGGGCATGGAACTGCAGCGGACCGAACGACTGATCCAACTGGCCCAGCAACAGCGGGACTTCAGCCGTGCCATCCGGATTTCTCTGGACGAGGCCATCATTCAGGACATCATTGATCGGCCCGATGTGCCGGAGCTGATCCGCACATCACCGCTGACCCGCCGCGAATGGCAAATCCTCAGCCTGATTCATGCAGGGCTTTCCAACGACCAGATTGCCGAGCACCTGAAAGTGGCCTCGACGACCGTCAAGACCCATATCCGCAGCCTGTACCAGAAGCAGAACATCAGTCATCGTTCCGAGGCCATTGAGCTGGCCAAGGACCTGCTTAGCAAGATCCAGGGAGAGTAGCGAGTGGCACCAGGGACGGGTGTCAGTCTTGCGCGCAAGACACACAGACCGTTGTGTAGGGCAAAACCTGTAAACGTCGCGGATCGATGGCTTCCCCACAGACCTCACAGTCGTCGCCGTAGCCGTGCTCGATCCGTTCAAGGGCATGTTCAATCTGCACCAGCTCGACCCGGGTTTCGGTTTCCAGGGAGTCCACGACTTCGTCGTTCTGGACCTCCGCGGCCTGCTCTTCGGAATCCTTGTCGAGCGGACCTCCGTCACGATGTTGATGGGCATGATAACGGGCCAGCCTGGCCGTCAGGTCCGCTCTCAGGGATTCCAGTTCTGCTTTGCGATTGCTCATTATTGACCTCCTGCCTGCCCGGGCTGACCGGACAGAAAAAAACCAGTCACTAAAGCATAAGCCCAAAACGGTCGCTTCGTCTCGCCGGATCGGCACCTCTGTGGCACTATAACCCGCTCAATCACCGGCGGAGACAGCTTTCATGATCTACACCACTGCGGCGGCCCTGGCGGCAGCCCTGTTCCTGTTTGCCTGGCTTGGGCTGAGGGCGCGCCTGGCCGATGGCGGACTGGATGATTACATCACCGCCCGCAACAGCCAGGGTGCCCGCGCGCTCGGGCTCTCATTTCTCGCCTCGGGCATGGGCGGCTGGATCCTGTTCGCACCGCCCGAGGTGGGCGCCCTGGTTGGTCCCCTGGCACTGGCAGGTTATGCCCTTGGCGCCGCATTACCCTTTATCGTATTCGCCTTCTGCGGGCCCGCGATCCGTCGTTTCCTGCCCCAGGGACGCAGCATTGGTGAGTTTGCCGATGCCTGCTACGGCACGGGCGTCCGGCATTACGTATCGCTAATCTCCGTTCTGTATATGCTGTGCTTCCTGACTGCCGAACTCACTGCTATTGGCGCCATAACCTCGCTTCTGTCCGGCATTAGTGGTGGCACCGTGGTGGTTGGCGTGGCGGTTACCACATTGATTTACACAGCGGTGGGAGGGCTTCGCGCCAGCATCGTTACCGATCAGTGGCAGGCCCTGCTGTTGATCGGCCTGCTGGCCATCGTCAGCGTTGTGGCGATCGACAAGCTGCCGGAGGCAGCACCCGCCGCACTGCCGGATGTTCCCGCCTCCACAGCCCTCAGCGTCGCCCTCACGCTGGTGATTGCGGTGACCGCGGCCAACCTGTTTCACCAGGGGTACTGGCAACGGCTGTGGTCCGCCCGGGATACTGAAGCCCTGAGCCAGGGCGCGCTGCTTGGTGGTGTGGTGACCATCGCCGTGGTGACCGTAGTGGGCGGCCTTGGCATCCTGGCAGCCATAAGCGGAGCGGATCTTGGCCAGCCGCCGATTCCGTTCTTTGCGTTGCTTACCGATGCGCCGGCCTGGCTCGCCTTACCGGCACTGATTCTGGCGATCACTCTGGTGGCGTCGTCGGTGGACACGCTGCAGAACGCTCTCGCCTCACTGGCGGTTACGGAGAAAAAGGGGCTCTCCATTACCAGCGCCCGCTGGTTCACCGTCGTGCTGATGATTCCGGTGGTGCTGGTGGCGCTTCAGGGCATTTCAGTGCTCAGGCTGTTCCTGATTGCGGACCTGCTCTGCGCCACAGCAGTGTTGCCCGTTCTGATGGGGCTCTGGCGAAGAATGAACACCCGGGCGGCAATTCTGGGATGTCTGGCGGGGGTTTTGGGCGCCATCCTACCGGGATGGCTGTCCGGAGGTACTGTTATGGCGGGCCTGGAAGCCGCCAGCTTTCCCGGCAGCATACCCACCCTGATGCCATTCGTCGGCGCCCTGGCCGGTTCCGGGCTGATCAGCCTGATGGTTGCCATTACCTGCCCGAAACGGTGATCGGAAACGCTGTCCGGCGCGGTCAGCCGGACAGCGGTCTAGTCTGCCAGGGCGCCCCCGGACGCCGCCACTAACACCCGAAACACCGCTGCGCCTCGCATCCGGTGAATACTCCTCTATCGGTCTCCGCCCTCCTACGCCCCCCTCCTCCCCCGGACTACGCCAACAAAAAGTCCGGCAGGAGGATGAACGGGAGCCGCCCCGGCCGCAGTATGACTCAAGTCTGCACAATAACAACTTGCTCACACCCGGAACGACAAGCGAGGCAACATGATCAGGAATCCGGACTGGTGGCGCGGCGCCGTCATTTACCAGGTTTATCCACGCAGTTTCTACGACTCCAATGGCGATGGCATCGGCGATCTGCCGGGAGTCACCGCCAAGCTGGACTACATCGCCAGCCTGAACGTGGACGCAATCTGGCTGTCACCGTTTTTTACCTCACCGATGAAGGATTTCGGCTACGACGTATCCGACTACCGTAACGTCGACCCGATCTTCGGCACTCTGGAAGACTTCGACGAGCTGATCGCCGAAGCCCACAAGCGCGACCTGAAAATCATGATCGACCAGGTGCTCAGCCACTCCTCAGACCAGCACCCATGGTTTACCGAAAGCCGGGCCACCCGGGACAACCCGAAAGCCGACTGGTATGTCTGGGCCGATCCGAAATCCGACGGAACGCCTCCCAACAACTGGCTGTCGGTGTTCGGAGGGTCCGCCTGGGCCTGGGACAGCCGCCGCAAGCAGTACTACCTGCACAATTTCCTGACCAGCCAGCCGGACCTGAACTTCCACAACCCGGAGGTGCAGGAGCAGGTTCTTTCAGACGTAAAATTCTGGCTCGACCGGGGCGTTGACGGCTTCCGGCTGGATGCCATCAACTTCTGCTTCCACGACCCGGAGTTGAGAGACAACCCCGCCAGCCAGGCGGTGGCGGAAGGATCTATCGGCGTACGCAAGGAAAACCCCTACGCCTACCAGTTCCACAAGTACGACAAAACCCGTCCGGAAAACATCGGGTTCCTGAAGCGCCTGCGTGCGCTACTGGATCAGTATCCGGGCACGACCACGGTCGGCGAAATCGGCGACGACAACTCACTGCAGACCATGGCGGATTACACCAGCAATGGCGACAAGCTGCACATGGCCTACTCCTTTGATCTGCTGACCGAGCAGCATGGCGCGGATTTCTTCCACAAGACCGTGGACACGATTGAGCAAAAGCTCACCGACGGCTGGCCCTGCTGGGCCATCGGCAACCACGACGTTGCCCGGGTAGCCACTCGCTGGAATGCACAATCAGAACAGCAACTGAAAGCCTACATGGCCATGTTGCTCACCCTCCGGGGCAGCGTCTGCATCTATCAGGGTGAAGAGCTGGGGCTGACCGAAGCCGAGCTGCGCTACGAAGACCTGGTGGACCCTTACGGAATCAACTTCTGGCCCGAGTACAAGGGTCGTGACGGCTGCCGGACCCCCATGGCCTGGCACCATCAGCAATCCCATGCCGGCTTCTCCGATGCACGACCGTGGCTGCCGGTTTATGATGACCATTACAATGCCGCCGTAGCCGTCCAGCACGCCGAAGACCACTCGGTGCTGGCAGCGTACCGGGCGTTCCTGGGGTGGCGCCGGAAACAGCCGATTCTGCTCAAGGGTGATATCGAATTCTGCGAAAGCCCGAAAAATACCCTGGTGTTTACCCGTCGCCTCGGCGACGAGCAGCTTGTCGTTGCCCTCAACCTGAGCGATGCCCCGGTAACCATCACCATGCCGGGCGCCGGACAACCAGAAACCGGAACACCGGCGTTCATTGGTGGCCAGTGGCACGGCAAGACCCTGAAACTGGAGCCCTGGGGCGTTGACATTGCCCGACTCTGAGACTCAATCGACCCAACAAGAAGATAGACGATATGGCCAGCGTCACCTTACGCAACCTCTGCAAAAGCTTTGACGAAGCCCAGGTCACCCGCGATGTGAACCTGGACATTCAGGACGGTGAATTTGTCGTGTTCGTCGGCCCGTCCGGCTGCGGCAAATCCACCCTGCTCCGCATGATCGCGGGGCTCGAAGACATCACCTCCGGCGACCTGTTCATCGGCAACAACAAAGTCAACGACCTGCCGCCCAAGGAGCGGGAAGTGGGCATGGTGTTCCAGTCCTACGCCCTGTATCCGCACATGGACGTGGCCGAGAACATGGCCTTCGGCCTCAAACTCGCGAAAACCGCCAAAGCCGAAATTCAGCGCCGGGTGCAGGATGCCGCGACCCTGCTGCAACTGGACAAACTGCTCGAACGCAAACCCAAGGACCTCTCCGGTGGCCAGCGCCAGCGTGTGGCCATCGGCCGCACCATCGTGCGCGAGCCGGAAGTATTCCTGTTCGACGAACCCCTGTCGAACCTCGACGCCTCCCTGCGGGTCCAGATGCGGATCGAAATCTCCCGCCTGCACAAACGCCTGGGCGCCACCATGATCTACGTGACCCACGACCAGGTCGAAGCCATGACCATGGCCGACAAAATCGTGGCCCTGGACCAGGGCGCCATCGCCCAGGTGGGCAAGCCCATGGAGCTCTACCACTACCCGTCAACACGGTTTGTGGCCGGCTTTATCGGGTCACCCAAGATGAATTTCATCGACTGCACCGTGGTTGCCGCCAGCAGCCAGTCGGTCACCATCGACATGCCCGGCAGCCATCGCCTGGAACTACCAGTGAACGGCAACGGACTGACCGATGGCGAAACCGTCACCCTGGGCATCCGCCCCGAACACCTGAGTGAAAACCAGGAAGCCGACATGTACCTGGAAGGCGAGGTGCACGTGGTCGAACGCCTGGGTTACCAGACCCTGGTACACCTGGACGTCAACAACGTGGACGGGGTAATGACCATGCGCACGGATGGCAGCAACCCGATCCAGGAAAGCACCCGCATGACCCTGGGCCTGAACGCCAACAAGTGCCACCTGTTCCGCCAGGACGGCAACGCCTGCCCCCGCCTGTACCAGGAACCCTGCATCGACTTCTGATCACAACCGGGCACGCTTCCCTTTTCCAGGGGGCTGATTCCGGCCCCCTGTTTATTTCGATCTGTCATCACCCCTAACGGGGTTACCTCTTTGGGCCGGTTCCGTCACGTACCGGCCCCTTTTTGTCCTCGTTATAGCCCACCAAACACTGTCGATCGACCATTGAATACCCACCAGCCAGTTGGCGACCGGCTCATGAGGTAGCGCATTGGTTGGGAATGGCCTGCCAAAACCGTGCGGAGCCATGGATGGCGGAGCCGAGCGTACAGGGACGTATGAACAGCGTGTTTTGGCAGGCCATTCCCGACCGATGTGCGGGCGGCCCTGCTCCGAAAACATATAAGATCGACAGATACAAAAAATCCCGGTCAGCAGGGGGGGGATTAGCCTGACCGGGTCGCGAAAATTAACGCTGGAAGACGCAAAGGTCGCGGAAAGACCGCGCGGGATCTTCCGTCGCGGCCTGGGAGATAGGAAACGTCAGCCCTTGACACCGCCGGCCGTCAGACCGCCGACAATCCACTTCTGGCAATACAGGAAAATCACCGTAATCGGCAGCCCGGACAGCACCGCGGCGGCCGCGAAATCACCCCACAGGTAATTCTGCTCATACAGATACTGCTGCGCCCCGACCGCCAACGTCAGCTTGTCGGTATCCACCAGCAGAATCGACGCCATCGGGTATTCCATGATCGTCATAATGAACGCCAGAATGAACACCACCACCAGAATCGGCACCGACAACGGCAACAGAATGTACCGGAACGCCTGCCAGGTCGTGGCGCCATCCACAATGGCCGCCTCCTCCAGAGAGCGGTCAATGGAGTCGAAATACCCCTTGATCGTCCAGATATGCAGGGCCATGCCGCCCAGAGACGCCACAATCACAGCGCCGTGGGTATTCAGCCCCAGCCAGCTTACGTGATTGCCGATCTGATCGAACAGCGCGTACAGCGCCACCAGAGACAGCACCGGCGGGAACATCTGGAAAATCAGCATGGACTTGAGCACAAACCCCTTGCCGGCAAATCGCATGCGTGCAAAGGCATAGGCACTGGTGGTGGACAGCGCCAGAATCAGCACCGCCGACACCACCGCAATCTTGATGGAATTCCAGAGCCACAGCAGCACCGGAAACGGCGGCTGGGTCGTGACTCCGTCCTCACCGGTATAGGGAATGCCAAGTGCCAGATACCAGTGTTCCAGAGACGGGTTTTCAGGCAGCAGGCTGCCGGAGGCAAAGTTACCACTGCGGAAGGAAATCGAAATCACCATCAGCAGCGGGAACAGAATGACGACAATGAACGCCAGCATCCCCAGATGGGACGCCAGCACACGGTACTTCGTGGAGCGGGGTTCAACCATGGCCATGAGAAGCTCCTTACACCTTGATCTTGGACAGTTTGAGGTTGATCAGGGACAACGCGCCCACGACCACGAAGATCGCCGTGGCAATGGCGGCCGCCAGACCAAAGTTCTGCCCGGAGTCCTGGAACGCAATGCGGTAGGTGTAACTCACCAACAGATCGGTGGTTCCCGCCGGTGTGCTGGCACCGAGGATGTCGGGCGCACCTCCGGTCAGCAACGCAATCAGGACAAAGTTGTTGAAGTTGAACGCAAAACTGGCAATCAGCAACGGCATCAGCGGCTTGATCATCAGCGGCAGGGTAATGTTGAACAAATTGTTCACCGGCCCCGCCCCGTCCATCGCGGACGCTTCATAGAGATCCCGGGGAATCGCCTGCAGGAGCCCCATGCACAGCAGCATCATGTACGGATAGCCGAGCCAGGTGTTGACGATCAGGATCATTGAACGGGCCAGGGTCGGGTCGCTGAACCAGTCGGGCCGAACACCGAACAGACTTTCCAGAACCAGGTTGATTTCCCCGAAGTTCTGATTGAACAGCCCCTTGAAGACCAGGATCGAGATAAACGCCGGCACCGCGTACGGCAGAATCAGCATGGTGCGGTAGAAACCCTTGCCGCGGATCTGGTCCCATTGCAGCAGGTTCGCCAGCAGCAGACCCAGGGCCAGGGTAAAGATCACCGTGGCCACGGCAAACGTCAGCGTCCAGACGAAAATCTGGAAAAACGGCCCACGAATACTGGGGTCGGTTACCACCTTCAGATAATTGTCCCAGCCAATATTGACCGTCCAGCCCGGTACCAGTTTCTCGCCCTCGGCGCTCACATAGAAGCCGATGTCATGGTTCGGAAAATAGGTCACGTCGGTCTGGGTGTTGGTCAGCGTGCCGTTGTCGTGCAGGGTGAACTGCGGATGAATGGCGGCGAACGAACGCAGGGTAGCCTGGCTAAGCTCGCGATTGTCATCGGTGATCAGCTTCAGGCCGGCCAGGTCCTGTCTCAGTTTGATCACATCACGGATCTGCAGAGGCTTGCCCTCCGGCACCGATGTGGCCGGAAACAGCGGGGCGCGGGTCTCGCCGGCGGCCAGATCAATGGGCGGAGTGATCAGGTCCTGATGGTCGCCTTCCAGGTACAGCACATAGCCATCCGGCGTCTTGTACGCATCGAACTCGTAACGCACCGACCCGGACTGATAGCTGCGGCTCAGCAGGTTGTCCTGCACCTGCTCAAAGCTCAGCAGGTTGCTGGCACTGTAATTGGTGAAGCCAATGCCAACGGTGTACATCAGCGGAAAAATCACGAACAGGCCCATGCCGGCAATCGCCGGGAAGATATAGCGGTGCGCGTAGAGCTTTCTGCTGACAAACACCGCCACGGCCGACGCGGTCAGCACCAGGAACAGCATGGCGAAGACAAACTCACGCTGCACATAGAGGGCCAGTATGAGATAGAGCGATGCGGCGACAAGTAGCGCCAGCGAGCCCCACTTGAGGAATACTCGGGTCATGGCGTGTCTGCTTTCAATTCCGGGGGAGGAAAGGGTTTCCGTTATCATTGTAGTCAGCCCGTTGCACGCCGTCGCCACCGGGGCGACGGCCAATGTTCATCGACGTCTCGGTTGGGAACCGGGGCGGGTGTCGCACACCCCGGAACCGATTACCCGGATTACCGGGTAATCCGCTGAGCGGCCGCGTTCAGGGCGTCTTCCACGGACTGGCGTCCGGACGTAATGTTTTGCAGGGCCGGCCCCATGGCGGACCAGAAGGCACCCATGGCCGGCACATTCGGCATGGGCTCGCCCAACCGGGCGTTTTCGAAGGTGGCCTTGATGTGCGGGTTCGACGACAACTCTTCCATGAACGCCTTATTGGCCACCGCGCCCAGAGGCACATCGTTATTGACCATTTTCAGGCCCTTGACGGACAGGGCGTAGTTCTCCAGGAACTCCACCGCCAGATCCCTGTTCGGGCTGGCCGAGTTCAGCGTGGCCGCCATGACACCCACCATCGGCTTGGCAGGCTCGCCATCCACGGTCGGGAGTGTGGCGACACCGAAGTCAATACCGCTTTTCTCAAGGTTGCCCCAGGCCCAGGGACCGTTGATCATCATGGCGGTCTCACCCTTGTTGAAGCTGGCCTCCATGGCGCTGTAGTCCACACCCCGGGGCATGACGCCTTCATCGATCAGCATCTTCAGGGTCCTGGCCCCTTTCATGGCACCCTCATTATTGACGCCGGTATCTTTCACATTGACCGTACCGTCGGCATTCTCGCCGAAGATATAGCCACCGGCAGCCGCCAGCATCGGCCAGGTGAAGTAGGTGTTGTTGTAGTCCCACAGGATGGCGCGCTTGCCGTCTTTGGCCAGCTCCTTGTGGATGGCGGGGATCTCCTCAAAGGACTTGGGCGGCTCCGGCAGCAAATCCTTGTTGTAGATCAGACCGATGGACTCGATCGCCATCGGGTAACCATATTTCTTGCCATTCACGGTGACCGCATCCCAGGTGAAGTCGTAATTGGCCTCGATAACCTTCCGGGACGGCTTGATCTCGGAAATAATGCCGCTCTGGGCCCACTCGCCAAAGCGGTCATGGGCCCAGATAAAGATGTCCGGGCCGTTGCCGGTGGCGGCGGATTGCTGAAACTTGTCGGTGGCACTGTCGGGGTGTGCAACCTCAACCGGGATACCAGTCTCTTTGGTGAACCAGTCACCGACTTCCTGCAGGCCATCGTAGCCCTTGTCGCCGTTGATCCAGACCACCAGCTTGCCTTCTTCAATTTCAGCCTGGGCGGGTGTGACCATCCCGAAGCTGGTGGCGACGATGGAAACAGCGAGTGTACTGCGAATAAAAGTTCGACGATTCATCAGGTCATTCCTCCGAGTGTTCCTGCCTTATTCTTGTTGTCCGGACCGTCACGAGGTTGCCGGACCGGGCGTAACGCAAACCTTTCTTTTGCGAGTATCCGCACTTTGTTGCAATTCCGGTGAATAAGCATCACCCCTTATTTCATTCCCTGAGGCGTAGCATGGGGGAGTAGTCAGGCGTAGAAAATTCCTTCTACCACACCGTTCCGGACTCTGCTTTGATGGCACCCACAAGAACCATAATTCGAACCGGAGCGAATGCCATGACTCTCTGCGCTTTCAAGACCCAACACCCCCGAAAACCCGGGCTTGGCCTGTGCCTCGCCTCGGCCGTCGGCCTCGCCCTCGCCGGCTGCGCCAGCGATGCCAGGCTCCAGGATTTTTCAGCGGCGGCGGGTGCACCGGGCGCGGCCCGGGAAGCCACCTTCTGCACTGCGTCCTACCAGGAAATGACCATCCCTGTCGGGGATACCTTTGCCGAGGGCGAGCAGGTACGGGACTATTACAGTGGCCGGACAGCCACCGTGCGTAATGGCCGGGTAACCCTGGCACCGGCGGAAGGCTCCGAGGGCCTGGTGCTGCTGGAGTCCGCGGGCACGGAATCCGGCAGTTTTCAGTGGGCCGGGGCCACGGTTTACTTCGCCGTTACCGACCGATTCGCCAATGGCCGCACCGACAACGACTGGAACTACGGCCGCCAGCCCGATGGAAAAGAAGAGATCGGAACCTTTCACGGCGGTGATTTCGCCGGCCTGACGGACAAACTCGATTACCTGCAGAATCTGGGCGTCAACGCGCTCTGGATCACCCCGCCGTTTGAACAGATCCACGGCTGGGTCGGTGGCGGCAACCAGGGTGATTTCCAGCATTACGGCTACCACGGCTATTATGCCCTGGACTTCACCGTACCCGATGCCAATTTTGGCACCCGGGACGAATTCCGGACCCTGGTCGACGAAGCCCACGAGCGCGGTATCCGGGTGGTCATGGACGTGGTGATGAACCATCCCGGCTACAGCACCCTCCAGGACATGCAGACCTTTGATTTTGGCGCCCTGTACGACGGCTTCGAGAAACACCTTCCGCCCCGGTGGGGGCATTGGCAGCCGGAATCCTGGGAAAACTACCACGCCTACCACGCCTTTATCGACTACGATCATCCGGACTGGCGCCGTTGGTGGGGCAAAGACTGGGTACGGGCCGGAATCGCCGATTACGACACGCCACCAACCGCGTCTATTGATCCTCGCCGGGGCTCCCTCGCCTTCCTGCCGGATTTCAAGACCGAAGCCACCCGGACGGTGGACCTGCCCGTGTTCCTGCAACACAAGGAGACCACCCGGGCCCGGCCACTGGAGAACGCCACCGTGCGAGACTACCTCATCACCTGGCTGACCGGCTGGGTCCGGGAGTTTGGTGTCGACGGATTCCGGGTGGATACCGCCAAGCACGTCGAGCCGGAAGCCTGGCAGGCCCTGAAACGCCGCGCCCAGAAAGCGCTTGATGACTACCGGGCGGCCAACCCCGGCGCGCCACTTCCGGCGAAAGAGTTCTGGATGGTGGCCGAAGTCTTTCCGCATTCGGTGCAGCGTTCGAGCTACTTCGATGCCGGCTTCGACGCCGTCATCAACTTCGATCTGCAGGAAGAGGCCGCTGCCGGGGCCAGATGCCTGGTGAACATGGAGCCCATTTATGCGGATTACGCCGACCGGCTCAACGGCAACCAGCCGTTCAATGTGCTCAGCTACATCTCCTCCCACGACACCAACCTGTTCAGCCGCATTGTCGGTAACGACCCGGCCTTGCAGAAACGTGCCGCCGCGGCCCTGCTGCTGACCCCCGGGGCGGTTCAGGTATTCTACGGTGACGAAACCGGCCGGCGGTTTGGCGCCACGGGTTCTGATCCGCACCAGGGCACCCGGTCTGACATGAACTGGGCCGATATCGACAGTGGCCAAGCGACGGCCATTCTGGAACACTGGCAAACCCTCGGCCAGTTTCGGGACCGTCACCCTGCCATCGGCGCGGGTGCCCACACCCTGATCAGCCGGCAACCCTACGTTTTTTCACGACAGACCGGTGATGATCGTGCCGTCATTGCCTTCGGGAGGAAATAATGTCGTCAGTCCCAGCAGCCGATTTTCTGCCGGATACCCCGCTTATCCTCGGCATGATGCGCCTTCAGGACCATGGCGACCTGACCCGGCCGGCGAACCTGGCAGCCTGGATTGACGCCCGGCTCAATGACGGCCTGGATGTCTTCGACCATGCCGACATCTATGGCGATGGTGAGTGCGAACGTCTCTTTGGCGAGGCGCTCCGGGTGGCACCCGCTCTCAGGCAGGCTGTGCGGGTGATCACCAAAGCCGGCATCGTGCACGGCCACCAGGACACCAGCCGCTGGGTCACCAAGCATTACCGGGCAGAAGCACAGTACCTTCGGCGGGGCATTGATCATGCCCTCCGGCGCCTGAACCTGGAGCAGCTCGATACCTTTCTGATTCACCGGCCGGACCCGCTCCTGGACGCGGAGACCGTAGCCGGTGCCCTGGAAGATGCGGTTAAGGCCGGCAAGGTGCGACACATCGGTGTGTCCAATTTCCTGCCGGAGCAATGGCGCTGGCTGCGAACCCATACTGATCTGCCACTGGTCTGCAACCAGAGTGAACTGTCTCTTGGTCATGCCCAGCCGCTGTTTGACGGCACCTTCGAGGCGCATTTGATTGACGGGCTGCACTGGCTCGCCTGGTCACCCCTGGCCGGTGGTCGCTTGCCCGAGCTGCTGCCCACCAGCCTGAGGGACAGGGCCCGGGAAGAAACCGGACTCTGTGAGACCGGTCTGGCCATCGCCTGGCTACGCCAACTGCCGGGCCGGCCGATACCGGTACTCGGGTCCCTGCGAGAGCAGCGGATTCAGGCGGCCCTGGCCGGCACGCGCACCAACCTGCCACGGCCGCTCTGGTATGCCCTGCTGGAAGCCTGCCGGCAAACGGCCGTACTCTGAGCCTGAGACCGCCGGAATACGGACTGAGGCCCACGCAAGGCCTCTGTTTCTGACACAGGTCGCCTCCCCTGAGAGACGTGCCTCTCCTCCCTACAATTTGTAACGCAAACTTCCACCTTCGTCCCATTGTTGCCCCCCATAATCACCGGGGACACTACTGTCTGACCCATGAACAACCAATAACCATCCGGTGGGCCGATTCACGCTGGCGCCACCCCCGGAGACCCACGCTTATGAAATTCGCACACGCGCTGTTTTCAGTCTGTCTTATGCTGCTGGTGAGCACCCTGGTCAGTGCCGAAGCCCTTAAAATTGGCCTGAACTATCCCCAGACCGGTCGCTACAAGGATCAGGGGCTGCAACAGCGTCTGGGCGCCTTTCTGGCCGTGGACGAAATCAATGAAGCCGGGGGCGTTATGGGTCGGCCCCTGGAGCTGGTGATTCGCAACACCCGGGGCGAACCCGCCCGAGGCGCAAAAAACACCGCCGAACTGATCGACCGCGAAGGCGTCGAAATGATGTTTGGGGGCGTATCCAGCGCCGTTGCCATTGCCTCCGGCAAAGCCGCCCGGGATCGCAACACCCTTTACTTCGGCACCCTCACCTACTCCAACGCCACCACTGGCAGCGAAGGCCACGAGTACATGTTCCGTGAACCCTACAATGCCTGGATGACGGCCAAGGCCCTGAGCCAGTACCTGAAGCGCAACCACGCCGGCCAGGAGTATTTTTACATTACCGCGGACTACACCTGGGGCTGGTCGGTGGAGGAA